>JAUWND010000034.1 GCA_030612835.1 Candidatus Methanophagales archaeon | reverse complement strand
GCGTTTTTGCATTTAACCTCTCAGATGCAGTTTTATTTCCTTTCATTCTTTTCGCCTCCTCTCAATCCGGAATGCTTTTTATGTCGTATGTCTATAGGACTTATGCAGAGGAGGTCATATGGCCTAATAGCAAATAAGTAGAAGTTCTACTTTATATACAAAGATAAATACGGCATAACGGGAATAAAAACCAACGAGAGGATGTGATATGAACAGATATGTTCCTTTTATAACGCTGTCAGAGCTAAAACCGCGTGTTTGGATTACACTTTCGGGCTGCAACTTCAAATGTAAAGGCTGTTTTAGCCTCGCTCGTAATCCAATAGGCGAGCAGATGACAGTTGAACAGTTAATAAGCCTGGTGAAGGACTCAGCAAGCGGATGTTATAGCGCACTGGAAGAAGTGGTAATAACGGGTGGCGAACCTACGCTAAACAGGCATTACCTCGTAGATTTGGTATCGCAGTTAAAGGAATTTGTTGGATGGATAGTGCTTGACACGAATGGGTTTCTTTTGGACGATGCGTACTTAGAAGAGCTAATAGCGGCGGGTTTAACAGAGGTTACTTTTGATTTGAAGGCATGGAGTGAAAAACTGCATGAATGGTACACGGGATATTCAAATAAACGTGTATTGGAGAACATAAGGAATGCGTATGGTAAGGTAAAGCTCGTAGTGAATACCGTGTACATACCGGGAATTGTAGATGACCGCGAAATAGAGCAGATAGCGAAGTTCTTAGCGGAACTAGACACAAATGATGAGATAGATTACCGAATAAATAGATTCCGAGCGGAATTGAGTTACGAGAAGATATCACGGAATCCAGATCCGGAGGAGATGGAGCGTGCATATTCGATTGTTGCTAAATATATGAAAAATTCGGTGATAGGTAAGAGTTGTGTGCGAGAACGGAAGATAGCGGTAAAACGGAGCTGGATAACGGTATTCCCGGATGGTACGCTAAAAAGACGGACTTTGGATGATTATCGGGAAGAGAATAAAAGTTAACCACAAGATTACACAGATTTCACGAGAATTTGTGAAGATGCAAGATGCAAGTCAAACTTGTATCCTGTATCCTGCATCATTTTCTTGTGTTAATCTTGTGGAATCTCGTGGTTTTTTACCCAAAATCTTTCATAACTCGCGTGATATTTTCCACTACGTCTGTAGCAAGCAACCCATACCCTTTATCCGCAAATGCAATGTCACCCGCAGCGCCATTAACAAATGCAGCAGCAGTTGCCGCTTTGAACGGATCGGAAGCGATAGCAAAGAAAGCACCTGTTATGCCCGCCAGCACATCGCCCGTGCCACCAACGGTCATCCCCGCATTTCCTCTTCGGGTTAGCTTTACTCTAACACCGTCTGATATAATGTCCGTAGGACCCTTCATCAAAGTAATAACCTTGTTCAGTTTTGAAAACTCCTTTACAAACTCTATCCGCTCTTCCGTATTGGCTTCCGGAGGCACTTCTACGCGCCCTTCCAAACCACCAATCTTCGATAATTCGCCTGCATGTGGTGTTACGATAACGTGCTTATCTTTCAGCGGCAACTGCAACCCGTAAAAACCATCCGCATCCACAACCACGTTCTTAGCAGCTTCGATTATCATTCCTACCGCCTTTTTTGTCGCTTCTTCTGCGCCCAGGCCCATGCCTATCACCACCACATCATGCCGCTTTATCAAGTTTGATACCACTGGCACGTCCTTCTCTACCAATATCCCAGAAGAAAGTGGTTGGACGATCAAATTAGGCGATATGGACGCGATAATGGAAGATACGCTTTTAGGTGCTGCTATTGTCACCCAATCGGCACCCGCATGCAGTGCAGCAAGAGCTGCCAAGGTGGGCGCGCCAAAAAAAGGGCCACCGCCTACTATCAACACCCTACCGTTATCACCTTTATGGCTGCTTGCTTTCCTCTTCGCTACTATCCGCACATCGCCAGGACCTGCTAATCGCTCCATCCCATCGGGAATGCCTATGCCTGCAACCACCAATTCACCAACGTATTCCTTAGCATTTAATAAACCCCTTTTCGCACTGTGGAACGTGACAGTGAGATCAGCTCGAACAGCCTTTTCCGCTTCGCCTGTATCGGGATCTAATCCAGAGGGTACGTCCACCGCAACAACGAAGGCGCTAGTATCATTTATCAAATCAATAGCAGTTGCTTCGGGCTCTCGTATTTTACCGCTTATACCGGTACCGAAGATCGCATCTATTATCACCTCTGACCTGGATAGCGTTTTGAGTTCTGAAGAGTCTGTTATCTCTGTAATGTCAAAACCGTTTTCTTTTAAAATGCGCATGTTTCTACTCGTCTCTTCTGTTCTCAGATCTTTTGAACGGCCAAGCAATACGATTTTCACGTCAAAACCGTGCAAATGCCGTGCAGCCGCAAAGGCATCGCCGCCGTTATTGCCCTTACCCGCCACTATCGTTACGCTCGTTCCTTCGCTTGTAAACCGCTTCTTTATCTCGTTTGCAACATTAGCACCTGCGTTTTCCATTAGCTGTAACGGTATCAGCCCATAGAATTTGCAGTTCTCATCTAAAGCAGCCATCGCCTCTGATGTGATGTGTCGTATCATTATTATTCTCGCCTCTGTATTTCCTTAGCGAGTGTGATCAATAAAAAACATTTTTGCATTTGACAAGCCCTGGGCGGGATTCGGACCCGCGGTCTCCACCTTACCAAGGTGGCGCATTAGCCCCTATGCTACCAAGGCGTAATATAACATAATAACTAAAGCTTATATAAAATGAAGAGGATGTAAAGAGTAAATGGAGATAGGCATATTAGGACCAGAAGGGACGTTTTCGGAAACAGCCGCAATGCGATGGCTAAAAGATGGCGGTAGAATTGATAACTTTGCAATAAAATATTATGAGACGATATTTGACGTTTCCGAGAGCATAGTAAAAAAAGAGGTGAATTATGGGATTGTACCCATAGAGAATTCCTTAGAGGGGTCAGTAGGCGATACGTTAGATGTGCTTTCGAGCGAGAATGCAGACGAGATGCAAATAGTAGGTGAAGTTTTAGTGCCAATAAGGATTTGCTTACTCTTCAATGGCTCTTTCCCAGAAATAAAAAAGATAGTTTCTCATCATCATGCATTAGCACAATGTAAGCAATTTATACGGGAACGATTGAAGGGTGTTGCGCTGAAATCAGTGGACAGCACGGCAAGTGCCGCGAAGCTGGCGGCGGAATCAGAAGAAATAGCGGCATTGGCTTCCGCAGAAGCAGCGAAGATGTACGGTGTTAATATATTAGCGGAAGACGTGCAGGACAAGGATAGCGTTACGAGATTTGTCGTGCTTTCTTCGTCCGGTATTAAAGCCGCACCTACTGGCAAGGACAAGACCTCGATACTGTTATATGTAAAAGAGCGTCCAGGAGCTTTATACGAGGTATTAGGCGAATTCGCTCTGCGTGGACTAAACCTTACGAAGATCGAGTCGCGACCTTCCAAGCGCGCATTGGGCGATTACATGTTCTATATCGATTGCGAAGGGCACTTAGAAGAAGCGAAGATAAAAGAAGCGTTAGAAGGCGTGGAAAAGAAAGCGGCAATGTTGAAAATTCTCGGGACTTATCCTATAGCCAGGAGAAAATGAAAATAATTGTTACCGGTGGAGCGGGATTCATAGGTTCACATCTGGTTGATAGGTTACTAGACGCGGGACATGAGATTTTAGTCCTGGACAACTTAAGCTCCGGGAACGAGGAATTCATAAACCCGCATATAGGCAACGAAAATTTCAGGTTTCATAAGCTAGACCTCTTACATAGCGATATAACCGCCTTTTTTGACGGTGTTGATGCGGTTTGGCACCTTGCTGCGAATCCCGAGGTGCGGCTAGGTGCAGAAGATACAAGAGTTCATTTAGAGCAAAATGTAATTGCAACCTATAATGTGCTGGAAGCAATGAGGCGAAAAGAAGTGCCAAAAATTCTCTTCACTTCCACTTCCACCGTTTACGGTGAGGCGCATATACTGCCCACCCCGGAAGAATATCCAACTATTCCCATCTCGCTGTATGGCGCCTCGAAACTTGCCGGCGAAGCTTTTATCGCTTCTTACTGCCATACCTTTGAGATGCAAGCCTGGTTATATCGGTTTGCGAATGTTATAGGCAGACGGTCCTCGCACGGTGTAATTTATGATTTCATCAATAAGATTCGAGCCAATCCGAACGAGTTGGAAATCTTAGGTGATGGCAAACAAACGAAATCATATATCTACGTGGATGATTGCATAGACGCCATGCTTGCGGGCATAAGTTCAAAACCGGAAGCTAATAAAAAGGTAAATATCTTCAATATCGGATCAGATGACATGATAAGCGTGATGCGAATTGCAGAGATTGTGTGTGAAGAGTTGCACACCACGCCCAATTTCAAATTCACCGGCGGTAAAAGGGGCTGGAAAGGCGATGTGCCTGTTATGTCGCTTGATGCGTCAAAACTAAATAAATTGGGCTGGAAGCAGATGTATAATTCAGAAGGTGCCGTGAGAAAGGCAACTAAGGATTTATTATCTTTTAGCTCCTTTTTATAACCACGAGATTACACAGATTTCCACAAACCTTTTCTTAAAAAGAAAAGCTTTACCAAAAGAACATTTGTGTTTTTCTTTTAGCACAGGCTAAATTTTCTTTTTGTAAAAAAGAAAAAGTGTTGTGTTAATCTTGTAAAATCTCGTGGTTTTTTTAGCTAGCTATACGAATACTTTTTTTTACCCGTTTTGGCCCCCACCTTTTACAAACCGCCTCGTAATATGGACCAACGGTTTAACAAAGCCCTCCCTTACAGAGGTGCTAAGTCCTTCATTATTCCTTATCATAGCAGCAACCGGTGGACTCGTAGTATAATAAATCTTAACAAATACTCTTCCGGCTGGGTTCGTCACTAGATATTCATCTCGGAACTCACGTAAAACATTGATGTCTTCGTGCAAAGCCGTCCCATAGGCCGCTGTTGCTATGAAACAAGGAGAAGGCTCTACGGTTATCGAGCAGTCATCGGTATCGCTTACGCGATTATTATCAATATCCGTAGCATTTACTGTTGCTATGTTCGTCACAGACGGAACATCCGATTCCGTAACTATATGCGTTACCGTTCCTTCTGTTGTTTCGCCCGGAGCCAACGTGGCCGTTCCAAGCGTCACAGGTCCGTAGATGTCATCGTTAACAGTGACACTTGTCAGTGTGACATCGCCCGTATTGGAGACGTTAAAACAATAAGTTACCGTATTGCCGATGCTAACAGCCAGAGGATCAGAGCCTGGACATGAACCAGTAAGAGAAGCGGTCTTAATGACCTCGATTCCTGGCGCAATTGCTACATTTATCGTACAGTCGTCGGTATCGGTAACCGTGCCGCTAAGAGGATCTGTTCCAGTTGCCGTTGCGATGTCAGTGACTGAAGGTTCATCTGACTCTACAACAACATGGGTTATCGTGCCATGTGCTGACTCTCCAGGTGCCAATGTTGTTTTATCAAGGTTAGTAACAGGACCGTAGACGTCATCGTTAACAGCCACATTTGTCAGTGTCACATCACCCGTATTGGTAACGTTAAAACAATAAGTGACACTATTGCCGATGTTCACCGCCAGAGGGTCAGAGCCCGGACATGTACCAGTCAAAGACGCGGTCTTTACCACCTCAATATCTGGCGCTATTGCAACATCGATGGTGCAGTCATCTATATCGGTAACTTCTGCTCCTACTGGTGGCGTTCCCATTGCCGTGGCGGTATCTGTGACCGAAGGTGCATCTAACTCCACAACAACATGCGTTATCGTTCCTTCTGTTCCTTCGCCCGGAGCCAACGTGGTTGTTCCAAGCGTCACTGCACCGTAAATGTCATCGTTAACCGTAACCCCAGTTAAGGTGACATCACCCGTATTGGTAACGTTAAAACAATAAGTGACAGTATCGCCGATGTTCACCGCCAGCGGGTCAGAGCCCGGACATGTGCCAGTCAAAGACGCGGTCTTTACCACTTCGATTCCTGGTGCTATCGTCATATCGATGGTGCAATCATCGGTATCGGTAACAGTACCACCAAGAGGATCGGTTGCCGTTGCCGTTGCTATATCGGTGACCGAAGGTGCATCTGATTCCGTAACTATATGCGTTACCGTTCCTTCTGTTGATTCGCCAGGAGCCAACGAGGTTGTTCCAAGCGTAACAGGACCGTAGATGTCATCGTTAACCGTGACACTGGTCAGTGAGACATCACCCGTATTGGTGACGTTAAAACAATAAGTGACAGTATCGCCGATGTTAACAGCCAGAGGGTCTGATCCCGGACATGAACCAGTAAGAGAAGCAGTCTTTACCACCTCAATATCTGGCCATAGTGCCACATTTATCGTGCATGGGTCGGTATCGATAACTGTGCCACCAAGAGGATCGGTTCCCGTTGCTGTTGCTGTGTTCGTGACCGACGGAACATCCGATTCCGTAACTATATGCGTTACCGTTCCTCCTGTTGTTTCGCCCGGAGCCAACGTGGTCGTTCCAAGCGACACAGGACCGTGGATGTCATCATTAACCGTGACACTGGTCAGTGTGACATCGCCCGTATTGGTGACGTTAAAACAATAAGTTACCGTATCGCCGATGCTAACAGCCAGAGGGTCTGATCCCGGACATGAACCAGTAAGAGAGGCGGTCTTATTCACCTCAATATCCGGCGCTAGTGCCACATTTATCGTGCATGGATCGGTATCGGTAACCGTACCACCAAGAGGATCTGTTCCCGTGGCCGTTGCTATATTGGTGACCGAAGGTGCATCTGACTCCACCACTACATGCGTTAGCGTTCCTTCTGTTGTTTCGCCCGGAGCCAATGTGGTTGTTCCAAGCGTCACAGGTCCGTAGATGTCATCGTTAACCGTGACCCCGATTAGGTTGACATCGCCCGTATTGGTGACGTTAAAACAATACGTGACCGTATCGCCGATGTTCACCGCCAGCGGATCAGAACCCGGACATGAACCAGTAAGAGAAGCGGTCTTTACTATGCTTATGCCCGGGTTGAAGAGGCGTGTCACGTCCGCCGTATCGCTATCCATAACGTCGTCACACATTGAATCTTTAGGAGTTCCTGTCGCAAGCACATTATTTGTTAGCGTCCCCGCAGGCCCCACGTCTATGTGTGCAACCAGATGGATCGTGGTTGAAGCTCCAGAACCCATAGAGCCAAGATTCCAGGTTATCTCTTGGCCGGATACGCTACCACCAGTATACAACAAGAAATTAGGGAAATATAATGGCTGAAAGATGTTGCTAATAGAATTTATTTGGAAATTTTGTTATTGACTACATGCCAATAACAATCACTCAAATGGCCCCGTTTGTAGGTATTGTGTCCATGAAAAAGTAAATAATATTCGTTATGTTTAGTAAACATGCCAGCATATATTGCGACATACGAAAGAGGCGAGCTTGAAGAACGGATAGAGAAGCTTGAGGATATGCTAAACGAGTGTAAACTATGTCCAAGGGAATGTGGCGTTAATCGAAACAGGGGCGAGAAGGGATATTGCAAATCAGATAAAAATTTGGTGGTATCCGGCGTGCAGCCACATTTTGGAGAAGAGGATGTGTTAGTTGGGACTTATGGCTCGGGAACGATATTCTTTACTAACTGTAACCTTGGCTGCGTTTACTGCCAAAACTATGACATAAGCCACTTAGGATATGGACAGAGGATGACGGAGGAAGAACTTGCGATTCACATGCTCAATCTGCAAAAGAGCAGTTGTCATAACATAAATTTCGTCACTCCTACGCATTACACGCCGCAGATCGTGAAAGCGCTGAGAATAGCAATAGAAAAGGGGCTTCAGATCCCTATCGTTTACAATTGTGGCGGATACGAGGCAAAAAGCACCATTGAGTTGCTAGATGGTATCGTCGATATGTACATGCCCGACATAAAGTATGGCGATGTGGAAAGTGGCGAGAGATACTCCAATGCACCCGATTATTTCACGGTCTGTAAAGAAGCGGTAAAGGAGATGCACCGTCAGGTAGGCGATTTAAAAGTGGATGGAGTAGCATGGCAAGGGTTACTGATACGGCATTTAGTGCTTCCAAACGGGTTAGCAGGCTCCGCAGAGGTTCTTAAGTTTATTGCTACCGAAATATCAACGGAATCGTATGTGAACATAATGTTGCAATATAGGCCTATGTATAAGGCGTACGAGTATAAGGAACTGAACAGAGGTATAAATATGGGTGAATACCAGGATGTAATAGAGATTGCAAGTGAATTAGGCTTGCACCGTGGGTTTGATAAAATGAGAAAGCATAATATCTAACTAAAATTAATTATTGACACGGATTAACGCAGATTAACGCAGAAGAAATTAAATCCGTGTAAATGGCACAATCGATTTTTCTAGTGAAATCACCATACCCCCTAATTTTACCGCAGAGCGCGCAGAGAACGCAGAGAGATTAGAAAAACCAAGCGGAGTTTGGAACACACTTAAACTCTGCGCCCTCTGCGATCTCCGCGTTGATAAATCACTGGTTTTTTCGATTGTGCCGTGTAAATCCGTGTAAATCTGCGTCCTAAATTAAATTTATAGGTGGAAGTTATACTTTATATACAATAAGAAAACAAAAATCGAAATGACAGGCGAAGAAAAGGATGAAATAATGTTTTTAGGTACTGCTGGTGCCCGATTCGTAATGATAACGCAATTTCGATCTTCTGCTGGCACTGTTCTTAGCTTAAACGGTACAAATATCCTTATAGACCCGGGTCCCGGCACGCTAGTACGATTTGCGTCCAGTAAGCCGAAGCTCAACCCAGCTAAGCTGCATGCTATTGTCCTGACGCATAAGCATTTAGACCATTCCAATGACGTAAACGTGATGATAGAAGCGATGACAAAGGGCGGATTCAAGCACAGAGGGGTGCTCCTCTGTCCAAACGATGCCCTAACAGACGAAGGCGATGCGGTTGTCTTGAACCATTATAAAGGGCTTTTGGAACGGATAGAAGTGCTAAAGGAAGGTGGTACCTATACCGTTGGTGAAATCATGATAAATACACCTAAAAGGCATGTGCATGGTGTGGAAACGTATGGGCTGAACATAGGGCTAAAAGACGAAGAAGAGACTAAAGTGTCCTTTATTGCGGATACACGCTATTTCAATGGTTTAGAGAATTATTACGATGGTAAAGCGCTCGTGCTGAACGTAGTGATGTATCAAAGGCGAGAGGGAGTGGATCATCTATGCGTGGCAGATGCGAAAAAGATTATAGCCACGAAGCGGCCAAGAGTTGCAATACTTACGCATTTCGGGATGACCATGTTGAGAAATAAGCCTTGGGCAATAGCGAAGCAGTTGAGTGACGAGACTGGTGTGGCAGTAATAGCAGCGAGAGATGGTATGAGTTTTGACCTTGATACGCTTGGGTGACGTAAATGGTCAATATCGGGTTTTTGGATTTTGAAATTGTTTAGAGCGTAGGATTTATGATTTACCTCCCCTCATTGCATTGTGCAAGTTCTTTAGGAGAAGAGAGAAAATCACTTCTTCTCTTCCTCTCCCGTCACATCATAATCGACATCAACGTAATCGCCTTCGCCCTCTCCCTTCTTCTCTTCTTTTCCTCTCTCTTCTCCCTCTTGCTTAGCCGCTTCCTCAGCAGCCATCTTCTGCGCCTCCTGATACACCCCAGCAGAACCCTCGTGCAGTGCTTTCGTCAACTCATCCAAATCCGTTTTTATCTTTGCCATGTCATGTGCCTTTAGCGACTCTTTCAGCTTATCCTTAGCACGCTCTACATTCTCTTTCTGCTCTTTACTTATCTTATCGCCAAGCTCACTTATCGTCTTCTCGGAGGTGTAAACGAGCGAATCCGCTTGATTTACGAGTTCTACCTCTTCCTTTCTCTTTTTATCCTCCTCGCTGTATTTCTCACTCTCTTTCACCATTTGGTCTATATCATCTTTGGCGAGTTTTGTTGACGCGGTTATACGTATAGATGCTTCTTTTCCCGTACCCATATCCTTTGCCATGACGTTCAAAATCCCGTTTGTATCAATATCAAATGTAACCTCGATCTGAGGAATACCACGTGGTGCCGGTGGGATACCCTCTAAATGGAATCTACCTAGCGAGGTGTTATCCACAGCCATCGGCCGCTCGCCCTGCGCGACATGAATCTCCACGCTCGTCTGATTCTCTGCGGCAGTCGTGAATACCTGTGATTTCTTCGTTGGTATCGTTGTGTTTCTCTCTATCAATGTAGTTGCAACACCACCCAGGGTCTCAATACTAAGCGTAAGGGGCGTAACATCAAGCAGAACTATCTCTTCCTTTACCTCTCCGCTAAGGATACCTGCCTGTACCGCAGCACCCCTGGCGACCGATTGCATGGGATCAACACCGCCTTCCGTTTTTTTACCCAGTATCCGTTCAAATCGCTCTTTCACTATCGGCATCCTCGTGGGTCCGCCGATAAGGAGTATCTTATCTATGTCTCCAGGCGATAGCTTTGCATCACATAACGCGCTTCTTATAGGTGGCTCGAGCCTTTTCAGTGTCGGCTCTGCAAGTTCTTCTAATTTAGCCCTCGTGAGCGTCACCTCAAGATGTTTCGGCTCGCCACCCACAACGGCAATGAAAGGCAAATTAATAGTAGTAGAAACAGAAGAACTGAGTTCTATCTTCGCTCGTTCCGCTTCGTCTCGTATTCGCTGTGTCGCCGTAAGGTCGTCACTCAAATCCACCCCTTCCTTATCCTTAAATCCCTTTATTAACCATTCTATCACGGCCGTGTCCATATCTGTTCCACCCAGAAGAGTATCACCGCTTGTAGAAAGGACTTCAAATACACCTTCGCCTACGTCCATGATAGTAACATCAAAAGTACCACCACCAAAGTCGAGGACTGCAACCTTATATTCTCCACCTTTTCCAAGCCCGTAAGCCATTGCCGCCGCAGTAGGCTCGTTTATTATCCGTTTTACCTCAAAACCTGCGATCTCACCGGCATCCTTGGTCGCCTGCCTTTGATTGTCATCAAAATAGGCAGGCACGGTGATAACGGCCGCATCCACAGCCTCACCCAAATATGCCTCTGAATCTGCTTTTATCTTTTGCAATATCATTGATGAGATCTCTTGCGGTGTAAAATTCTTGTCCACTGTCTTCACATATATCTTCTCGGGACTCCCCATCCGCCTCTTCGCTTCTCTTACAGTACCTTCGGGATTAACCACCGCCTGTCTCTTTGCGGCTACGCCTACTAACCGCTGGCCATCCTTTGTGAATGCAACCACCGATGGGAACATCTTCCCACCGTATGCACTGCCTTCCGCACTTGGTATTATCTTTGCATCACCACTTTCATCAACAAAAGCCGCTTCTGAGTTCGTCGTTCCGAGATCAATACCTATTATTCGACCCATTTTTTACGCTACCTTCCCTTATTTAGAATCATAAAAATAAAAAATAAAGAGGGAAAAAAATTAATATTCCCCTTCCATTCCTGGAGGCATACCAGCCGAACTCGATGCTATTACATCGTCTATACGCAAAATCATCGTTGCTGACTCCGTTCCAGAGCTAATAGCTTGTGTCTTCACCCGTAAAGGCTCGATAACACCCGCTTTTTTCATGTCCGTTGGTTCGCCCTTGAACACGTCTAAGCCGGCAGTCTTCTCACCCTTCTCATGTGCAGACCTAAGTGCCACGAGCATATCTATGGGATCTAAGCCGGCGTTCTCAGCAAGCGCCCTTGGAATGACTTCGAGAGCATCTGCAAACGCCTGTATCGCCAGTTGTTCTCTGCCACCTACACTTGCAGCATAATCACGCAGCTTAAGTGCCAGTTCTATCTCGGCAGACCCGCCCCCGGCTACATACTTGCCATCTTCCAGTGCGCATGCTACTACTCTCAGCCCATCGTGGATACCGCGCTCTAACTCGTCCACTACATGCTCTGTTCCGCCTCGCAGTAGTATGGAGACAGCTTTCGGATTCTTGCATTCTTCCACGAATATCATCTCTTCTCCGCTTATCTTACGTTCATCTACCAGCCCGGCTCCTCCAAGGTCGTCTGCTCTAACTTCCTCTAACGTCGTCAATATCTTCCCACCGGTTGCACTAGCCAACTTCTTCATATCGCTCTCTTTTACTCTTCGAACAGCCATTACAGCGGCCTTTGCCAAATAGTGCTGTGCCAGGTCATCTATCCCTTTCTGACAGAAAAGTACATTTGCGCCACTCGCTGTTACCTTGTCCACCATATCCTTCAGCATCTTCTCCTCCTCGTCCAGGAACGCTTTTAGCTGATCGGGTGCGGTAATCTCTATTTTAGCATCCACTTCGGTCTTCTCTATCTCAAAAGCGGAATTTATTAGTGCTATCTTTGCATCCTCAATCTTCTTCGGCATTCCCGGATGCACGCGCTCCTTGTCTATTACCATACCACTTATCAACTTTGTATCTTCAGCGCTGCCGCCTACCTTCTTCTCCAACTTTATGTGGTCTATATCGATCTCATGCACGCCTTTTTCCGTTATCGTTTTCACCGCATCCACTGTAAGGTCGGTCAGCATATCCTTTGCAACCTCAGCACCTTTTCCGGTCATAGAAGTCGCTGCTATCTTTCTTAGCAAGTCTTCATCTTTTGGTGTGATGTCGTATGCTAACCCATTTAAGATTTCGTACGCTTTCTCAGCCGCTAATCTATACCCGGTTGCAATCAATGTTGGATGCACTTCCTGGTCTAGAAGATCTTCCGCTTTCTTCAGCAACTCGCCTGCAAGAACGACTGCGCTCGTTGTACCATCTCCAACCTCTTCGTCTTGTGTCTTCGCTATCTCCACCATCATCTTCGCCGCTGGGTGCTCTATATCCATCTCTCTTAATATCGTCGCCCCATCGTTCGTTATGACAACATCGCCCATCGAATCCACTAACATCTTGTCCATCCCTTTTGGACCGAGAGTGGACTTAATTGCAGCAGCAATGGTCTTCGCTGCAAGTATGTTCCTGCTCTGTGCGTCCTTACCTCTTGTTCGTTCACTACCTTCCTTCAATATTAATATTGGTGTTCCACCTAATTGTGCCATTATTTCTATATCACTAGCTGTAAGTACATTTTTAGTTCTATATAAAGGTTACCCACATATTGTGTAATAACAGGTGATGGTGATGGCAGGATTTGACGATAAAAATATCGTGAAGATGGTTCAAACGCTAAATAAGCATTTGCCCGTTGAAAGAAAGACGCTTTTAACGTTGCTAAAGGAAGATAAACCAGGTGTGCAGGGAAGAGATAAGACAGTTTATCGAATAAAACGAGAAGAACTGGCGTTCATCGCGAAACTGATCCCGAAAGAGGATTATGCTAAATTGCGACTGCCGATATACATAGAATTAACGCCCGACTATGGTAGAGGTATCGCGAAGGTGCGTGGAAAGCAGGATAGTGAAATAGTGAGACGGATATTAGGAAAAGAAGAGGTGGGCGGTGACGAAATACTTATTTATCGTGACGATGTAAGGAAATTGAGACGAAAATTGCAAACCGCGACACAATATACGTTCTCTTATAGCACGTCGTTTTAGACACAGATTAACACTGATTAACGCAGATGAAAAAAAAAGAATTACCAGAGAAATAATATTATATTATAACTAATGATTGTAGGAACGAGAGGTAGTAATCTGGCGATAGTGCAGACAGAAAAAGTCTGTGAAAAGTTGAGCGAATTGGGTGTGGAATGTGAGATAAAGACAGTACAGAGTTTAGGGGATGTCCTGACTGACAGGGGCTTATATGAAATGCCAACGATAGGCGTTTTTGTTAAAAAGCTCGATATGATGCTTTTGGATGGTAAAATCGACATCGCAGTACATTCCATGAAGGATATGCCATCAGAGCGTGAGGAAGAGTTAGAGACGTCAGCGGTTTTGCCTCGTGATTCGCCTTATGATGCGCTCGTGTCGCGGTATAGATTAGACGATATGCCAGAAGGAGCTATAATAGGGACCTCAAGTGTGAGGCGGCGGTATCAATTTTTGAACTATGTAGGCGAAAGAGGCGTAAAAGTAACGATAAATGACATCCGGGGCAATGTGGACACGCGAATAGCGAAGTTTAGAAGAGGCGAATACGATAGTGTGATTCTCGCAGAAGCGGGCTTTGAGCGGCTGAAGATGGATATAGACTATGAACGGCTTGATCGTGACCCTTTTGTGCCTTCGCCCAGACAGGGTATAATCGCTGTGGTTGCGAGGCGGGGGTCGAAAGAGAGTGAGATTTTAATGCAGATAGACGATTCCGAGACGAGGATAGAAGCGGAAGTGGAAGAGGAGGTATTAAAAGTAATTGGTGGTGGGTGCTCGCTTCCCGTGGGCGTGCATGCAACAGCTAAAGGTGGAGCGGTAGAATTAGCGGTTTATGTTGCTGCTTCGGATGTGAGATACAAGTTGGAAAAGGTTGTTCTTGGAAAAGATTATATGGCAGAGACGAGAGATTTAGCACAAAAGTTTAAGTCTTATATCTAATTAATTAAATAGATGTATACACCTAAAAAATGGACAATAACATATCGTTGCGGGAATATCTTTATTCGCTCAGGTTCTACTGCTTGTTCGTTTCCATTATATTTATTGGCGCTATTGTTATTGGCTATAATGGTGTTCTAAGCGATGTATTTAGTGCGCCTTTAGAGTGGATTGAGGAGCTTAGTGGGGGCATAAAGGATTTTACAGATATTTACCCGGCATGGCTGATTTTTATGGTTTTTTTCGTTGTGATATTTCTGAATAACGCTTTCACTTGTTTCCTTGATATTATATTGGGGCCGCTATTAGGTCTATTTCCACTCTTTTCTGTAATTCTCAATGGTGGCTTGATCGGCTGGTTCGCGCAGGAGGAGGGTCTAATTGTCTTTCTTGCTATAGTGCCGCATGGGATGTTTGAGATACCTGCTTTTTTGCTCAGTGCTGCAATTGGCTTGAAACTGGGCCGAGAGGTTTTGAAACGGAAAGAAGAGCGGCATTTGAAAGATGAATTGCGAAAAGGCCTGAGAACATATCTCATTCTGGTTCTGCTGCTGCTTCTTATTGCCGCACTCATTGAATCCGGTTTGATTATTGCAGCACTGTTTCTTATTTGATTAATTGCGATACGGTGTTCCTGATGCTCTAACGATGAATATTTCGCCGATTGAACCACGTCACCAAATTTTTTATATTGCCCGTATAGCTGGAAGCTTCTTCAGCATCTAATAGGTTCTCATGAAAACCAGAAGTATGCAAGTACCAGGCATTAGACCAGGCATCTCGTATTAACTCGCCTTCTATTCGCGCTAATTTAGCTGCGGCTCGATGTAATAAAAGCGCTTTCCATCTACCTATTTTTTCCGCCTCTCGCCATTCCACAAGTAAATGCTCTGCTGCTAAAATCTTGATTATTTCCTCTGTAACCTTTTAAAATTTCTCACATGCTTGTGCTATTGATGTCCGCTCACCTCTTTCTAAAAGCTTGTTTGCTTCGTCAATAAATTCATCAGGCTCACCTCCAGTGAATCGAGGGAATGCTTCTTCTTCTCTTGCTATTACTCCGCCTTCTGCCACTCCTTTTGCCATCTTTTTTACTTTCTTCCTGTACTATATTAACTACTTTATACCCTAATTAATCCGAGTTCTTGTGTTAATCTCGTGTAATCTCGTGGTTTTTTTATTTCGCTATACAAATACAATTAATTATATCAGCAAAAATAAGTAACCCATACAAAAAGAGACAAGGACAAAATGGCAGCGATGAACTTCAAAGAGATAGAAGATAAATGGCAGCGCAGATGGGAAGAGCGCAAAATCTTTGATGCCGATATAGGGGGCGTGAAAAAGTTCTTTCTGAGTGTCCCGTACCCATACACCTCAGGACCGTTACACATAGGTCATGGCAGAACATACACGTTAGGCGATATAATAGCGCGATTTAAGCGATTGCAAGGTTATAACGTGCTATTCCCTATGGCGTTCCACGTTACCGGAACGCCGATTTTAGCGATTGCCGATAGTATTGCGAAAGGCGAAGAGACGGTCGTGGCGCGATATAACGATTACATCGCGATATATGAAGGTGCGGCAAAGGTAAAAGAGATAGTCAGCAGCTTTGGTAAGCCGGAAAACGTTGCGCATTTCTTCGCCGATCGGATCTCAGACGACTTTAAGAGGATGGGGTATTCTATAGACTGGCGGAGGAAGTTCAATACCACAGAGCCTATGTACAACAAGTTCATCGAATGGCAATTTAAAAAGCTTTACGATAAGGGCGTAATAACGAAAGGGAAATACCCTATTACATACTCTATTGACGACAAATCAGCAGTTGGAGAGGACGATATAGAAGATGGCGATATAACGAAAGTAACGACTATTGAACATACGACCATAAAGTTCAAACTTTCTGACATGGATTCTTACCTGGTAGCAGCAACGCTACGTCCCGAAACCATATTCGGCGTTACTAACCTCTGGATCAATCCTGCGGCACGATATGTTAAGGTAAAGGTAGGGGGGGGCGAGTTCTGGATTGTATCACGAGAAGCCGCAGAGAAATTAGGCTATCAGCGAGAAGAAATTGAAACTATGGAAGAACTAGCGGGTGAATATTTCTTGGGTAAGCACGTTAAGACGCCCATAGACGATAGGGAAGTGCCTGTTTTATCTGCGAGCTTCGTTGACGCGGATGTAGGCACTGGCGTGGTCTATTCTGTTCCGGCACATGCGCCCTATGATTATATCGCATTAGAGGATTTGAGACGTGCAGAAGGGGTTGAGATAGCGCCAATACGGATAATAGACATAGAAGGGTATGAAATGCCCGCGAAAGATATTTGTGAGCAAATGGGTATAGAAAACCAGGCGGATGAGCGGTTAGAAGAAGCCACACAGAGAATCTATAAAGATGAATTCTATCGCGGTGTACTAAACGAAGTTTGTGGCGATTTTGCGGGTGTTAAAATCGCAGCGATAAAGGATGCAGTTAAGGATTGGTTAAAGGGTGAAAAGATAGCAGATGTATTCTATGAGACTTCGAGGAAGGCGGTAACGAGAGGTGGCGGTAAAGTTATTGTCGCGGTCTTGCAAGACCAGTGGTTTATAGATTACACACCGAAATGGTGGAAAGATTTGGGGCATAAACTCGTTGATGGGATGACCTTCTATCCGGACAAGTACAAGGCGTATATGCATGACATTATCGATTGGTTAGCGTTTAGACCATGTGCGCGGAAAAGGGGTCTGGGCACAGAGTTCCCCTTTGAAAAGGGCTGGATAATTGAATCTCTGAGCGATTCTACAATCTACATGGCGATGTACACCATAGCGCACCTGCTAAGGCAACTGCCCGTGGATGCGTTAACTGAGTCGTTCTTCGATTATGTCTTTTTAGGACTCGGCGATGCCGAAGCATTGTCAAAGGCGATAAACGTTGACGCTACGATTTTGAAACGGATAAAGGACGAGTATGAATACTGGTATCCAAATGACCTGCGGCACACTGCGCCACCGCACCTATCAAACCATTTGGTTTTCTTCTTGATGCACCACGCCGCGATATTTCACGCAAGTAAGTGGCCGAAGGCTATCACACTGAATGAATTGATGATACGAGAAGGACGGAAGATGTCGAAGAGCAAAGGGAATGTGATTCCATTAGCTGATGTCTCGGAACTCTATGGCGTGGACATATACCGGCTTTATTGTGCTATTAATGCTGATTTCGCAAGCGTAGTCAACTGGCGTGAGCAGGATACAGAAGCGTTGAGGAAGCGATTTAACACGTTGGCAGAGCTATTTGAGGGTAGTGTTGACGTAGAAGCACTAAAAGAGGCTGAGTTCACGCATACCGATCGCTGGCTGCTATCTAAATTTTACAGGCGGTTGCAGGAATCAGTTGAGCGGTTTGATGCGTTTAGAATACGTGAAGCGGGAATAAATATGCTGTTCAATGTACTGAACGATATAAGATATTACGAGCAGAGGGAGAGCGCGGATAGACGGAAACGGATCGTCCGGAACATTCTGGAGGATTGGCTGATTATTCTATCGCCAATTGTACCGCATATCTGTGAAGAGGTTTGGCATAAGCTACATGATTCGTTTATATCGGTGCAAACACTGCCGGAGCTAAAAGTGGAGTTTATTGATGATCGTGTGGAGCACGAGGAGGCGTATTTGGTCGCGCTCATTGGCGATATAAAGGAGATACTGAAGATAGCTAGAATCAAGCCCGGTAAGATTTATCTATATACTGCGGAAAACTGGAAATGGGAGATATTCCGCGCAATAAAGGATTTACCTGATAGGGATAAGATTAAAGAGGCGATGAAGATCAGAAAGGACAATCTTTTGAGCACCGTGGATTTCGTGAAGCAGGTGATGAAAAACCTTTCTTTAAAAAAGAAAGCTTTACCAAAGAAAGAAAATACTTTGTATTTTGAGCTTGATGAAGCGGAGGTTCTGGCACGTGAGAGGGAGTATTTAACGGACGAGTTCGGCTGTGAAATACAGATAAATGAGGCGTATGATCCGAAGGGTAAGAAGCGGTTTGCTATTCCGCTTAAGCCGGCTATTTTTGTGGTGGAGTGAAGAGATACATAAAAATGAGTTATTAATGGTTGTGTTAGGGGCTACCGTTGTTCAGATCACGGTAATTATTGGGATTTCGGTGTTGCAAATAAAGCGTTCCAATCCACGAGAAAAGAAAAGTTTATTATAGGAATAACAAACTTATCCACATTGAAATACCTTACGCGCATAGCTGAATGTAAGAAGAAATGAGGAGTGTTTAATGGACTTGACTGATAACGAGAAAAGGGACGCTGTTAAACTGATACAACAAGACAAGCCGCTGTCGGGCAAGTACCGTTTTTTATTGTTTGATGATGGCCGGGAAGTGGAGCTTCTCTGGACCGGTAAAACTGTCGAGGTTTCCAAGGTGGTACTGCCATTTGCCATCCACACCCCCCGAAATCGCATGATCGGCGTGCAGCGGCAATTAAATATGAAAATTATGGCGGTGGGCGTATGAGACGAGAGGTGGCACTGAAAGTATTAAGGGGGCATAAGCAGGAACTGGAGGAACGATATGGCATCACACGGCTTGGGATTTTTGGCTCAGTAGCAAGGGATGAAGCCGCTGACAACAGCGATGTGGACGTGATTGTTGAGATGGCACCCGATCTGTTTGGAAAGGTAAGCCTCAAAGAGGAACTGGAGAGGATTCTTGGAGCAAAAGTTGATCTGGTGCGTTACTGGCGGCGTATGAATCACTACTTGAAAAGACGCATCGACAAGGAGGCATACTATGTATGATGTAACGTTGCTTCTGGAAAAGCTGGTCTGGCATCAAAGGGGTACGTGACATCCTCTCGCACCAGTACTTCAATATCGATGCCGAGGAGATTTTCTATATCTGTACGGATGATCTGCAGCCTATATCGCGAGCCAAAGACGTTGTTATACCGATTACGCCGAAATACGGTAACCAATCCAGGACCTTCACATATACTATTCTGGCGGAAAAAGCAGCGCCAGCAGCGCCTGTGGTTGCTGCGCAACCTGTGGCACCCGAATCTACGCCTGTGCCCTTGCCGGGCAAAAGTGACTTAATACTGGTTGTGTTCGGGGCTTCCGTTATTCTGGTCACGGTAAGTATCGGTATTTCGGTGTTTCAAATAAAGCGCTCCAATCCACGAGAAAAATAGAAAAGTTTTTATAGACATTATGAGTAATATATTTACAAAATAAGTTATAGGCTCTCGTGCTTAAGTACAGGCTTTGAGCGTAAGAGGCAGTCTCACAACTCGAAACCCCAGCAAAAAGAGGTCTAAATATGGCTTTATAACCCCGATTAAGCAATCTATTTCGCAAAATATTGGATTATGGGACAAGCTCTTAAGTACGGGGTATAGGGACTTTAGGTACAATCAATAGAGGAGAATAAAAATATGGTAAGATGCTGGACTTGTTCAACAAAACATGAGATGACCACTGGGGATGAGTATGTTTGCAAGTCTTGTGAGAAAATATCAGATCAAATTCGTTCTTTGGAGAAACGAGATGAAATCTCAAAAATTGATGATTTGATTTATGTTCAGAGAAAAGGATTTGATTTATTAGCGGGAGGTATGTCTGAAATTGCATCTGTTATTGAATGGGGATTTGACGAGCTTAGCTGGGAGTTACAACAACAAACAGGAGTATTACGGGAAATAACAGCGATATTGAAGACGCCAGGCGAGACAAAAGCAAATGAATGGCGTCAAATGGGAGAAGAGCTGAGAAGAAGGAGTGTTTATGATGAAGCTGTTAAGTTCTTTTCAAAATCAATAGAGACAAACCCATTGGACTATCGAACATATGTGGGATTAGGGGAAACACACCTACGTATGAAAATGTTTAGTGATGCAAAGAAATATTTTGAAATGAGTTTACCCCATGCTCCAAATAATTTTTACAAAAGTTATTCTCTTCGCCTCCTAGGGCGGATTTATTATTGCAGAGAAGATTATGGAAATGCGATAAAATTACTAAACGAAGCGGTTGAACTCTCTCCAAGTTATATGGAGGCGTGGTATGATTTGCTACAATATTATGGAATTATTGGTGAAGCAAAAACTCTACCTACCTTAAGAAGTGTTATAGAGAAAAATAGTTTTTATTTTTATCTTTCCGAAAGAGAGAGAAATTTTGACCCGGTTAGAAGTGAAATTGTGCAACTACATGAAGAGATGAAAAAGGAGGCTTATAAAGATGCACAAAGTGTAATTAGAAAAGCAAAAAAAGCGTTAGATAGCGCAGAAAAACGCTTGGGCAAGTTTCAAGTCGGAAAAAAAGATAGTAAAACAAAGTTAACTCTTAAACTTGCTATGGATAGGGCAGCATCCGGCGACTATGAATCTATTTTAGAAGCTAAGTCTATAGCTGCGAGAGTGTTTGACAGCGCTGTGGTTTCCGAAGGTAAAACTCCACAAGCAGAAAGAATACAGAAACTTATGCAAGAGCGATTACAAACCCTGAATATTTCTACAGCCTTACATATATCCTTTTTATTTTGTTTTATATGTACTTTTTTGGTATCGTGGTGGTTTTATCTAATATAGGGATTTCTGAAATAGCACCTTTTTTGTAATATTAGATTATGAGGTTCCAACCTTAAAAACCAATCTCTTGCCATCTGTATCTTCCACCCGTTTTTCAGTTAACCAATTACAAAGACGTTCAAATCTCTTTCGG
>JAUWND010000076.1 GCA_030612835.1 Candidatus Methanophagales archaeon | reverse complement strand
AAACCCCTTTTTGTCGTCCTCCCAATCAAACACATTACCCCGCCTCATCTCCCCTTCGTCAAACAGCCTCCCCTGCGGCCCCCATGCGTAATATTCCGGCCCGATCAACGAATTCCCGCACTTGATATTATCACCCAGATTCGGCAGCACACCCTCCAGCCCCAATTTCGCTTGCTGATCTATACTCTCCCTGCTTTCGTGCTCCAGCACCTTCAGTAGCAGACTCATCTTCGTCACTTCTACCGCCTGTGAGTCAATATCAACACCGAAGATATTATCCAAAAGGATCCGCTTCTTTTCCGCCGTCGTCAGGTACCATTCATTCGCCTTAGCCTGAAACACCGCCTCTTTATGCTTTTTCGGCTTGTTGTTCACGTACCAATCCAGATGATCCCGCAACAGATACGTATATGCACCAATAAGGAAACTGCCAGACCCACATGCCGGATCCAGTATTTTAATCGCTGAGATTTCCTCCGGCGTCTTTCCCGCAATCAACTTACCTACCGTGTTCTCCACAATATATTCAACGATATATTTGGGCGTGTAATACACCCCACCCGCTTTTTTCACTTCCGGCTTCGTCTCCACCTTTGCCTGATGCCCAGCCGTCAGCCGAATGACCTTACCCAGAAACTGCTCGTACACATTGCCCAGAATCTCAACTCCGAGCACCGAGAATTCATACGGCGACTTCGGATAATACAGAGCCTGTATAATCGTCTTCAAGACCTTGTCATCAATCGTCAACGCTGGTGTTATCCCATCGCCCCCAAAATCGAAATCGAATATCCCGCTATCGTATTTCGATTCCGCCAATCTAAAATGGTTCAGCAAATGCATGTACACGTCACCTGCTTCTGCTTGTGTCTGCAACTGCCCATAAGGCTCAATGCCGCGATCCTCACAAATCCGCAGGAAGATTATCCGGTCCAACAACTTCTGCACCGCATAGTTCAACTCGTATATACTCACGTTAGGATTCCGAAGCGCGATATTCTTCGCCAGCAGCTCACGCCAGCTCTCTATCTCCTTCAGAAACTCACGATCCACTTCCGCAGTGCCCTTCTTACCCTTCGTTGATTGCGCGTACCGGTCGAAACTGCCCTTGAGCACCGCTTCCTTTGAGAATACGTCGTGGATCTCGTCAAACTTGTCGAGATACTCGTCAAAGGTATAATATGCAATTCGACCTATGCCGACTTTGTCATTTTGATTGGGCTTCATCTGACAGTTGAATACCGAGAACTCCTCGAAATCAGTAACAATAGATAGCGGCAGTTTCGCGCTCCACGCATACCGTCTCAATTGGTATGACGGACTAACGTCTTCTTTTATGTTCACTGCCGGCTTCTTCGCTTCCACGAAGAATTTACGCTGGCTCCCGATTCTGAAACTGTAATCAGGTGCTCTTGTGGACTGCCCGACCTTTATTGTATCTTCGAGAACAACCTCCTTGTATTGTTCCGCAAAGCCCTGCTTATTGCTCGCGTCCCAGCCCAGAGCTTCAAAGAACGGGTCAATGAATTCGCATCTTACCTGCGCTTCCTTATATGCTAACCGCCTGTAAACGTCTATGTTCGTCCGGAATCGGTCCACGAGCGCTCCAATCCTTTGTCTCGCTTGCTCTTTCATTGTATATAACGTATAACTTCTACATATAAATTTAATTTAGGACGCGGATTTACACGGATTTACACGGATTTAATTTCTTCTGCGTACTCTGCGTACTCCGCGTTAAACAAGTATTATTAATGTATTTTCATACTAATATTGGACAATGATGAATCACTCAGTGAGAATAGGGTTTAGCTTTGGCTTAACCTCTGGAATAATCACAACTCTCGGGTTAATGGTAGGTTTAAATTCGGGCACGCATTCAAAACTAGTGGTTATTGGCGGTGTATTGACAATAGCAATAGCAGATGCGTTCTCAGACGCATTAGGCATCCACATTTCTGAAGAGTCCGAGAATAAGCACACGACGAAGGAGATATGGGAATCAACAATCGCTACTTTCGTGTCCAAATTTGCTTTCGCGTTGACATTTATCATCCCGGTTCTGCTGTTTTCACTCACAACTGCGATTTATGTTAGCATAGTTTGGGGTTTTACTATGTTAGGTCTTTTTAGCTTTTATATTGCTAAAGAGCAAGGCGTTAAACCCTGGAAAGTGGTTATAGAACATCTGGTTATTGCCCTGGCAGTTATAATTATAACACATTATGCTGGCGATTGGATAGCCGGAACTTTTTGTTAGCTGATCCTATTGCGTAATTGCTCAATAGCTTGTGGTATAAATATAATGTTATATCGCAAGAAGACTATTAACTTATATGAACTATCTATCTATATATAACATAACGGCAATGACCAGAAACTCGAACAGCGAATCAACGCCGGCGACAAGCGCACCGGCGAAAGATACCGCTGCCTGGTACACACTCAGCGTGGACGAATGTACCCGCAGACTGGGAGTAGATCCCGCTACGGGATTGGGCACTAATGAATCCGCCCAGCGTCTGGAAAAATATGGGTACAACGAACTTGCCGAGGCCAAAAAAGAATCAGCTATCAAAGCGTTCCTGCGCCAGTATCACTCGCTCATGCAGATTGTTCTGTCGGCCATGACGCTAGTCAGTATCATTATCCACAATTATTAATCTCAATAGCAGCAGCGACATTTGTAACTGTTTTGGTCATTGGCCTTGCTCGCGGCAACTCTTTCGATGCACTTTTCCAACTTGGTGTAGCGCTTGCGGTCGGCTCGATTCCCGACGCCCTGCCCGCTGTCGTTACCACGGTTCTCTCCCTGGGGACAGTAGCCATGGCCAGGAAGTACGCCATAATCAAGCGTCTTTCTTCTGTGGAAACCCTCGGTTCTACCTCTGCAATCTGCTCGGATAAGACCGGGACTCTAACCATGAACCAGATGACCGTCACTACGCTCGTGCTCCCCGGTGCCAGCTACCACGTGACAGGACACGGCTACAGTACAGAGGGTGATATTAAGCGCGTTGCAGGAGAAGGCGCAACGGATCTAGATCAGGTGTTACTGCCGATGGTATTATGTTCTGACGCTTCTGTACAAGAGGGCAAGTGCGTGGGCGATCCAAATGAGGGGGCTCTTGTTGTCTTGGCGATAAAAAATGGCGTTGACATCAATGAGATAAGATTGTTGATAACGAGGGTCAGCCGGTTATACGCTGTTACGTAAAGGGTGCACCGGATAGATTAGTCGACCGCTCGGGATACATCCGCCAGTGGGACGGCAATGTACTGCCGATGGACAAAGAGTTACATAAACGTGTGCTAGACGTGAACGACTCTCTTGCGCGACAGGGACTGCGCGAGTTGATAGTGGCCCAGGAGTTGGGCATTGAAGGACTGTCCGTTACAGGCGCGGAGTTTGAGAAGATGAACGATGCCAAAATAGCGACGGAAATCGATAACATCGGCGTCGTGGCCCGTGTCGCGATGGGGGTTGCGGGTACGGACGTCGCCAAGGAAGCGGCTGATATGGTCCTGGCAGACGATAACTATAAACTCTGGCTCTCGTTCCTATGGGCTATCGTGGGCATGCTCCTTATCACCGAGCTCAGAATACTGCGAGAGGTATTCAATACATCCTTCCTCACGTTGGAACAGTGGGCGCTGTGTTTGGTAGCTGCGGCGGCGGTACTTCTTCTGGGCGAACTCATGAAACCTCTGTTGCGGCTGATCCCCCGGAAGTATAAATAGAAACAGCAAGAGCTTAAAGTTATATATAATAAGGGGTATTATAGATGAAAGATCAAATCGAGGAGGTGAAGAAGAAAATGTTTGAATGCGAGATATGTGGAATAGAAACGGAAGATCTAAAGCTATTTGGTGAAAAACTGCTGTGCGAAGACTGTTATAACGAGTTGGAAGATGTTTTTTGCGATTACTGACGCACTTATATGAGCAAAAGGGCTAAGGAAGGCAGATAACGATCCTTGGCGCGGCACTGTCGAATTATCCTGCGAGTATTTGTATAGCTAATCTTAAAAACCACGAGATTCCACAGGATTAACACAAGAAATTAGCGTTAATAGGGATGGGATAGCCAATAGTTTATTAAAACCCGATTCATATAATTGTTTTCTCGTGAAAATCTGTGTGATCTTGTGGTTAGCTAAACTCTGCTTTTACTCACAGCACATACCATCGCGAAGACCATACCAGTACCCGTATCTTATCAATGTTCTGTTTCTCTAATACTGCTTTTGGGTCTATACTTCTGAGAAGTAGTGGGAAATCGTTGTCCTGTGTGATCATCTTGATCAGGTTATGCTCACCACTGGCAACCACCAATTTGAGTTCGCTTTTATATCCCGCTATCAGCGCGTCAAATACGGAACGTGCCTTATCTCCATGATGCCGGATGTCCTCATCTCGAAGTCGTTCGAATCTACGCTGACTCATTCCACCTTTCGTGTGTTTCTCCTTTACACTGCTGCGAACTATCTTGTACTCTATAACTCGCTCTCGGTCAGATATCACGATAAACGTCTCACCTGCGTGTGCCAATACGATGCAAATGACATGGTCAAAATCTAATATCGCCTGCAACTGCGTGGTAGCAAATGTATAATCCAGTTTCCACAGTGATTCGAGTATCATAAATGGCGGTGCCACTATCTGCGGCGCCATACCCGTACTTTTCAGATCATAGAAGAGTGCTATGCCAGTCGGCGACTCAATCCTAGCCATCATGTATTTGACCGAGTTATCTAGTTCAAAGCCGTCGAAGTCGTTGACTGTCTCTTCCGGCCGTAGATAAACCGTGAGTAGGTCATCATTTCTTGACCTGAGCGAACCAATTTGGAATAGCAGGTCAGAAGCTCGAGCGGCCGTTAATGTTACCGCATCTCTTACGCTTGGTTGGGCATCCTCTTCCTCTTTCAAATTCTTAAGTTCACGCTCGATTGTGTCTATCCGTTCCTCTGCTCTTTTCAATGCCAGGTCAGCCACCTGCTTCTCAGATAACGCCTTTTTTGCACGTACTGCCTGCTTTGATAAGCGTTCAGATAACGATTTATTCTCATATTCGAGCTCGTTTATACGCGTTTGCAGTAATTCTATTTTTCTTTCCTGTTCTTTACGATTAAACAATCCGCCGAGCATTTATCATTCTCCTAACACCTCTATTTCCTAAATGAGTGCGTATTAACAAATCTATTAGTTTATCTTGTAAAATCTCGTGGTTTTTCTCGATGTTTTCTACTCCTTTTCCTTTACCATCTTATCCACCGCAATTTCCGCTGCATCTACCATCACATCACGATGCAATGAAACATAAGGATCAAAGCACTTCTCCATCCTGCTCAATTCCTTTGCCGTCATTCCGGTCCTTATAACATTACAGAGCCCGTCTATCCTATCTGCAACCATTTCCTCTGAAATCAACTGTGCTCCTATCAACTTCTCCGTATAGGCATCGAAAAGCAGTTTCACCGCCATTGACTTCCGCCCACTGCAGAATTTCGCTTTTGTCGGCTTCTCTTTTTTACCACTTGTTACTTTTATCCCGTATCGCGCGGCAATCGCAGTTGTAAGTCCCACCGAACCAACTTGCAAATCAGAAATGCTTGCGATAGCGGGGCTCAAAGAGGGTTCAAGCGAGTAAGTAATACCTGTTAAATTATTTGCAATTACCTTTGCCTGTACCAAAGCGGAAGAAGCTAACTGGCTCAGTCTTGGACGGAGTGTAATGGCATCCACGCATTCTACGCAGTCTCCAATCGCATACACATTGCGCATATATTTGCCTTCTTTCTTAACATGTAAAAATTGGTCTGTTACAATCCCGCCTGTCTCGCCTATTTCTATACCTGCCTTCTCGGCCAAACCTGAATTTGGAAGCATCCCCTTGGTAATCACAACTATATCCGCAGGAATTTCATCGCCTTTTATCACCACTGATTTCACCTTTGACCCGTCTCCGCTTATAGAATCAACGCGTTTTCCTATGGCAAATTCAATCCCATCCTTCTCCAGCTTTTCTTTTACTCGCTGACTCATATCCGGGTCTAAGGTACCGGATAGCGGTATTGGATTCCCAATCACAACCTTTGTCGTCAATCCATGTTTCACAAATGCAAGTGCTACTTGCAGTCCAATCGTACCACCACCGATAACAACCGTATTCTTCGCTCTTGGATCGTTCATAGCAGCTGCTATCAGCTCTCCATCTTTCACTGTGCTCATAGTGTAAACGCCTTGCAGGTCTGTTCCTTCTATTGCTGGGATACGTGGCTTTCTTCCGGTCGCAATCACTAAAGACTCATAGGTTATTTTATCGCCTGTGCTAAGACTCACTGTGCTGCTATCTAAATCAATGCTCGTAGCTTCTGTCTCCGTTCGGTAATCAATGCCCTTACCAATGAATGCCTCCGGTGCCTCTAGCCCTGTGATGTCTGCCATATTAAAAACCCCTTGTAATGCAAAAGGTACAGCACAAATAGAGTCGGTACCGCTCTTCTCCTTCTTTACCAGCGTTATGTCAAACTGCTTGAGTACTTCCGCTCCCTTTTTGAATAATGCTTCTAATGTGTATGTCCCCGCAACACCTCCTCCAATTATCAAAACTTTTCTCGCCATTTTCGCTCAATCTTCTATTTCCGCTGTTAACATAAAAATTTTTCTATATTACGCGCTTTTAGAAGAAGCATTTATGATAATACAGTGTGCGGAAGCGATAGTAGAGCTAAAGGGCGACCTCGTGTATAAGAGGCGGATAGAGAAGCGGTACAGGGTAAAGGAGCTAGACAAGCGGATAAGGAAAGAGCGCACGAAAAGCGAAGCGAAACTTATCTCGCAAGCAAGAAGAAAAGGCGTACCTACCCCTATCATCTTCGATGTCCACGATCACGAATTGGTGATGGAGCGGATAGAAGGCGATTTAGCGCGCGAAGTGATTGACGTAGCTATAAGCGAGCGAATAGGCGAGCTTGTCGGAGTCTTGCACAGAAATGGCATAATTCATGGCGATTTGACCACTTCTAATGTTATTGTGGGCCACGATAAGATAATATACTTCATAGATTTCGGATTGGCCTTTATCGAATCGAGTGTAGAGACAAAGGGAGTAGACGTCCATGTATTTTTCCAGTGCCTTCGAGGTACGCATGAATCGCATGAGCTTTTAAAAGAGTCATTTATTAAAGGCTACAAGCGGTCGTTTCCTAATGCTGCCGCGCAAGTATTGAAACGAGTTGCGGAAATAGAACGCCGGGGGAGATATGTAAGACAACGCAAAATGGAAAGTGCAAAAGCTAATCTTAAAAACCACGAGATTCCACAAGATTAACACAAGAAATTAGGGTTAATAGGGTGGGGATAGCCAATATTTTATTAAAACCCGATTCATACTATCGTTTTCTCGTAAAAATCTGTGTAATCTTGTGGTTTGCTAAACAAATACAAATAAAATAACAACACATTTCCGACACAGATTTACAGGGATTTATCTTTTTTGTTTTCATCTGCGTTAATCTGCGTTAATCAGTGTCGCAAAAAAAATCATTGGAAAATTTTAGTACCTTTTTGGTAAAATATTATTTTCTTGCACCCGCCCAAAAACGAAGTTCCTATTTGCGCTAGAAACGAATAAAACAGCAAGAGTAATAGTAAACATCACGACACAACGAAAAAGTCGCTAAAAACGCAAATGTGAAGGTGGCGAAAAAAGCGCAAAGAAGCCACCGATTTGCGGGTTCAATCCTCTGTCAGTCGCGTTTCCAGTTTAATGCCCGATTCACGCAGTCTGTTCCTCAAAGTGCTGTAACTCACATGCTCGATAGCTGCAATTTCCGTCAACGGAATGCCCTTCTTATATCTATCTACGACCCTGTCGAGGTTTATGTTCTTCCTTGGCCTGTGACATACTTTACCTTCTCGTTTCGCACGTTCTATACCTACTTTCGTACGCTCGTAGATGAGCGACCGTTCAAATTCGGCAAGAGCACCCATTATATGGAAAATCAGCTTGCCCTGTGGCGTGGTCGTCTCGATATGGTCATTTACACTTATGAAATCAACCCCCTTCTCTTTTAACCGCTCAACACTCGTTAGCAGGTCTAGCATGCTCCTCGAAAACCTATCCAGCTTAAGAACAACGACTGCATCGAATTTATTCGCTTCAACGTCACCCATAAGCTCCATGAACATCTCACGCTTGCTCTTTGCGCCTGATCCGGTCTCCGAATAGACTTTATAGACCTCATATTTGCTCCTTTCGCAGAACTCGACCAACATCCGCACCTGCTCCTCCAAACTTTCTTCCTGCTTCTCGGTTGATACTCGTGCATAGATTCCTACTTTCATAATAACCCCACCTTTTTACCAGCGCTGTTAAAAAGATTGTACTTTTTATATTAAAAAGGTAACCTTCCTATATAATGTCAATAAGTGGACACTTATTACCATGTGCTTGTGACCCATATTTATCGCATTTTGTGGGTATGTGGCAGCATTATGTCCCAACAATTTCACCTACATATGTACCTTCCACAATTCCGTATGCTTTTGTATTCGTACAGCCATTAATAGGCTTGGTCATATGCGTTACTAATGTCACTACAACGTTTGTTACCTCTTTTTGTATCGCTATATACCAACTACTATCCATCTCTAAATCCACTTTAGTAATTTGAGAGGTACAATATCCATCAGTACTCTTTACCTCTTTCGTCTATGCGATGCTTTCATCCTCTTCCATACTTTCGCCCTTTTCGATAAGCTCAACTAGATACGCCTTCATTGTTATCCCTTTATCTATCGCCCTCTTTCTTACCGCTTTATGCAAATCCTCTTCCAAATCCAAAGATACCTTTACCATTTTCGATACCACCTATATCACTATTGGTTCAACCATTTAAATAACTTTCGCATGCATCATCGTATATAGCATTTTTTAGGGTATATACACTAACTATAACTTCTACCCATAAATAAATTTTATTTAGGACGCAGATTTACACAAACCTTTTCTTAAAAAGAAAAGCTTTACCAAAAGAACATTTGTTTTTTTCTTTTAGCACAGGCTAAATTTTCTTTTTGTAGAGGCTGTCCCACAAATCAATTATAGAACTTTATTGTACATAAAGACAATGACTGTAAATCAACATAAGTCGAAAGTTCATGACACTCCAAGAAGTACTAGGTATAAAATCCTAAATACTTGATACCCTAAATGCAAAATTAGCTACCAAACCCTTAATATTAGATAAAGCAGCCACTCTACCACCTAATTTACCCCACATCACCCTCAGATTATGAGCAGTGCATACAAGATTATGCTCCATCCGCACGTTTTCTATCCCTCTTGTATGAAACTCACGAAACTTTAGATTCTGCTTAATGTTGCCGAAAGGCCATTCAACAGTTTCTTTACGCTTCTTGTATTCCTCTTTCCCTTTCTCGGAACACATTTTACCTGCCATCCGCCTACGTTCTGCCTCGTAGTCATCACTTGTGATCTTTCTTTTTTTGCTTTTACCAGCACATTCCTCCATAAATGGACATTCTCCACAGTTTGCACCATAATAGGAGTACTGTGGCTTACCTTTATACATATACTCCCCCTTTTTGCTGAGTATCTCACCATTAGGGCATATAAATTGGTCATTTTCTTCATCATACACAAACTTATCCTTCGAGTACGGACCGTCTTTCACCTTACCATTCATTTCCTGGGCCTGCTTGCTGTCTGGAATATAGCCATCCACCCCATTCTCCTCCAAATACCGCAGGTTGGGGCCGCTGAAGTAGCCATTATCCATGCTCACCTTTGTCCATTCTGGCAAGCCCCCTAGGTTCTCATCCGTCATTTCTATCTGCGGATGCAACTGGTTATGGTCTGTGCAGTCCTGAGTGACGCCATTAGCAAGAATTATCCCCGACTCATGGTCTACCGCTATCTGAGGATTGTATGATAACTCTTTACGTTTCTTCTTGTTCTCCATAAACCGAGATTCTGGATCAGTTATGCTGACTGCGCCTTGTCCACTCTTTGTAAGCTCTTCCTCTGCCTTATCGAGCTTTTTCATGATCTTCGCCTTATCGTCCTCATCGCCAAGCACATACTGCTCGATAATCTTCTTCGATGCATTTTTCATTTTCTTGCCGGAAGCTTCTTCAATCTCCTTTATCTTATCACGAAGCTTTTTTTTCGTATTGAGTTCGGGTGGCAGCTCGTCACCGCTCTTATCTCCGTAGAGCTTGTCCTCTTCTTCATCTACCGTAATCCCCTGCTCTACCATCTGTCTGATCTTTTCTATCTCCTCTTTGCTCAGCGTGTGGCTGTTCGATGCGTTTGCTTTCGTCTTGGTACCATCGATTGATACATGCCCTAACTTAGGTATTCCTAATACCTTGGCAATAGCGACGGTCTCCTTGAACACTGCTTCTATTAGTCCCTTGCACTCCTTTTTAAAATTCCATATCGTTCTGAAATCGGGCTTCTCATGCCCTGCCAGATACATATATACCACATTCTCATGAGCTAGCTTTGCTATCTTTCTCGAAGACCAAATAGCATCAAGAGAAGCCATTATCGCCAGTCTTAACAACATCCGCCGTGAATATGCAGGATTGCCAGGTCCAGACCTGTACTTCTGCTCCGCTTCACCAACATCCATGCTATCTACTACTATTTCAACCAAGTTGCAAATATGGTCTTCCGGTATGAGTTCACTAACATCAAGGGGCAATAGCCAAGATTGCCCTATCTTATCGCTTCGTATCACCATCCGTTACAATCACCTCGTTTTTATAACTAAAGAACAGTTGTACATGCCATAATAAAAACCTTTCGGTTCAATTTCGGTTGGAACTAAGATACGCATTCTTCTAAGTGGTATTTTAGCAATTTGAGAAAAATCTGGCTATAAATGTGCATTGAGTTAGAAAGAAAGCGTTTTTTTAGATGTTTGTACTATTGTATAATTTCTATTGGTTGTTGGGTAATTGTGGGACAGCCTCTGTAAAAAAGAAAAAGTGTTGTGTTAATCTGCGTTAATAAATATTTAATTTGTATTTGTTTAGCTCCTTTTTATAACCACCCGATTACACAGATGTTCACTAGAAAAAGAATAATATTGACATGGACTCAGTACACTATTAACTACTTTACACCATAAATGTTAATCCCAAGTTCTTGTGTTAATCTTGTGAAATCTCGTGGTTTTTTATAGCTATACAAATACCCTTTTTTATTTTTTTAACAAAAAAAAATAAGGTAAAAGAAATGATAAAAAAAAACGGTACTTGTATTATTGCTTTGCATCTTGTTCTGTATCAGTATGGCAAGTGCATTCGGGATAAGTGGTGCGAGCTTCGGCAGCGTGGAGCTTGGTAAGGTCCATAACATAACTGTTTTGGTCTATTCATCGGATAAGGATTTCGATAATAGCTGTTATCTCGGTCTTTCTCTTATTCTTACTTTGTCTTAGTCTTGGCATCCCGTCTCAAGCTATTGATTACACGGTCACTGTCACCGCAGAAAAACCTGACCTCTTCATCGAAGCGAAATGTGAGGAATGGGTAGGTGAAAACAGTTAATAGAAGAATATCCTATATATGATATACAAGAAATTAGATAGACTTAAGCAAAGCGGGGGTAGCCGAGCTGGACAAAGGCGCAGGACTTAAGATCCTGTTCCGTAGGGATACGTGGGTTCGAATCCCTCCCCCCGCATGACATGATTTTACTTCTTTCTCCCTTTCAGGGAACTCACAAATAATAATTT
>JAUWND010000064.1 GCA_030612835.1 Candidatus Methanophagales archaeon | reverse complement strand
ATCACATACATCTCCGCACTGCCTTTACGAGACGCAGCAGGCGAATGTGCCCTGGTATACCGAAACTTCGCCTTCACGCACTTATAGAATTCGTTATAGTAAGCCCCTTGAAATATCTTCGCAACGAAGTTGCCATTATTTCTTAGTACTGCAGAAGCGATATTCAACGCGGAAGTGCTCAGTTCAGAGGAGCGAAACTGGTCGTAATCTCTTGTTCCACTCAATTGCGGTGATAGGTCCGAGATCACAGCATCCACTAACTCGTGCCCTTTTCGATCTAACACAGCTTCGATAGCCGCTAATGTCTCCTGCTCCTTTGTTATGTCGCTTTTCAATATCACTATGTCCGCTATGTTTTCCATCGGCTGCAAATCCACACTTAATACCAGCCCGCTAGCGCCAACTAACCCGTATGCAACTTGAGACCAGCCGCCAGGTGCGGCACCAAGATCAAGTACGACATCTCCCGCTCTTATCAGCCCGAACTTAGTGTTTATTTGCAACAGTTTAAATGCGGAACGAGAGCGGTAACCCAACTCTTTCGCACTTTTGTAAAAACGGTCTCCTTTTAGGTCTGCTCTCTTTACCATCGGTTCTGATTTATTGTATATAACGTATAACTTCTACCCATAAATAAATTTAATTTAGGACGCAGATTTACACGGATTTACACGGTCTGCACACGAAACTTTCTCTGCGAGCTCAGCGTTCTCTGCGGTAAATAAAATTTTAGGCAGTGCTACTCAGCTTAACGACATTTGAGCACGAAATTCTTGAAATAGCCAATAAACGGGGTTCTCTTACAGCTACTTAACCGTACCTTGCCCTGCTTTATCGCACGTAAAATCGCTTTCGGGTCAGGCTCGGATTCCACTATAACGGTCGCAAGGCCAACACAGTCCACGGAATGTGCATCGCTTCCCGCAACGGCAGTGATATTATTGCGCGCAGCCGTTATGCACGCTATTTTATTTCCAAGCCCGGTAAAAAATCGTGAATTGTAGATTTCTATCGCGTCTATGCCCAACTGCAGGTTACCAATACTATGACGGAACGGATGGAACGGATGGGGTACGATAATTACTACCGCGTCGTTCTTCTCACGCGCTACCTTTATCGTTTCCGCAGGTGATAAGCCACCCACTATCTTTTCTTCGATACCGAGCACGAGTAAATGCCCCTTACTAGTTGTTACTTCCATACCAGGGATAATTATCAAATCCAAATGGTTATCTGCTACGTATTCACGTGCAGCAAAAGAGCCATCCATTGTGTCGTGGTCGCATATTGCAATACCATCGAGCTTTTGCGCTATTGCACTTGCTATTATCTTCTCTACGGAATCATGTCCGTCATGCGAGTAATTTGTGTGCACATGCAAGTCCAGTGTTAAAGACATGGTTGGGGGCATAGGTCGTCATAATAATATAGTGGTTGTTGTATTTGTAGCTAATCCAAAAAACCACGAGATTAGACAAGATTTACACGGATTTATTTTTTTCTGTGTTAATCAGTGTTAATCTGTGTCAACAATTTATTTTATTTTGAAAATCTGTGTAATCTTGTGGTTGCTGATTGTTTAGTTTATATATCCTCAGGCGCATGAGCGATCTTTATCAACGCCTCTTTCTCCATGAAATGCAATTTGCCAGGAACGATGAGCACATGTGGTAGCGCGCCAAATTCAAAGCTATTTAGCATATTCATGTAATCTGCCTTCACAACCGGGTTATCGGACCCCGCCCTCGCAATACCTACAAGTATCATCTGTTTTAGCTCGTTACCGTTCTTTTTCGTCTCCACTGCCTCCAGCAGCTTCAATGCTTCTGTTATGGACATTGAGATGTCGAGATAGAGCAGAGTATGCAACCCACGCTCTCGGTTCGCTATTATCGTTTCGTACGGCACGTCAGATATAACGTCCTTGTAAGCGGGAGAGACAGTTATGGATTTACCAAACTTGTAATTCTGTAGCCCTGATAATCCGGCAACTGCAGATGAAATAGACGGTGCATGCACTATTCTCGTCTCTATTCCCATATCTATCGCTCTAAGCCGCAAATCAAGATGCGTTGTGGCGATCATTGCATCACCACCACTGAGTAGGACCACGTTCTGGTACTTTGCAAGTTTTAGTATCCCTTCTTCTGCTGTTTCCTCTATGTCGCTCCGCTCAAGCACAAAGATTCGCTTGCTGTACATTCGTTCCATCGCTTCTATCGTTTTCCCACCTAACGGCGAGGTGTAAAACTCAGCATATATTACGTCTGCATTCTGTATCGCTTCCAACCCCTTTAAGGTTATGTCCTCTTCATCGTATAGGCCAAGACCTACAAAAGTTAGCATAAACAAACTTTTCTTTTTACAAAAGAAAAGTTTATTTGTTCAGCTCCTTTTTATAACCACAAGATTACACAGATTTGCACGAGAAAAAGAATAATATTAACATAGTTTCAGTACACTATTAACTACTTTATACCATACTAATCCCACGTTCTTGTGTTAATCTTGTGGAATCTCGTGGTTTTTAAGATTAGCTATACAAATACAAAAAAGAAAAAAATCGGCGTGCAAAAGCCTATAACATCAGTAACACTAGTATGAATATCACATCTATGACAAGCGTAGTTGTAGCACTTATCGCAACCGTCTTGCTCCCCAGTTTAGGACCAAAGAGCGACACGTGCAAGGGTAAAGAATGTTTTGCGAATCTTGCCGAGAATGATACTACCGTGCCCAGGAGCAGTGCGATTAGCACAGTTTTTGTCGTTATCAGTCCTTCCGCCAGAAGGCTACCAGCGAGGATTATCCCGGCAGTAGTGTTCACAATCGCTGTTGCGCTAATCAAAGCGACTCCGCTTTCCAATCCGAAAAAGCTCGTAATAGGCCCTAGAATCGCAGAAAATCGATCGAATAAGTTCAACTCCATCGCCACGGATACCAGAAACAAGGTGATGAACATCGTGGGCACAATCCTTTTGAGCATGTTGTATGCGCTCTTAGCGCTTTTATTCAATGCCTGTTTCTTATCCACAACCGGGGCATTATTGTGATTAGTAGCAGCAATAGCAGAACATTTTTTCGTGTCTTTTAGCCATATTCTCGCAAGGAATATCCCTAAACAGGTTTTCAGGAGTGCTGAGAGTCCCACCATGCACACATATATTACACCCGTAGTCAACCCGAGAATAGGAATCACCACGGGTATGAAATACGTGAGGACGTGAGAGAGGATGCTAGGAAAAGAGCTGATTAGCGTGGTTGCGATTACCTCACGCTCAGAAATAGTTTTATCGTTCAGTCCGTCCACGAGCATGGAGTAACCGGCAGTAGTGCTGAACGTGCAGGTTACCACCGATAGAGCAGATACTGCACTGATATTCGCTTTACGGGATATCGGTTTAATCAACCGGTCGAATTTCCGCATTAGCCCGATCTCAACCGCGAAATTCGTTGCAAATATGCCTATTGCTATTACCGGGACAATTCTCGCCATCCAGTAAAGGGTATATATCAGCGAAGTATATATGATCTCCATCAATTTAATGTAAGGTTTTTATACTTTTATTCAAACATGTCAATTCTTCCTCGCGGATATAGCTAATAGCGAGTGAAAGCATCTGTTTAACCTTTCAGTGTAAATAACGTATTTTTTGGCTATAAAAGTTCACAGTTATTTCATGTAGCCATGCAAATACGCCATACTTTATGCATAAATATGATAAAAATAGCATGGCAAATGGATAATGGGCTATACTTTATATATATTAAGAAATAAAATGTAATAAATGGAAATGATGCAGGAAGGGGAAGAAACGCCCGCAGAGCGAAGGGCAAGGTGGATGGAAAGGGAAGCAGAAAGGGCTGAAGAAGGTGGTAGGAAAGTAAAGAAAGTGCGGTGCTCAAGATGTGGTAAAGAACTTGAAGAATTTATGGATATTCGAGGACGAGCTCTTTGCATAGACTGCTATGCTGATGAGGATGTAAAAGGTGCATTACCGTAACTCGTTCTTATGCGCCTCAAGAAGCTCGTCTTGTATTACCGCCCCAAACACATATGAAAACAGCTCAGCAGCCGAGCGGGATATCGGATTGCAATACAAGTCACTATACCCCATACTTAAGTACAAGGCCTGTACTTAAGCACGACCGCCGATGACTTAAACTACACTGTTATTACAAGTATGTCACAGGAATATAAAAGCTTTTCGATTTTTTTATTTTTGATGCGTCCCTCCAAAAAGTTTGTTATAAAGCGATGTGTACCATGTTTTGTGCGCTCTAAGTTTCTCCTTTTCTTCATCTATCACCGATACGGTGTCTATCTTCTCGTAACCCTTCTGCCCGGATATATCCTTCTCCACCACTTCCCAGCCATGTCCCACTGAGCCGTGATAACAACTTGGAGCCCACAGGTGACCCGGGCACCACTCCTTAAGCCGCGGAAATCTATGTTTCTTTGGTAAAGCTTTCTTTTCTAAAGAAAGGTTTGTCTATAACCTCAATATCAAGCTATTTACATACAAGTTTCCCGAATAATTTCTTCCGCCACCTCTGCCACATCCCCAAGCAACATCCTCCCACGATACTTCGGCGAAAATAACAAATGCAAGCAACAATAGAGATCAAAAAGAAAAAAATGTTTTCTGATTTGCTCTAGAAATAACTACTTATTTGCCCCAGAGCCAGCATAGAATACAGAGTCATTTACGATTTACTCTCAATTCGTAATTCGTAATTCATAATTCGTAATTATTTAACCATTCACACCCCAATCGCACCACCCTGGAAATCACCTTTCACATCACCCATCCGCTCTTCTATCCACCCCTCCATCTCTAGATATGCGCTCTTCAATCCTTTTATCACCTCTTTGTCTGCGATCCACAGCCCTCTTTCGTAGGCTTCTAACAACCGCCTACCCACCTCTTCCAACGCCCATGGATTGTTCTCCTCATAGAACTTCCGCATCTCTTTATCCAATACGAACGTCCTTGCAATATCATCAAATATCCAATCGTCCACCTCCTGCGTGGTCGCTTCCCAGCCGTAAACTCGTCCTATCCGCTTTGATATGTCACCAGCACCCTTATATCCATGACGCTTCATCCCCTCTATCCACTTTGGATTCAGCAACTTTGAGCGAACGATCCTTCGCATCTCGTCTGCAAGGCTCCTCACCTCTATCTTATCCACGTCTCGCGTATCACCGTAATATGCAGAGACGTTCTTCCCGGAAATCTCTCTCGCCGCAGTTGTGAGTCCTCCGTGCGTGCCAAAGTAATAACAGCATCCGAATAGATCGTATTCGTCTGTAACCGTCTTATTGAAAGTCAAATCAACTGTTTTAAGCTGTGATACAAAACTATCATGCGCTTCTGCGCCAAAATTGTTCTTCCCGTATGCATATCCGTTCCAATGCACGAATATATCAGACAAATCCTTCTCCTCTTGCCATGCCGATGCGTAGACCGCTAAATTCACACCATTACCATATGTGCCCGGCTTACTTGCGAATATACGTGCATGTTCATTCCCACTTGTATTTTCATCGTGCGTCTTCTCCCATGCCAATACATGCCTTCTCAAATAGTTCTTTTCTATGGGCTCATCAAGCATTGCAACCTCCCGTATTGCTTCATCTAAGAGCTCGATACAGTTATAAAAACAGTCCCTTGTAATCCCACTCACTCTAATCGTAACATCTATTCGCGGGCGATCAAGCACGTCAAGAGGAATAATCCGGTACTTTTTTACCTGTCCGTCTTTCCAGACCGGCTCTACACCAATTAGGTGCATTATCTGTGCAAGCTGCTCGCCATCAGCCCACATGATGTCCGATGCCATCCAGTACATAGCAATGTTTTCCGGAAGTTTTCCGTTCTCCGCCTCATATTTACTTAGCACGCCATCTGCAAGCCGCTTACCAATCTCCCACGCAGCCTTTGTGGGTATCTTGAACGGGTCAAGCGAATAAAAGTTCCTGCCGGTTGGTAGTATCTCCGGCTTACCCCTTGTTATCAGCCCGGAGGGTCCTGGCTCGATATAGCCTGCATCAAAGCCGTGGAACAAACTCCCTATCTCATCCGATGCTTCTATCCTTGCTGAAATATCCAGTACCCTGTCCCTCATCGTAGAAACTGTATGCTCATCATTTATCTTCAATCTATCTCCCAATATCCTTGTCGCTGCTTCTACAGGCTCTTCGGCAGTTAAGAACGCGTAAATAAACACCTTTGCTATATTGTCCACCTCGGCTAAAAACTCGCTTCCCGCATCTGAAGGCAGGATGTCCTGTCCCATAAGCTCGAAAATAAGTTTCCTCAGTTCTGAATCGTGTTTCAGTATTGAATTGATTAGTTCAACCTTCTTTTCGGCTTCTGGAACTTCACCAAATATATGCATGCCATCAGGGATCTGGGTGTTGTATATGCGGGTGATAACCTCATGTGCGAGTTCTATTATGGTATCACAGGAATATCCTTCCTCTAACCTTTTGTCAAGTCTTATCTCCTCGGATAGTTTCGTTTTCCGCAACAGATCAATAATTATGTGCTCTAAAGCATGAGTCCTTGCCTTATCTGACGCTTTTACTTTGTTATACTCTGCAATATGATCTTCGAGTTCCTTTAAATCGCCATACAAGCCACTTTCGGTCATAACTGTTTGCATGTGGTCTATAAGCGTTGCATAACTCCTTCTCTTTGCTATTGTTCCTTCTGACGGGTTATCGGAGTTATAGATATATATATGCGGCAAATTCCCTATTGCTATGTCCGGGTAACAGCTTTCTGACAGTGCGAGCGATTTGCCAGGTAGAAATTCCAGATTGCCATGTGTTCCTACATGAACGATCACATCAGCGCCGAAAGTGTTCTCCAGATACTGATAGGCTGCTAAATATTGATGCGGCGGGGGCACTTCCGGGTCATGGAGTATCTTGCAGACCTGACCATCACATCTTGAACCCGCACAACCTCGCTTCGGCTGCACGCATACCACTGCGTTTCCGTATTCTATACCGGTTACTACGATTTTACCATCGTATACCATTGCGGCACCAGGCGGATTTCCCCAGACTTCACACATCTTGCCCTTCACTTCCGGGGTAAGTGTAGCAAACCAATCCTCATAATCCGCCTTGGTTATCATCGCAAGTGCACCACCTTTACTTACGATTTCATCCACTGTTGTCCATCGGAACTCAGAAATTGCCTTCCGACTCATGATATTCTCGCTAAGCGCTTTGCCATCTTCTGGTGGCGCGATGGAATAGCCTTCCTCTTTCATACCTTTTAATATCCTCGCAACACTCTCTAAGGCATCAAGATGTGCTGCACTCCCTACTGTCGCCTCAACAGATGCGCAAGGATTATTATGAAGTATAAAAGCAACTTTTCGCTTGGATTTTGGCTTATCTTTTAATGCTAGCCAGCTCTTCACCCGGTTCACGATTTTCGCTACCCGGTCATTGATTGGTACATGCCGCTCAAACTCAGCTCCGTATTCCTCTTCGGCTCTCGGCGCTCCAATAATTATCGGCTCGATTACACCTTCGAATTCGGGCATAGCGACACTCCAGCCAACTTCCAGATTGGATAGCCCTTGACTATCCCCCCTCCACTCTTCCTCTGTCTTGTAGTATGCCAGCAGAGGATGGAATATCAGAACATCGAGTTCTTTCAGGGAATTGGTTGATCCTTCTTCAGTTCCCGCATTAAATACCGATTGTAGGTTTATTAGTGCATCGAGCTTGAGAGGACCCAAGAAGAATTGTTCAATGACTTCGCCACTTGGCTTAGCACCGAGTTCTGCATCGCCCATGCCATAGCAGAACGCCGGAAACACATCGAATTCCTTTTCCAGTTCACGGACCAATGTATTGATGACTTCCAGGTCGCCATTTGCCCATAAGGTACGGGGGAATATTATCCCGACTTTGTGCTTGGACTTCTGTTTATACCATTGCAAATACTCATCTATGCTCGCAAAGGCGGTTTTTGCATCTGGATGGTATATGCCCTGCCACATCGTCTCCTTGGGATCCTCATATGTGTAATCCTGGCCTAAAACCTCTTTTCCGATATATCTTAGCATATTCTTTATGTTCTCTGCCCCGCCATACACATGGTAGGCATTGACCGTTGCAACAATATCCAATGAAACGTTTGAAAGTGAGCGGAAGAAAGTGTTTCGTCCTAGAGGGATTATTGGAACGTTCTTGTTTAATTTCTCGATGAACTCATCCCAGACCTTATCAGTTGTTAGACGCAGGAGAGTGACATCGGCGTGCTCGAATGAGTTTATGCAATCCGTTCGCCTTCTCTCATCCTCCAGGTCGCGTGCAGACCATGCATCCAATTCTATTCCAAGTTCCTTACCCACTTCAACGAGCAATGAGATATCGCTCCCCCAGGTTATTGATGTTACCTTCATCTTTTGTGTCACCTTTTCTTCATATCTTACGTTATAAAAATATTATTTGTTAGGTTATATATATAATTTATGTGTTAAATGTCTAGCACTGGCAGGTATAAATCTTCCGGTCACTATATATACTTTTCGGTTTAAATACACGTTTGAAATCGGTCGGAAGAATGCATTTTATGATATTACAAAATAGATTGTGATTATTATGAATACTGTTGTGCAAATGAACACGGCGAGTTCGATAGAAGCCAGTTTTGTGGCGAACTTGATGCCATAGATAGAAGTAAAAATAGGGAAAACGTTCTTCGGGAAATCCATTATCAAAACGAAAAGGAGCAAGCCAATGAATCTTATTATTTAATAAAGATGCTACCGGTGCATGTGCGGCTGGTGCATTGAAGAGGAAGATGGCAGGTATTATCGCGGCATCATGGGGCAGTTTAGCCGCTTTCGTCAGTGGTTCCAGGGGCTTGCTGATATATCTTAGTAAGCCTAACTCCATAGCTGCATTTGCAAGGAATATGCCCAAGAACATGAAGATCATAAGTCGGGCGTACAAAGTAAGATAGTAGAACATTTATTTTATAGTGCCTCTTTTTAGATCCGCAACCGATTTGTTTTTATACCGTACAATTTAATAAACTCTAACAGCTCTTTTTTGTATAAAACTCTGCGCCCTCGGCGATCTCCGCGTTGATAAATCGCTAGTTTTTAAGACAGTGCCCTTTAAACAAGAAAGCATAATATCCAACTAAAATTAATTATTGACACAGATTAACACTGATTAACGCAGAAGAAATTAAATCCGTGTAAACTATGACAAGCGTAGTTGTAGCACTTATCGCAACCGTCTTGCTCCCCAGTTTAGGACCAAAGAGCGACACGTGCAAGGGTAAGGAATGTTTTGCGAATCTTGCCGAGAATGATACTACCGTGCCCAGGAACAGTGCGATTAGCACACTTTTTGTCGTTATCAGCCCTTCAGCCAGAAGGCTACCAGCGAGGATTATCCCGGCAGTAGTGTTCACAATCGCTGTTGCGCTAATCAAAGCGACTCCGCTTTCCAATCCGAAAAAGCTCGTAATAGGGCCTAGAATCGCAGAAAATCGATCGAATAAGTTCAACTCCATCGCCACGGATACCAGAAACAGGGTGATGAACATCGTGGGCACAATCCTTTTGAGCATGTTGTATGCGCTCTTAGCGCTTTTATTCAATGTCTGTTTCTTATCTACAACCGGGGCATTATTGTGATTAGTAGCAGCAATAGCAGAACGGTTTAAGAAACTCAATTCTTAGCTATACCTTTTCACGTGCATTTTCGATTTCTTTCTGCTGGGTAAGTTGTTTAAATACCTGTAGCTCTTCTCTTCTTTAAATAAGAATCAAACTTACAATAAGAAAATGGAAAAAATTGCACCACTAAACGCATTTAAGCGGGATTTCTTTCGCCTGATTAGATTCTCGATTGTGGGTGTTATCGGTGCCGTGATTAATACGGGACTACTATGGCTATTTACTGACCTTGCTGGGATATATTATCTCTACTCTTCAGCAATTGCTATTGAAATAGGGATAATAATACAATTTCTATTAAACGATCGGTGGACATTCAGAGATAAAAAAACTAGAGGTGTGAAACAATTCATTATACGTATCCTAAAAAGCAACCTGTGGCGTTCTGGTGGATTGGTGATCAACATTGGTGTTCTTTACCTCTTAACCGAGTATGCGGGCCTATATTACCTAATCTCGAATATTTTTGGTATCCTTTGCGCTTTTTTATGGAACTATATCCTTGAAAGCCGGCTAACATGGGAGATTACGCGGTAGGTTACCAAAACGTAGCAAAAGAGAGGGGGTAATTGCAAAATGCAAATTGCAAATTGCAAAATATAAAACGGGAATGAAAATGGGCTCTTTTGACTTCAAAGCGCCCATTAACGCCATCTGTTGAACGTTGACTTTTGCACTTCCCATTTTAAATTTTGCATATCTGCTCAAAAACCTATGGATTTTTGAGCAGATATGTGAAGGGCAATAAATGAGGCTAGAGAAGAGTGCAATAGTCCTGATTCTTTTCAATTTGCAGTCTACAGAGGATTTTGAAAAACCCCAAAAAACGAGTGTAAATACCACAAAAGTATATAAAGAAGAGAGTCTTACAAGGAGTAAATCAAAATCCTCTACATTTTGCAATTACGTGATTTTATATATCCTCCATTTTCCACCCCCTCCCTCATACGCCAAAAAATATCGTGTCTCATCGTCAAAGGCAGAATCGTTTATGTCAAAGTGGTTATCCCTTGCGAAAGCCCTCTCGTAGGGACCAATGCAAACATAATCCACGCCATAGTCTTTGACAAGGGCATAATTCCCCCCGAACATCGCCTTTTCATCTCGCTTCCTTGCATTAATCATTGTCCAGTTGATGCCATGAGACCACAGCCACCCCTCGTAACCCATCACTCTCGGCCTTCCTGACAGCGAGGGTATAGGGTGATTATGCGCGCTTCCGGTTAAGAACACACTATCAGGTGGCGTATTCTCTCGCACCCAATCTGCAATTTCGGTCTCTTCTTGTGTCCAAATCACGTAGCTATCCTCCACCATTGCTACGTGCGTTACTAAGCCAAAAGAAGTAGAAGCGAGGATCAAAATAGCGAGTAATACAGTAGCGAGTGTTTTAAAAAACCGTTTATTAAAGTCGGTTACCCATAATATGGCCAACGACGCCATCACGGCAGTCAGTGAGAGCCAATATATGAATATCTTATAGTTGTCAAAATACCAAGGTTGGAATTTCACGAAGTTCGCAATGACGAAAAGGAGTAGAAATGGCAGATAAAATAGCCTTGCTTTGTTATCTGCTTTTAAAATGCCTAACGAGAGCAGGATGATGAGCCCGCCTGCGTTGAGCGCCCAGAACATTTGCAGTACAGTGATGGTTTTTGCGATGGAAAAAACGGTGGTGGCGATAGATGACCAATCAAAGCCCATTATCAGGTTCCTGTTCACTTCTGTCCAACCAGGGAAAAAGACGAAGAAATCTGCTGATATGCCTGTTCTTATGCTCATTATCTGCGGTAAAGAAAGAAGAATCAGCGGCACGAGTAAAGAAATGAGGACCCACAAATTGCGGGTTTTTAGACACACAACAGCAGAAAGGAATAGAGCGACAAATGCAGTCACCATAAATGAATGTGCGTGTATGTACGGGAGCAAGCCAATAAGCACACCGGCAAGAACTAATTCCCTATATGCCGGTCTCGACCTATCCCGCTCATCCGTAAATAATGCGTGTAATAGAAGAATATAGACGGCAAAAGAGATACCCATACCGATCATTGCCGTTCTTTGTGGCATTAATACTGCGTACATCGGGTTCAGAAAGTGGATGTTAACGGATTGAAGACCCGCAGGGAGTCCGGCGAAGATGAAGATAAACGTAGCTAATAGCCCCACTTTCTTTATGCCCGTCAATTTGTAAGCGAGAAAGAAGAACAGCCCAAAAAAGGAAAGTTGAAATAAAATGTTTGGGATGATAAGAGAACACCTGAGGTCCAAGCCGCCTTTCATTAATACCGCGGAATAGAAATCCATGAGAAAGGGATAGTGCATCTCGATATGTAAAAACTGCGGATAATTCAGTGGGAATGATAAATCGGCTCCGTAAACAAAAGCGGTAATGACAGAGGTATGGAACGGATAATCAGCCCAAACCGTGTGAAATGCGTATATGTTGCCCAGTTCATCAATGCGAAAAACACCGTATAAGTTCATAATCGTCAAATAAAGCAGAATGAGCATAAAAAAAGAAATGGTGAGTTTATCGTCATGCCAAATAATAGCCAATTTATTCTTCAAATCACTAAAAACCGCTTTTACTGATATTTTAGACCATCTAAAGAGTATTATGGACAAAAAAAAGTATATGGCGATGCTAATGAGTATAATATCAATGCTTAACGACCCTTTTAGACATGCAAGCATGAAAGTAGCCCATATAGTTATTGCATTTCCAACGACGAACGAGAAAAGAACCCGTTCTATGCAGTGGAACTTGTAGCTCAGAAGGAATGAGATAGAGAGTCCAAGAAGAAAACTGACGGTGATGAAGAATATCCAGAGTGGCATGTATCTTCATTGCTTTCTCGTGACTAAAAGATTTGCGATGATGACTCGCTTTTCTATGCTGGTTTTTATCATTTCGCTAACAAGTAATTTATATAAAAAGGGTTATTTATGTATTACAAAGGGGCCCGTAGCTTAGTACGGTTAGAGCGCCCGGCTCATAACCGGGTGGCCAAGGGTTCAAATCCCTTCGGGCCCACTATAAACCCTTTTCTTTTAGATGGGCATTTACAAAAATGTAAAAATTCTATCTAAAAATCCAGTGATTTATCACCGCGGAGAGCGCCGAGTACGCAGAGTTTTAAGACAGTTTCAGCCATTGTTTGGGCTTTCTGGTTGTATATAAAGTA
>JAUWND010000188.1 GCA_030612835.1 Candidatus Methanophagales archaeon | reverse complement strand
GATATGAAAACCACTTCTTTTGGCTCTTTTCCATTTATTTCTATCTTCCCTAATGTCGGACCCGAAGCGTTACAAAGCCGCTCGAATTCCAAGCCTGTTATTACCTCATCATATTCATATCCATAATTAGGCTCCAGAGAGGGGTCGAATAGGTCATAGCCCGTTGCTGCTATTATCGCTCCCACCTCTAGCTCGATTTCCTCATCCCTCTCTTCAAAATTTATCGCTCCAGCCTCACATACTACTTCGCACAGACCACATCTCATACATTTATCCCGCTCAAGCGTATAGGCTAAAGGAACAGCCTGTGGAAAAGGAACATAAGCCGCTTTTCTCGCTCCTAAATCCATATCAAACTCATTTGAAATAGTCACTGGGCATACTTTCGCACAATCTCCACATCCCGTGCATTTTTCTTCATCCACATACCTCGCTTTTTTCCTCACCACTACCTTAAAATTCCCTACATAACCTTCAACGCTCTCCACCTCGGCATACGTAATCAGCTTGATGTTCTCATGGCGTGCTACATCCACCATCTTCGGTGTGAGCACACAAGCAGAGCAATCCAAAGTAGGAAACGTCTTATCAAGTTGTGCCATGTGCCCACCGATAGAAGGCTCCCGTTCTACTAAATACACCTGAAAACCTGCATCTGCTATGTCCAGTACACTTTGTATCCCGGCTATACCGCCACCTATTACAAGTGCAGATGGTGTTACACCCACCCGCATCGGCTCCAAAGCTTCTAACAGGGATGCTTTTGCAATTGCACTTGCAACCAGCCCCTTTGCCTTCTCTGTTGCTTTTTCCTTATCCGTGTGAACCCAACTGCAATGCTCCCTTATGTTTGCCATTTCCATGCAATACGCATTCAAACCCGCCTCTTCACATGCCCTTCTGAAAGTAATTTCGTGCATGCGAGGTGAGCAAGAAGCAACGACAACGCGGTCAAGATTTGCATCCGAAATGTCCTTTTTTATCAGCTCTTGACCCGGGTCAGAGCACATATAAATGTAATCTCTTGCAATAGCGACATCGGGTTGATTCTTTGCAAACTCCGTCACCTCCTTCACATCCACCGTAGCTGCGATGTTCGTTCCACAATGGCATATATAAACGCCGATTTTCATATTCTATCCTTGACCTTCTCCTTTTTAAACCGTACTATCTTTCTGATTTCCTCTCTATTGACCTCTGCTCTGGCGAACTCAATCAAATCCAGAAGCTGCTCTCCCCTCTCAGACCTGACGATTACAGTGCTATACCCCTCTGCACTGCCTATCGCCCCGACAGCAACATCAGCAAGCCTCGCTGGAACATCATCGCACTACCGACAACTCGCTCTCACCATCTCTTCCAGATGGGTTATTTTTGTTTTATAACGATTTCCATTCACCGTAACCTCATATTCCCCTTTTGCTATCTGTATTTTACTCGCCGAGGAAAGGTCAATTCCTAATAACTCCCTCGTCTTGCTTACGAACTTATCATGATAAAAACTCTCGAAACAGAAAAGCCCAATGGTGGTGATTTCTATCTGCGGGACTTCTTTTAGCAAAACAGACTGTATTTTCCGAACTGCTCTTATCTCGCAAGGTGTCCCGACAACCGCTATTTTCCTTTTTCCTCTTTTCACCGCTTCCCCTATCTTCGATACCATAGGGCATTGCACATACTTTGTCCCCTTCGTTTTTTTTATTTCCTCTACATCCGCTGTTATCTTTGGAACTGCATTGTAGCCATCTACCCTTTCTGCTACGATAACGCAATCAAATAGCTCTTTTTCCACGCCTGCGACCAGCATAGAAGTAACCATTCCACCGTCCTGCCCTTCTATTGCAGTTTTACCCGCAATTAACTTCTTGTAGATGCCAAAATGCTCGTCGCTTATGCCCTTAGAATCCAAAAACATTTTCTCCAAACCTTCTATATCTGTTTCCGTCATCGGGCATACATCATAGCAAGTCCCATTCTCGCTGCACTTCAGCACTCCCTCTTTATCGAGTGAACACTCTTCTTTTAATACCGGTGCATCGGGTCCAAGTTCGAGATGCTCACAGAAGGAAACGCAAGCTCCACAGTATGAACATAGATTCTTCTCGATTATCTCCACATTTAGTCCTTCAAATCCCTTGCTCCTCCCTTTTAACACCCTTTTAACGCCCCCTAACTCTTAACTTAACAAACCATCTATCTGTGCATATATCTGCTCATCCTTGAAGTGCCGCATTGATATTGCTCCGGAAGGACATGCAGACCCGCAAGAACCACATCCCTTGCATACCACTTCATTCACACGCATCACTCCTGCTTCGAGAGAGAGCGCATCAAACGGGCAGATTGCTTCGCAAGTTCCACATCCCACGCAGATATTTTCATTTATTCTCGCTACTATTGGCTCTACCTCCACTTCACCGCGCATCAGCGGTATTGAAGCTCGTATTGCCGCACCAACCGCCTGTGCAACACTATCGGGAATGTCCTTTGGTGACTGGCAGCATCCCGCGATGAAAATACCATCTGTGAAGGTATCCAGAGGACGGAGTTTGGGATGCGGCTCTAAGAAGAATCCATCCCCACTTCTCGAAATCTTCAATATTTTAGCGAGTTCTCCTGCGTCTTTTCTTGGTACGATCGCATTCGCCAGAACTACCAAATCAGCTTCTATTTCTATCTTTTCTCTCTCGCTTATCGTCTTTACTATCACTTTATCATCCTCTTTGCTCCGTTTTATCACCTCCACTTCATCTTCGAGCTCCTTTCTTATGTATTCCTCCCCCTCCTTTTTCACACGATTATAAAACTCTTCAAATCCTTTTCCATACGCTCTCATATCATTGTAGATTATCCTGACCCTCGCATCTGGTATTTTATCACGCACCAGATGTGCCTGTTTCGCTATATACATGCAGCACACTCGAGAGCAGTATTCGCATTCACCTTCCTTGCGAGAACGAGAACCAACACAAGAGATAAAAACCACTTCTTTTGGCTCCTTGCCATTAATTATAATCTTCCCGCCGGTAGGACCCGAAGCAACAGAAAGCCTTTCAAATTCCAATCCGGTCAGAACTTCCTCGTACTTATAGCCATACGCCGGTCTTTCCGCAGGGTCAAGCAATTCGTATCCCGTTGCAACCACAATCGTCCCTACTTCTACCTCTATCTCTTCCTCACACTGCTCAAAATCAATTGCATCTGCAGGGCACGCTTTTTTACACGCTGGATATTTACCGCATTTCCCTTTCGTTAGGTATAGGCAATGTTCTGCATCTACGGTATAAGCCAGAGGAACGGCTTGAGGGAAAGGAACATATATCGCACCTCTTTTCCCCAATCCAGCGTCAAATTCATTTGGGATTCTTCCACGAAGCAGACATGCATTTGCACATTCTCCGCAACCCGTGCATTTATGCTCATCCACGTATCGGGGTTTCTTCCTGATCTTCACCTCATAGTTCCCTATATATCCCTTTACTTCCTTCACCTCGGAATACGTGAACAACTGGATGTTCTTGTGTCTGTCGACTTCTACCATCTTCGGTGTGAGAATGCAAGCCGAGCAATCTAAAGTCGGAAACGTCGTGTCAAGTTGAGCCATGGGCCCGCCGATCGAAGGCTCTTTCTCTACTAAATACGTCTCGAATCCCTTGTCCGCGATCTCCAAAGCGGTATAGATTCCTGCTATTCCGCCTCCTATCACCAGCGCTCTTGGTATAACGCCTACTTTCTTCCTCTCTAAA
>JAUWND010000213.1 GCA_030612835.1 Candidatus Methanophagales archaeon | reverse complement strand
ATACCTCTATACCTGTTAAACGCGGCCTGTGCACGTAGATAAGGCGTTATCGGTGCGAAGAACATCGAATCGGTGTACTGCACGTATCTTATTCGGTCACCTGCTTTTGCGCCCTCTGTGGGCTCTACCATCTGACGAACTGCGCAATCCGGCTCTTCCATCTCTTCCAGAGGTGGATGAATACTCTTGTACTCTTCTCCAGGAGCACGGTGTGCAAGCAACCTCACAATGTCCTCTTCCGCTATGTCTCTCAGCTTCTCTAACTTGACGTCTGGGTTCATGAATTTTCTTCGGTTATCCGCTATATGTGTTTTTCCTTGACAATATTGTGGCATTTTTTTACCTTTTTACGTGTAAATCGCTTTCTGACTAAGATCAGCAGAAGCCACCGAAGTAAATTTGGTCGTAGCCATCACTAAAACTGCGACAAAACCAAAAACCCTCTTTATTCTTATTTTATTCATCTTATATTTTTGGGGACAGTGACTTTTACTATGACAAGATATTATCTAGGGCGTATATAAACTTTTCGATTTTTTTCTTCGTCCTTACTTCCTCACAAGCCGCAATATCTGCATCGAGCATTCCTTAACACACAATCCGCACCCTGTACACGTCTCAGAATCAATCTCCATCCTAATTACATTCTTCACATCATCCAGAGCCCAGGAAACCGCACCGCTTTCACATACCTTCTCGCAGATCTTGCATGCAATACAACTCCCGCTATCCACGCACACACTCACCATCGGCACACCTTGCGACGGTGCGACATCAACAATAAGATTATCCTGCCCCTTTGTCCGTTTCAACGTGAGATCATCCCGACTTATCTCATACTCTACATATCCTTCATCCTCACGTATTATCTCCGGCGGCTCTATCATCTCCTCCGTATCCGTGAACATCTCGTCCATATTCGTATATGAGACATCATGAATCTTTGTCGTCCTCAAGGCACCCCCGGGACATGAATCAACACAGAAATGGCAGAAGATACATTTACCATAATCCAACGTAGGATAATACCGCCCACTCTTCGCTTCCTTCATCCAAATCGCATTCGCGGGACATACAAACGAGCATTCAAAACAGCTTATGCACCGTTCCGGGTCAAAGAGGATATAACCGCGGAAACAGTCGGGCCATTTCCTCCGCTCACGTGGATACTGCGTAGTTATGCTCAATGGCGCTACAACCTCTTTCGCCGCTGTTGCCAGTGCAGTTGCATGAGCTTTCAGCTTGTCTTTAAGGTCGTATTCTGGTGTTGCTATTTTCTTCATAATAATGCCCCCATTACTAATGACCATGCCACCGCAACCAAAGCTAAGATAAGCATTGCATTCCAGCCTATCTTCATGCCCTGATCAAGCCTATAACGCGGATACACACCACGAAGATTCACCACTATTATCATAACTATCAGAGTCTTTAACACGAACCAAATAAGGTATGAAATCTCGCCCAAACCAGGTATCACCGGGCCACTACCACCGCCAAGAAATAACATGGTCATGAGCGCACTGAGCACATACATCTTCTCATAACCCATCACATAAGCAAGCCCAAATGCAATCCCGGAAAACTCGACAAAAGGTCCAAACGATACTTCC
>JAUWND010000063.1 GCA_030612835.1 Candidatus Methanophagales archaeon | reverse complement strand
TCTCGCGCTTTTCCGTCCCTTTTTCACAAAAACGCTGAGGTATTCTACCTCTTTCTCCGTAAGTTTTATTCTTCCCATAGAACATAGTTGGTTTTACATGTTTATAAGTTCGTCTAAAAATTAAGTTGTTGAGACACTAGTTTACCTATTTTGACAATTATCATAGACACAGATTTCACAGATTTACACAGATGCTATTCTAAAGTCCCAAAAAATTATTAAGTTTTTACGGGTTCATAAAATCAAAGTTAAATTTATAAATCAATACACTACTCTACTTTAAATCTGTGTTAATCTGCGTTAATCTGTGTCTGTGGATATTCCCTTGGTTTCTTTAATTTTGTTGAGAAAAATTTCCAGTTCCTTGAGATTTTTTGCTATTCTGTACTTCAAGGCTCCCAGAATCAATGGGTTATCTGCGTCTGACATGAGTGTTCGTGGATCCGTTTTTAGACCAATACATTCTTTACCCAGAGCATAGGCATATCCAATCTCAACGCATGCCCCCTCATCCGGAACTCTACCATCCATAACAAAAATCACAACATCCGCTTTTTTAAGCTCATTAATATCGCGATTAAAAATTTTATTCGTAGCGACTGATTTAGTTGTCCCGTTTGCTAATAACTCTAACAACCTATGGCCATCACGTTGTGGCAGAAATGTTTCAAAGCCAAAATTCTCAAGAAAATCACTCAAATATTTGTTATACTGCCTCTCTGCTTCCGAGAATAATGGACCTGCTAGGTATATCCTTATCATGTGTATCCCCCTCCACCATCAACACCCCATTTTATCAATCTTATCTTGATGGGAGTCGATGAAGGTACTACATTTTTCTTATTGTTTCCATATAATATAAGTGTATTAGAGTTACCCGCGCTACACACTTGAATCTTCCCCTCTGCGAAATGTAGTAACTCTTTTGGGCAATATAATTTCCTTGAAAACTCTTTCAAAATATCTGTCAGTCATACCTGCTATATAATCCCTCACCGTTTCTTCACTGGTCGACTTGTCAAGATATTCTCCACTAATCCAATCTTCGTTCATGAAATGTTTATATATTCTAGAACTTTCATCTTTCTCTTCAAGCGCCTCTAAAAACTTTTGAAAAAGTGTTCCGTACATCCCCTCAATTTTTCCCTGTTCCGCTTTGATCTTCGCATTTTCATATATATGCTCATTGTTGAATTGTTTATATTCCTCTACGGAGTCTGAAATTTCTTTTGAATACGAAATGTAATTTTGACCATAACTATTTTCGACTATATCTATAATAAGTGTGTTTATTATTTCATCATTCTTTGTTCCAATATTTTTCCTACAACGCTCTGGGACTTCAAAATCGTCATTTTTTATGAGGCCTATTTCAATTGCATCTTGAAAATCTCTACCTAAATATGCTATTGTATCAGCGAATCTTACAACACATCCCTCTAAGGTCATAGGAACATAATCTTGTTTCCCCTTTTTAATATCCTCTATTTCTTTATCAAATTTTTCCCAGTCTTTATCCCAATTGGGCTCTAATAATTGATTGTGGATCTCTCCATTATGACATAAAATTCCATCGAGTATTTGTAGCGTTAGATCACAATCTTCGATCTTATCAAGGAATTGAATGCCTTGAACATTATGCAAAAATCTACCGAGTCCATGTCTTTCACATAATTCTGACATAATAGACTCACCAAGATGACCAAATGGGACATGGCCAATATCATGTCCCAGTGAAACAGCCTCAATTAAGTCTTCGTTTAATTTAAGACACCTTCCTATAGTTCGGGCAATCTTTGAAACTAGTTGGACATGAAGAACACGATGTGTGATATGATCATTATCTACTAAAAAGAATACTTGCGTTTTATCAATGTATCTTGAATAAGCACGTGTATGTGCAATCCGATCAGCGTCTCTTGAATATTTAGCCCGAATATCATCGGTATATTTTCGCTTCCTTCTTAATCCATCGTCACTTTTAGAAGCAAATTCTGACAGACATTTATCTTCCCTATCCCGAATATAAGACGTTATTTTTTCTTCTAACTCGCTCTTTATTTTCCTCTTATATTTATCCTTCATTAGATCACTTCATCACAGAAGAATTGATTTCGCCCACGCCAATGAATCATGAACAGGGAGTTATTCATCGTTTCCGCATCTTCTTCATGATTTTATTCATACGCATCTTACGCCAATCCTCTAACCCATTTATCCATTCTTCGTGCTTCGTGAATATATATTCTTTCGCCTGCTCCATTTTCTCGGGCGAATCACCCCACAGTACTATCCGAGGCACATAATCCTTGGTAGGTAAGTCGGTTCTTGGATCAAATGCATCTTCTGATTGCTCCTCCTGACCTATTTCCAATCCGAACTTTTCCACAGCCTCGAATATTATACCCGTAGTTATACCACGAGGTAGAGCTAGTGCATATTTCTCATCTTCCATTTTTTTTCTCCTTATCCTGCTCCAGCACCATCTGCGGCACCCATATCCATACTCGCTTCCAGTTCCTGGGCATAACACTCAGCGCAAAGAATTTTTCCCTGTACCGCAATGAATTCACCTTCTTTCATCTCTTTACCACAACTTGAACAAATCGCTTCCTTTGGTCGCAGTTCATCAGCCCTTTCTGCCTCCCTTTCCTGCCACCTTTTTGTTCTCTCTTGCGGTGTCTCTTCTACTACTCGGGACATTTTACTAACATTAAAGCTAATTATGTCATTCTATATAAATAAAGGAGAAGATAAAGATGAAAATAGTGCTCAGACGGACGCCGAAAAGATACTTCTTCGATTCACATCGCGCTTTAACGCCTGAGGAGACGCTGAGCGATGTCGAAGACCTAAAAGATAAGGTAGGAATAACGAAGATAGAGGATCTTACAGGGCGGGATAAGCTCGATATACCTATATGTTCTGCAAGCCGGCCGGGGGCAAAGGAAGGTGCCGTATCGGTCCACGCCGGAAAAGGGCTTACCGGTGAGCAATCGCGTGTATCGGTGCTCATGGAAGCAATAGAGAGATACTCCGCGGAAATAAAAGATGATGACCGGGCGGAATTCATGTTTGAATCATATAGTGGATGTGAAGGCGCAAAAGTGAACCCCACATCGCTAATATTGAGTGTTATTTCTAACGTTGGTCCGAAAACAAAGATAGAGTGGTGTGACGGCTATGACCTATTACGAGAAGAGGAGATTCTAGTGCCTGCAAATGCGGTATTTCATCCCTACATGTCTAATCGAGGTGGAAGACTATTTAGAAGCGACAGTAACGGCATAGCGTCCGGGAACAACTACGAAGAAGCTATCTTTCATGGAATAACCGAAGTGATAGAGCGCGACGCTTTAAGTTCGGTGGAGCTGAAGAAGGATGCCGGTGAGCGAATAGAACTCAGCGAAGAGGATGGTATGATCTACGAGTTAAAAGAGCGATTCGAGTCGGTGGGTGCAGTACCTCGCTTCTGGTATATCCCATCAGACACGGGCTTTACAACGGTTGCATTAGCTTTAGATAACATCTCCGAGGATCCTTCTTTACTTGTTTATGGTGCGGGGACACACAGCGATCCGAGAATAGCAACAATAAGGGCAATAACAGAAGCAGCGCAGTCGCGACTCATGCAGATAGTGAGTGGCGATGTAATGAAAACACCATTTGTACTGAGTTATTCCGCAATGAAACGATTGAATAAGCACTGGTATGAAGATAAGGAAGACGAAAAAGTCAAGTTGAACGAGCTTCCAGCTCTGGCGACTGATACAATAGATGGCGATATAAGGGTTGCACTAGATAAATTGAAGGCGCTCGTGGACCGTGTAATTGTGGTAGATTTAACGCGGGCCGAGATAGGTATTCCCGTTGTCAGGGTGATTATTCCCGGATTTGAGGTCTATGCGCGGAACTCGGAGAGGATAGGGCATAGGTACAAGTGAGTCTGCACAAAAATCCATCGATTTTTGTGCCGACAATGCAAAATGCAAAGTGCAAAGTGCAAAAGTCAAATTCAACGCTGCTTTGGATTTAGGGGAGAAAATTTCCTTATCGCCTCTTCCAGTTCCTGGCGATATTCTATATCATCACGTTCGACCTCTTGAAGTATTTCCTCCCTTGTTTTCGATTTAGAAAGAGAAAGCCATGCGATTCTATCCTCTTCCTGGTCCTTTATGGTTCTTCTCTTGAAGCTGAGGTCAGGGTAAACGGTTATCCAGGTTTCTTGTGGTGGAGGTGTAGGATATTCACGATAACAGCTCCTGCTAATTATCGCATTAGGAAGGTACTCAGCCGCGATTTTGTACGCTCGTTCCATATCTTCTATTGTTGGACGCCCGGTCACACGCTCAAACGCGAAGGAGGGTGCAAAGGGGTTTATCCTGAATTTTATGCTGCTATTCACGTCAGAAAGGAAAATAGCTATCTGTTCTATCTCCTCCGCGTCCACAATACCGGGCATATACACCGTTTGAATTAGCAGTTCCATCCCGGTATCGTTTAACATTCTCACGGCATTTAATACCGGTTTGTTCGACATGCCGGTATACCATATATGAATATCGTCCGAGAAAGCTTTGATGTCTATATGGGCTTCTGTTAAACCCGCTTCCTTCAACTCTGCTGCATAATTGCCATTTCCTTCACGTCCTATCTCATAACCATTGGACATTAGAATAATCTCCTCAAATCCTTTTTCATCCAAACCTTTTACGAGCGTCAGGAGAAATTCCTTGTCAAGTGTGGGTTCGCCACCGGTAATCATCGCTTTGGTAGGTAGCTTACCATAGTGTTTGAGGCATGCCTGTTCAGCGCGCTTTAGCGTCTCCTCCGGACTGAGCAAGGTCCCGCCACCATCGCGTGCCGGTCTGAAACAGCCGCGGCAGCGGAAGTCACAACCGGTGAGCATGAACCAGATGCGGGGTTCTATATCAGAAAGCGTAAAATATTGTATGTTTCTTTTTCCCATTTTTTCTCTTAATTATTATATTGGCAGCTATTAATAAAAGATTAGAAATCTCGTATTTGTGATGAAACTACACCTTTTTTATACTAGTGCGCACAACAGAAATAGGTGAAAAAATATGGCAAAAATCACAGAAGAAGTGAAAGAAGTGGTAGGTAAATCGAAGGGTTTTGCTGTTGCTACTGCTACCAAAGAAGGAGAGCCAAATGTGGTGCCGCTTGCATTTGGGAAAGTTCTGTCAGAGACGGAAGTACTACTGATGGATGTCTTTATGAAAAAGACGGAAGAGAATATAAAGGCGAATCCCAGGGTGGCTATTTCTGTCTGGGATATGGAGACTTATACAGGGTATCAGTTTAAAGGTAGTGCCCGGATAGAAACTTCGGGAAGCGTCTTTGACGATGGCGTTAATATGGTAAAATCAATGATGCCCTCGCTTAACCCAAAAGCTGCAGTTATTGTTACGGTGGACTCCATCTATGTAACTTCTCCGGGACCAGATTTGGGTAAAAAGGTGGAATAACTCTTTTTCCATCTTCTTATTTTTTCTCTTTTATGAGTTCAAGCATATTTGAATATGCCAGAATACAAAGAACTTGGATCAGGTGTAATATCCTTATTTATGTTACTACTTGTTTTCAATCTCTCTTTTTATCTTCTAAAATCACATGGTTTTTAGCATCGCCTCCGTATCCAAAAGGCGACAGCAAACAAACCAGCAAGTGCAAGGACTGCTTCAAATCCCGGTTGCTCTGTGGTTGTGACGGAAGCGAGCGCCCGAAATTCCAATGACAACGTCGCTTATGTCTTCCGGAGCAATATCCATCTCTTCTTTCTCATGGTACACATCTTTATCAGTGCTCAGGGAAACGATTTTAATCTGGTCATCTGCTTCTGGCTGGGCGGCAAAAGCGACTTGCAGACTAGCGAAAGAAAAAAGCAGCACTATTACTGCTACCACGGCCATGCATAATTTATTGTCCATTTTTCATCGCGCACCCTAAATTTTTATACATCAATAGATATTACCCTAGAATACAATAATAGTTGGTGACAAAATGCAAAGAAAGGTAGAAGAAATTTTGGAGACATTTATGCTTTTAGTGGTAGCGGGTATAGTGCTATTAACCGTAACGATTGGAACAGTGGCAGGGGCTGGATCTTCGAGTGGGGGCAGCGACTGCCCTACTTGTGATTATGAGCCTACTTATGACTTCTTGATGGGCGACGATGGAAGTGGCTGCTCTTCCTGTGGCGGTCCACGCCTATCGGATTTTTCGGTTCTATTTTCTGATGATATCCCTATTCGTCCTACAAATAGTGACTATGAGAATCCCAGCCTCATTACCTACATAGACGAACTTAAGAATGTTAGTGATCCAAATGTTGTGATCGTGGATGTTCGCACTCCTGAGCAATATGCGGCGGGGCACATACCGGGAGCGATAAATTTGGATTGGGCTAATTTCAGAAAGGAAAAAGGCGTTTTTATCGGTGTTGAAAATGCAACGGGGATTTTAGGTGAGCATGGAATAAACCAGGAGAATGAAATAATCGTGTATTGCAGTAGTGCTACGGGCACGCAATGCCCGGCATCTTATTACGTGTTCTGGATGTTCGAATACATCGGGCATGAGCACGTTTCGGTCCTGGATGGTGGGTACAATGCATGGTGCCCTGCGTATGGATACACACAGAACGTGACGACGAGATCTCCTACTACTTATACAGCAACTGTTGTGGACGAGAGGTTTGCCGATACCGAGTGGGTTCAAAATAAGCTTAATAACCCGGGGGTTCAGATAGCGGATGCAAGAACGACAGAAGACTACAAGGCGGGTCATATAGAAGGTGCAATCAACATAAACTACGAAACTCTGTTTAGAGATGGGGACCGGTTGAGAGGTGCGGATGGACTGAGGTTGTTTTTAGCGCCTGTCGTGATCGCCGGATTGGATAATAACAAGGACACAGTTGTGTATTGCGAATCCGGAGCGAGCGCGTCATTCTTGTATCTCGCATTGCGGATGATGGGTTATCGAGTGCGGAATTATGATGGGTCATGGAACGTATGGTGTGAAACACATCCGGAGCTAACGATACCGATTTCAAATGTGAGTGTAAATCCAAGTTCTGTATATAAAGGGGGCTTAGTAAGCATATATGCAGATGTAAAAATCAATTCTTCTGAAATGAAGGAAGAGTCAACGGGTACCTCGCTTATTCCAAGTGGACGTAATCTACCATATATTCCCGGTGCAGGTTGCGCTTATTGTGGAGGTGTATCTGCTGTCCCTACATCCACTACCTCTGGTAGCATCGGTACTTCTTTTGTCCGTGGATACATATATGATGGCAATGGAACCAATGTTAAGATTGTCATTATGCATGATGATAGTGGTGATAGGCGATATGTGGGGGAATGGGAGACAGACTCCGCAGAAGCGGGAATTTACTACGTGGATGTTGTGGCATCTGATGGAGTATTAAGGGCAAAGGAAAAGAATGCGGCAACGTTTGAAGTGGTGTCAGATACTGCGGGTCCGTAATATTAGAAATAAAATGCGATTAATAGTTCCACATCCTGGGCATTTTGAAGCGTTGAAGGAGATAATAGCGGTCAAAGAAGCGGAGGGCTTGAAGGAAGTAGACGAGGTTTTTATGGGCGGCTCTCCGGATGTGATGGGTAGTGGACGAGGAGTGCTACATGCACCGCTTATTGAAGAGATAAGGGAACAGACCGAATATGCGCATCAACATGGCATAAAGATGAATGTGGTGATGAACTCAACATGTACAGGTGGGCATCACCTGACGTTCGAGGGCTATAAGATGTTTGAGTGGTACTTTGGGGAACTGAACAAAGCGGGTGTTGATGCAGTTACGATGGCAGAGCCATACCTGGTGGAGCTACTTCGTGAATTCCCAATGAAGATAGTTGTATCAGTTTTATCGTATGTTGATGCGCCACAGCGAGCTAAATTCTTTGAAGACCTCGGCGCTGATGTGATAACCGTGGACACGAACATAAACCGGCACTTTGATCTGTTAGAGGGGATAGTAAAGGCGGTGAACTGTGACGTACGGATAATAGTGAATGAAGGCTGCCTATATAAATGCCCGTTTAGATACTCGCATTACAATCTCGCCTCGCATCTTAGTAGTTTAAACCAGCCTCAGTCTCCGCTATTTGCACCCGACTATTATTTTGACAAGTGCATAGCCATCCGTCTGAGGAATCCGACACAGATGATAAAGTCCGGATGGATAAGACCAGAGGACGTAAAGGAATACGAAGCAATAGGTATTGCGGACATCAAGCTTTCCGGTAGGACAAAGGCAGTGAATTGGATAATAAATTGTATGCGGGTATATTCTAAGCGGTCGTATGAGGGTAACCTGCTCGAAATTCTTGATTGTCCTCAGATGCTCCGGCATATGTTTTACATGGCAAATGAAAAGCTTGCTGGTGGCATAGAGCACTGGAAGAGCTGTAAAAAGGTATGTAATGAATGTGGCTATTGTGATGCACTAACAAAGGACGCAGTAACCATTTTCAAATGAGAATCGAAGTAAATGTAAAATGAACAAAACAAAATAAAATAAATTATTGACACAGATTAACACTGATTAACACAGAAAAAAATTAAATCCGTGTAAATCTGTGTAAATCTGCGTCCTAAATTAAATTTATAGGTAGAAGTTATACTTTATATACAATGACAACAAAACGTGTAGAGCGATACAGGGATAAGATAAATGTAATTCAGGAAAGATGTGGCGAGATAACAGAATGGACGGGAGAATATGAGGTGGAGTTCTACACACGAGATGAGAAGACGAAATTGGCAACGTATAAAGCATTCCAGGAAGTTTCCGAGTCGTGCATGGACATAATTGCAATGGCGTGCAAGGATGAGAAAATAACGCCAAAGGACGACTATACAAACATAGAGAACATAGATTTCATAGACGGACGTATGAAGAGTGTGTTAATCGAAGCAAACGGGCTGAGGAACAGGTTGGTGCATCGGTACAATCAATCTGACGACCTCATTGCTTTAGTAAGCATAAAGGAATTATTGCCAAGTATAGAGGAATTTGTTGAGGTGGTAGAGCAATGGATGCAGAAGCGGTTAAGCGAAAAGTAAGAGAAGACCTCCAGTTCTTATGTGATGACATTTTAGTCCTGGGTGTGCTGCTTTACGGCTCTGTAGCAGAAGGCGAAAGTAATGAACGAAGCGACATAGACATCTGTGTTGTAGCACCATCGGCAAGCGATAAGGTAAAGCTTTCAAGATGGATTATGCGTAATGTAAAAGATGAGCGGTATGACGTGCGAGTATTTGAGAGCATGCCACTTTATCTTAAGATGGCCGTGATAGTGCATGGCGAGGTAGTACATGCGCGAGATATTTACGAGCTTTACGAGTATTTTTATATGTTCCGGAAGCTCTGGGAAGACCAGAAGCGACGCCAAATGCTGACAAATGAGGAAGCACTAAAGTTGTTTTCGTAAAACCTTTTATTGGATATAACTTGACAATGTCACATTTCATTTACCGCAGAGAACGCTGAGTTCGCAGAGAAAGTTTCATGTATGTGCAGATTGTTATTTTGAAACGTTATGTATTGGTAACTTTTTACCAACATATTTCGGCAATGGGTAATAAAATTGGTTCTGCTTGTGAAGGAGATAAAAGGTCATATCTCCCCTCTATATCCTCTGCGCTCTCTGTGAACTCTGCGGTTAATCTGACATTGTCAAGATAAATATAGATATATATTATGTCCACGAGGCATTGAGTATTAACTATGCTATGACTTTATTGGAGAATGAAGCCGAACTGGTGAAGAGGTTGTGTGCGCGAATTTTAGAGGCAGAAGAAGAAGAAGAAAAGAGAAAGATACTGGATATTGGGTGTGGCAGCGGAAAACTCGCAATATATTTGAGTGAAGAGACGGGATATGCTGTTACCGGGGTAGATCCCAGCCGAGAGCGAATAGAAAAAGCACGAGAGAAATCGTCTTCTGTCACGTTTGAGGTTCAGCCTGCGGAGGAGACGGCTTTTGCGGATAATACATTCGATGTAGTTGTATCGCTAAAGTCATGGCATGAAATGGTCAATCCAAAAGCGGCATTACGAGAATCAATGCGGCTGCTTACAGAAGGCGGGACGATATATATTATCGACTGGGTAGGCGGTGTCGCGCATACGAAGAAGTATTTCACAATGGAGACCAGAGCACATGCGAAGAAGTATTTCACAACGGAACGATTAGGGGAAATGCTTTCAGAAGCAGGATTTACCGATATTAAAATCGAACTTAATATTGAGGGCGAATTGATGTTGGCGGAAGGACAGAAGTAAAGGCAAAATGCAAAAGGCAAAATGCAAAATAGATATATCCGATAATCATTGCAAAATATCCATCTTATCGCGCGGCCAAAAATAGCGAGTTACATGGGACACCGTCTAAAAATCTACTGATTTATCACCGCGGAGAGCGCCGAGTACGCAGAGTTTTAAGACTGCTCCAACCATTGCTTAGGTTTTCTGGTGCCTCTGCGTTCTCTGTGTGCTCTGCGGTGAAATTTAAGGATATAGCAATTTCGCTGGAAAATTTGACAGTGCCGTGCAGCGGAACAAAGCCCCATATAAAACTTTCGGGATTCAGCAGTAAATTAACAAATTCGATGCCACGGGATATTGAGCAATTACAAACTTCGCTATATGTGCTCATATTAACATATGCGGGCTGCAGAATGCATGCTCGACCATTATTTTGGGTCATTACAATTAGGTGTGAGCGTATATCATCCACACTTTTTATCAAATTGTCATAACAGGTATGAACAATCGTTAAGTCCGTACGACTCCGTTCCGGTGACCATCTCAATTTTGGAAGCGCGAAAAATATCGAAAAGCTTTTATATATAGGTACGTTAGTACTCATGTTTACTTTATGATGTGATGTGTAGAGTAAACGAAATAAGTAGTAAGGAGGAAAAAAAAAATATGGCCGATGAAATAGATTTATACGACGATAGAGGTACCGTATTAGCGAAGGGCGTACCACTACAAGCGATCAGTCCGTTGAAGAATGCTGCAATAAAGAAGATAGTCAGCATGACCATTCGGACAGGTGCGGTTGACATGGCTGGCCTGGACAAGAAATTGAAGACAGGGACAATAGCCGGAAGAGGTATGGTAATCCGGGGCGTAGGAAGGAACATCCCTGTACTGGAGAAGGTGAACGAGATAGCGAAACAGGTAGAGGACATGCTGCGTGTTGAACCAGGCGATGACACGAAAGTCGAGTTAATCGCAGGTGGAAAGCGGATGTTGACGCAGGTGCCAACGGCAAGGATCCTATCCGATTACTCCGTAGGTCTAACAGCGGCAATGGGCGCGCTGACGCACGCGATAATAGACGTATGCAACGTGAGTATGTGGGATGCACCGTACGTGCATGCAGCAGTATGGGGAATGTACCCTCAGAATCCAGACCCGGCAGATGGAGCAGTAAAGATGCTCGTGGATATACCGATGAAGAACGAGGGTCCTGGATTCACGCTGAGGAACATACCTGTGAACCACTTAGCGGCGACTGTGCGGAAGAGAGCGATTCAGGGTTCTGCATTAACCATGATCTTGGAAGAGGCAGCGCAGTTTGAGATGGGTAACTGCATGGGACCACATGAGCGCGGGCATCTTCTGGACCTGGCGTATGAGGGACTGAATGCGAACAACGTCTTGTACAACCTGATAAAGGATAACGGAAAGGGTACCTTGGGCGATGTTGTGTATAGCCTGGTGGATAAAGCAAAAGCAGACGGCGTAATAAAAGCGAAGAAGAAGATGGGATCAGGGTACACGGTTTATGAGGCAGACGATCCACAGTTGTGGAATGCATATGCATCTGCGGGACTGCTTGCAGCGGTATGCGTGAATTGCGCAGCTATGCGTGCAGGTCAGTCAGTACCTGGATGTATCATGTACTACAACGTGCTGCTGGAGCATGAGACCGGTATGCCTGGAGTGGATCATGGAATGGCACAAGGTGCTTCTGTATCGAGTTCGTTCTTCTCGCACTCGATCTATGGAGGCGGAGGGCCAGGAGTGTTCTACGGGAACCATATCGTTACGAGGCATCCGAAGGGTCAGTTCATACCATGCTTCTGTGCTTCGATGTGCTTAGATGCGGACACGATGTACTTCACACCAGCGAGGACATCTGCGCTGTATGGAGAGGTACTGGGAGCGATACCGGAGTTTGCGGAGCCGATGAAAGCGGTTGCAGGAGCCGTATAAGGAGGAAAGAAAAAAAATGAGACAATATTGTCAAGGAAAAACACATATAGCTGATACACGAAGAAAATTCATGAACCCGGACGTCAAGTTAGAGAAGCTGAGAGACATAGCGGAAGAGGACATTGTGAGATTACTTGCACACCGTGCTCCAGGAGAAGAGTACAAGAGTATTCATCCACCTCTGGAAGAGATGGAAGAGCCGGATTGCGCAGTTCGTCAGATGGTAGAGCCAACAGAGGGCGCAAAAGCAGGTGACCGAATAAGATACGTGCAGTACACCGATTCGATGTTCTTCTCACCGATAACGCCTTATCTACGTGCACAGTCTGCGTTTAACAGGTATAGAGGTATAGATCCAGGAGTGCTATCAGGGAGAACGATCATAGAATCGAGAGAGAGAGACATAGAGAAGATAGCCAAGGAAACTGTCGATTGTGAGTTCTACGATACCGCAAGGACCGGACTGAGAGGAAGGACAGTGCACGGGCATGCGGTTCGGCTGGATGCGGACGGTATGATGTTCGATGCTCTGCGGAGATGGTCTGTAGATGAGCGCACAAAAGAAGTTACTTACGTGAAGGACATGATCGGCGGTGCGATGGACAAAGAGGTAGTAATGGGAAAGCCACTGCCAGAAGCA
>JAUWND010000104.1 GCA_030612835.1 Candidatus Methanophagales archaeon | reverse complement strand
TTTTGGATAAGAATAATGTGGATTTTTGACAGGAAGTCAATGTGGGATCACTTTATGGTAGTTTAATTTGCAAACACGATGAAAATGTTGGGTACGATGGATGAAAAATTAAAAAATCACTGACTTTTTCGATTGTGCCCTTTTTATATGCTTCCATCACTTCTTTGAGCATGAGATTGAACTGCTCCTCGATATAGTTTAGTTGCGATGCCATTCCTGTCAATACCCTGAAAGCATTTTCAGTATCAGCATGGTCAATAGACTTCTCAATCAGAAAACAAAAGGCTACAAGCTTTATCCCGTCAACCAGTCGATCCTGTTTAGCCGCCAGCATGCCTAACTGGTACCAGGTAGAAGCCTCTCCAGCCCTGTCTCCAATCTGCTGCCTTATTTCCAATGCTGTCTGGAATTTCTTGCGTGCTGTTTCATAATCTCCCTGTTCCAGGTCAATCGTGGCAAGATTATGCAAGGTACCAGCCTCTCCAGCCCTGTCTCTAATCTGCTGGTTTATTTCTAATGCTGTCTGGAATTTCTTGCGTGCTGTTTCATAATCTCCCTGTTCCAGGTCAATCGTGGCAAGCCCATGTAGTGCTCTTGCAGCTTCATACTTATCAGTCCCATCCGCAGCATCCAGCATGCGTTGATACCACTGCTTCGCAGCAGCATAGCTGGAGCGGTCTAGATATGACCAGGCAATCTGAGCTAATATTCCTGGATGTTCGTAATATTGTAAAAGCTCCTCGTTCAATCGTTGTATCTCACTGTATAACCCCCGGCGTCGGTAGAAGCCGCTGATGCGCTCCGTTATCTTTGCGGCATTTTCATAGTCTCCTGCGGACATGTACTGGGCACGTGCTTCAAGATGTACATACAGAGGATGCATCCCAAGCTCAGAGGTACGATCATTTTCAACCATTTCGTTAAGGAAGTCACCTGCTGCTTTATGTGCTGCCTTGCGATCATCAGGACTTAATCGTTCTGGAGCAAGTAGCCAGTTCCGCAGGAGGCCATAGACAGTCCAGAGTTCGCTTGCCACCCATTCGTGCTCAGGATAAGCAAAAGCAAAGTCCTGCCACTCTCTGGTAAAACTGTGCACTTTTTCCTCTGGCTCGCCAGTCACAGCTCTCATTCCCGCCAGGTTCACAGGGATCGTATATACTGCCACTCTGCTGAGTGCTTTCTGTGAATCAAAATTCAAGTAACCATAGAGCCGAGATGTGAAAATATCCTCGCAATATTGGTCACGAGCTTGTTGCAATAAAGTGGGTTTTTCCTTGCTCGGCAGTGTAACCGCTTCCAGTTGACTGCGAAGTTCTTCTGCTTTTATGGTCTTTAGAACCTCACGTACCTGTCCCAAAAAGCGAGGCGTACCGCCCAGCAATTCGTACAACTTGCTCAGAAGATCGTGAGGGATCTCACCTTTATAATAGCGCTGTTCTACGATCCCCTCAAGAAGCAAGAACTTGATGAAGGACGATTCAGGGAAATCCCCAAGGGTCCTTTCCTGTGCTATTGAAGGCAGCTCCTGCACATCTGCTGGTCGGTAGCGGGAAGTGATGATAGCTCGCGATTCACCAACCAGGTTACTTATCATGTAGGTGTAGAAACCTGCCAATTCCGGATCCAGAATTTTCCTCGTACTCTCGTCAATATTTACCTCGAAGTTATCTAACAGAAGTAAAAAGCGATTCTTATTTAGGATTGAAATGATGTAGCGCAGCCGGTCATTCACAGAAAGTCGGGAATCGGACAATGTGAAATGAGCATCGCGTTGACCTGCTGCTAAGAAAGCATCATTGCATATCTGCATCAGCCGTGCCGCACTTAGTGGATTATCCTTTGAACTTGGAACTGGGATAGGAATAAAATCATCTGTCTCTAATTTTCGAGCTATGCGAGTGGCGAGCGTGCTCTTTCCTGCGCCGCCAAGTCCGGTGATGAGCACAGTTTGCAAACTACCTTCTCGCAGGGCTGGCAAAAGCTCTTGTAGTTCTCTTCTCCGACCTATGAACTGCTTTGCATACCCTTCTGTCAGCCCTGGGAGCGGCCTCTGTACAATACTCTTGCGCAACGGCGGGACTGGTTTACTGCGAGGATCAAATATCATACGCTGCGAGGTCACATTATAGAGAACTGGGAGAGTCCATGATGGATCACCTTGTTCTTCGCATAATTTCCGTATTGCCTGGCGAGCCTGTGTAAGAGCTCTGTCCACCGGCTGACCGGCAGCCAGGGTGTTGTAGAAAGTTGCAGCGAAGTGTGTAGCGCTGTTATCGGCGATTGAAGCTGCCCAGCCGATAGCTAAGGGGACTTCATCGCCTACCAGTCCCTGGCAAATGCCACCAAGCGCTTCAACCGGAGGTGCTTTTCCCGTCTGGCAACCACTGATAAAAGCGCACTGGACGCTGCTACCTGCAAATAATTGCTGCCGTATTTCCACCGATGAGCGCAAATCCGTCTTTCCCTGTTCATCTTCGAAAGCGAAGTAGCCAAGTCCATCGTCTCTCACGATGCCATGTCCGGTCAGATGGACAATATGAGGCTGGAACTCATTGATACGCTGACGTAGTTCTTCAAAACTGCCCATGTCTCCAGAATCGATAACCACGTTAGGTCCCGCTTTTTCTATCGCCCGGAACATAAATTCTTCCTCGCGCTCGTAATTGAGATACTTTTGGTCTCGGGGTGCACAAGCCATGAAAAGTATGCGCAATGGTCGAGGTCGCAGTTGTCCCACAAACGCAGTAAGTATTTTATCAGGCAATGGTAAACGGCGGATGCTGAACTTTAGATCGAAACCGAGGAAATCTCCATCTGGTGGGCGGAGGAGCTCCCAGGGCAGGTTCAGGATATCTGCAACATCTGAAGCAATGACCAACGAGCGTAGGGTCCCAACTGGCACGTTTTTTGTAATTTTGCTCCAGGACTGTGCAAGCCACAACTTGAACAATTCCATGCCGAGGGCTTTCAAATTGTCAGACGTGATGCGAGGCTGCCGGGTGCGCTGTTCGAACAGAATACTATATCGGCGTGAAAAGTCTCGTACTGCTTGCGATTCCGCAGGTGATAAATTCTGATTGCTGATAATGACCTCCCCATCTAACAGAATATTAAACATAAAGGTACGCTGTGCAGCGGTTCCTATTTCACGAATTGTGAGGGTGAGATTCGATTCCCCATTCATCTCTAAACCTCCGCGGACATCCATATTCTTCCAACATTATTTATTTTATCTTAATACATCATTGCTTAAAATTGTTTCTCTTGGATTCGTACAAAGAAAACGATAAAGAATATTTCTTTGGTCGTGATGAAGAACTTCGGGATAATAACTTTCTAATCGCTTAATATTGTTTGAAAAGGCATTCACAAGAGCTGGAGAAAGAGATCTTTTGCAGTTAGCTGAAGGCATAACTGAATTGACATCAATATGAAGTTCGCCAGGAAGCGAAATGGGTATTAGGTCGGTTTAGCCGTTTAGGGTAGCTTTGAAATAGAAGAGGAGGACCGGGTCAAATCAACAATGGAAGGGGCACTTAGAAAACATCAAAAACAAATAAAAGATTGATGTTCCCAACATTGTATTTTCTACAATCCTACCTCCTATCTCGACCTTTTTATCCAGAAGCTATCTAGGTGAACCTTCAAAGCAACGACTAATTTTTCCATAGACCTATCTATTTTCTTGGGAGCAACCTTATCAATATAAACAGTATGTTGTCCGCGGAGAGGGTAATCTATAAAATATTTCTTTGTGTAAAAGTAAACGATTTATAAACGTATGTGTATTAGCGTGGGTATCTCAGCGATGCCAAGATACGAAAGTTATACGAACCACAAACGATGGGAAAAACCGAGGAGAACGGCATGACTGCTGAGGAATGGCTTGAAAATGGTAATGATCTAATCAAGCGTAAGAAATATGGGGAAGCGTTAAAGATTTTTGAGAAAGCTATTGAGATAAATCCTGACTTTGCAGAAGCATGGAATGGCAAAGGCGTTGCCCTTGACGGTCTTAAGAGAAAAAAAGATGCTTTGGAAGCATATGAGGAAGCTATTGATAAAAATCCCGACTTTGCAGAAGCATGGACTAACAAAGGTAGTGTCCTCGTTGATCTCACGGAGCATGAAGAAGCGTTAACTGCTTTTGAGAAAGCCATTGATATAAATCCGCAGTTTGTAGAAGCTTGGAATGGCAAAGGTAATGCCCTTTACGGTCTCGATAGAAATGAGGATGCGTTAAAAGCATATGAAGAGGCCATTGATATAAATCCGCAGTTTGTAGAAGCATGGAATGGCAAAGGTAATGCCCTTGATGGTCTTACGAGATATGAAGATGCTTTGGAGGCTTATGATAAAGCTCTTGAGATAAACCCACGGTTTCCAGAAGTCTGGAATAACAAAGGTTGTACTCTTGGACAGCTCAAAAGATATGAAGAAGCGTTAAAGGCTTGCGAGAGAGCTATCAAGATAAAGTCGGGGGACGCCCGCGCTTGGAATAACAAAGGTATTGCCCTTTACGAACTTGCGAGATATAAAAAAGCGCTAAAGGCTTATGATAAAGCTATCAAGGATGATCCACAACTTGTCGAAGCCTGGTATAATGAAGGTATTGTCCACCATAATCGTAGGAAATATAAGAAAGCGTTAAAGACTTATGAGAAAGCTATTGAGCTAAATTCAGAATATGCAGCAGCCTGGAATGGCAAAGGTGCTGCTCTTTGTACTCTTGAGAGATACGACGAAGCGTTAACTGCTTATGAGAAAGCCATAGAGAAAGACCCAACGTATGTTCAGCCTATTAGCAATTCAGGAGAACTTTACTTTAATCTTGGAGATCTTAAAAGTGCTTCTGAAAAAATGGAAGGGGCGCTTACCAAAGATAAAACATTTACCTCTGCGTTGATGCTAAAAGGCGAAATTGAAATCGAGAAAAAAGATTATGGCAGTGCAAACAAGTCCTTTGAAGCGGCAATCCGTTCGGATTTGGGTAACCTGAGGCCTCTCCTTTGGAACGCTTACGCTAAATATCTCAAGGCAGAGTACTCTTTAAACATAAAAGACAAAGAGTACCAAGAAGAGATAGTTGCAATCATAAGAGAACTGGAAAGAGCGAATGATTTATTTAAAAAACCCAGAAAAAAAGAGGTTGTGACAAAGGCAAATATTCTGTATTACTTAGGCTACTTTTACTATAAGAACAAAGACATCTTTGCAGCCAAAGAAAAACTCAAAGAATGTGTCAAGTTAAAATCAAAATCAGCCATAAAGCCAATAGCCCGTGAATTGCTCGGCTATATCTGGAACTATGAAATCAGACCACCCTGGTGGAGCTGGTGGTTATCATCTCCTTTATATCGCGGGCTAAAGAGAATTGTATTTATTCTCCTTTTGACTATTCCCTCGTTTTTATTGATCCATACACTCATTCCTGAATATTTCCACGTCATTAAAGTAAACTGGCCTATCTATAAGGAGCTAATTCTTATTGCGCTTCCGATTTTCTTCCTTTTTTCACCAAGCATAAAGAGTATCAAGACCAAAGAGATCGAAATAGAATTACTAAACGCTCCTCCTTCTTTCGAGCCGGTTCTTCCTACTCCGAAAACGGGGGAGAGAGAAAAAATAAAGGGGTTAGAAAATAGCAGATGAGGCAGCATAGATGATTCTGGGATCAGAAAGAAGTGGGGGTGCAGATAGGATAGGTGAAGTAAGTTGAACGGGAGTGATGAACTGGATATTTATATAAAGTTGAAGGATTTGGAGTTAGAACACCCTTACACTGAAAGTATTCCCCTCACCAGAGGCAGATTGGTTTCCTCAGAAGATGAATACGTATTTAGCATAAAATGGGACGTATACAAAAAATTGGAGCAGGTGAGAGGTGACTATCTCTTCGAATTTCAATATGGCGAATATCCCTGCAGTATTGTTGATCTAACAAAGAAACAGGTGAAATTGGAGATAACAGGATTGCAGAGTAGGAGCATTGAAACGGGTGCAATTAAAGTGGACATGAGCAACATTATAGAACGCGAGAGAGCAGGCTTATGTCAGTTGAAAGAGGAAGAGAACCCCTCTAAAAGACTTCTACTGTTTGGAAATAGCGATATTTTAGGTGGTGGCCAAACCGAGTGCGAATTTGAAAATGTAAATTTGAACTCAGAGCAAAAACAAGCCATAGAATACGCCGTTGGTGTTCGAGATGTATATCTCATCTGGGGTCCGCCCGGCACGGGAAAGACAACAATTGTCCCCGAAATCGTTAGCAATTACATCCGGCTGCATCCCGAGGACAACCAGAAGATACTGGTCTGCAGCTACACGAACAAGGCAGTGGACAATGTGGTGAAGAAATTGTTCGAGAGATTTAGAAATAGCATTGTTCGGTTTGGCGACTCAACGCTTACCAAAGAATATAAAGAAGTACGCTTTGATGAACAACTAAAAAAGAAGCGAAAAGGGATAGAAAAAGGATTTTTGGAGCGAATACCGCAATTAAAACAGAAAAAGAAAGAAATTGAAGCGAAACTCAAGCAAAACAGCGAAGATGCGGAAGAAGTTGAAAAGGACAAAGAAGCGATCGAAAATGAAATTAATGCACTAAATGCGGACATATCCCAGGTCGAAGAACGAATAACCAAGAATGAACATTCTTTGGTCAAAACAGGTCTTGAAAACGAGATTGACCGAATTAATAATGAATTATTGGAATCCCAAGAGGGTCGTAACGAGCACAAAATAAAAAAGAAAGAAATTACTGAAGAGATAGAAAGGGCAAAAAATGAAGTTTCGGGATTAACCAGAGATATATCCTGCATCCATGAACAGTTGGATAAATTGAAGAGCGAGGAGACCAACATAGCCAATATTATCCTCATAGTGAAACATTATATAGAATGCGCAAAAATGAATAAAATTGCATCTATTTGGGAAAAATACATATTTAAACAGCGGAATCGGCTATACGAGCAATATAAACCAGAGATAACGGAATTGCAATTAGCGAGAAGAACTTGTGACGAACTGGAGAAAATCAGACAAGAGAAATCGAAAGAGCAGAAAAAAGAACGAGCGGATATAACAACACTTCAAAGTGATCTAAATGCACGAGAATCCACACTAAGAGAGAAGAAAAATGAATTGACAAGTAAAGAAGAAGAACTAAATGCCGTAGAAAAAAGTCTTGCGCGTTTGTCCGAAAAAATCGAACAAGGTGAAAAGAAACAGGAAGAGTTAAAGAGGAATATTGATTCACTTGCCCGTGATGAATTAGAATATGACAAAGATGCACTAAGAAGTGAAAATTCGGAATTACGTGAGTTATATGACAAATTGCACGATAAACAGAGCGCTAAGGAGCAAAAAAAAGTTGATCTGGAAACAATAGGACAGAAACACAGTTCTTTGAACGGCATAATTGGCCAACTAAAGAGCTCTGTCAGCGAAATAATTACCAGAATCAATGATGCCAAGGATGCAATACAACAAGAAATGGAGAGGGCAATGGAAGAAGCAAGGTTAGCTATTCTTAACGAAAAGCGAATTATTGCGACAACGAATCTAAGAGCGTGCGATCGCTTATTCTGGAATTTGACGTTTGACCTCGTTATAATGGATGAGGCAGGAGCTATTGATCTTCCTGGGGCGGTTATTCCTATTTTAAAAGCTAATAGGATTATATTGTTAGGGGACCCTTTTCAACTTCCGCCTATTTTAAGTGAAAGAATAAACAAAATCCGACAATTTCTTGATGAAAATCCGGGACTCAGAGCAAGCATTTTTGAAAAGCTTCGAAAACCTAACTACGAGGATAACCAAGCAATCACACTAAAAACTCAATACCGGATGAAGAGAGAAATAGCAGATTTCATCAGTCGCACATTCTATAACGGGGCGTTAAACACGCCAATAGGAATTGAGGAAGGTTTACGCCCATGCCCAGATGACATTATAAGCAATCGCTATCCGATGATTTGTTTTCCGAGAAGATTCTGGACAGATTACACTAGAAATTGGTCTGCGTATTCTATTGGAGAAATTAATTTTCTCAAAAAGATAATTGGAAAGTTTAAAGAAGAGTATGGTGAAGGAATTGGTGAAGAGATTGCAATAATATCCCCGTATAGAGCGCAGACAAATAGGATAATAGAGGAATTCCCATTTATTGACTGTGGAACGGTGCATACATTCCAAGGACAAGAGAAAAAAATCGTCATTTTCGCCACTACCAAGTACTGGGGTGGTAGGAATAACTGGTTTGGAGAATTACTTGAAGGAGAAATAAGCAGGAATCTTTTGAATGTCGCAGCTTCAAGGGCGCAAGAGAAATTTATAATTATAGGAAGCAAAGAACTTTTCAGAGAGGTGGAACTATACAGGGGGCTTTACGAATATATCGAGGAAGTTGGTTATGTGGTAGGTGCGCCATTCCAAGGCTATGACACCGAGAGCCAGTGTGAGGACTGCGGCAGTGTTATTCGTGAAGGGGAAACCCGATATATGGACAGATACTGCAGGGAATGCTACATATTACATCGTTTGAGGAATTTTTTAGATGAAAGACGTCGTACATGGAGAGCAGCAGATGGTGACCTTTTGAGGTCTTCGGATGAAGTGAGGATTGACGATTGGTTCCATAGGACTGGGATAGAACACGAAGTTGAAAGAAGAGTTCCGGCTGATAGATTGAGATATTGCGATTGGTACTTACCGAGAGGCGCGATATATGTAGAATATTGGGGTTTGACGCACAGAGAAGAATGGTATAGAGAAGCGAGAAGAGTAAGAGAAGTGTTGTATCGGAGATTCAATCTGACGCTGGTAAGCATAGAGCCAGAAGACATGCGAAATTTGGATGAGGTGCTTCGATACAAATTTAGAGACTTGCTGGATCAATAAGAGACGTGGCAGTACGTACGAGTCATGCTAAAGTTTAGGAGTAGCAGGCTCATCAGAAACAAGTTCTTTTTGTAAAGCTTTTCTTTTTAATTGGAAACAATCACCAAACTAAAAGCTCTTGTTGATGACCTCTATTATTATAAGAAAAGAGAAGAATCGATCTGCAAATTGCAACCTAAAAGTTAAAACAGTGAAAGATGAAAAGAGAAGAGCAACGCCCGAAGTGGTGGCACGACGAAACGAAATCCGCCGGTGTGGATTACACCAGTGCGGAGCTGGTGCAGCGGTATGACGATATGCATCAACGTTTTCGCGACTATGAGAAGAACAGCGAGTCAATCATAAACTGGCTCAAGCTGGACGTAAATAAGGCCATATGACCCATACTATACCTATGATCCCAATACTTAATTAACATTTCTCTTTCTCACCACCACCATAGAGCTCTTTAATCAACTCTTCATACTCTAAGACCAGAGATTTACTCATTTGTGTCGTAAATGC
>JAUWND010000002.1 GCA_030612835.1 Candidatus Methanophagales archaeon | reverse complement strand
GGGAACTTCATTCTGTTCAAACTCGTACCTTCTACCACCGAGTTCGCCGACATACTCATAGAACTCATCGAGCGCATGAAGCGGGTCCTTGACATCTCCCCTCCTTTGATACTCGTTGTTGATCGGGAGGCCGAGGCACTCCCGCTCTTCCAGGAACTTAACCGCCGTAAGATCTGCCACCTCTTCAGGCATATCATTTCTACATAAAGGTGGATTTGGTAGCTTCATGTGAGGATTCAGTCGCCATTCCTGTATTAATCCATCCTGGAGCAACTGCATTGACTCTAATATTTTTACTTCCAAAATTATTAGCTAGACTTTTTGTTAAATTTATTAGAGCTGCCTTGCTAGCAGAATAAGACATACTAGCAAACGAACCTTGAAATCCATCAGAACTAGCTACATTAACAATAGAACCATATTCATTAATATTATTTTGTAACTTAATGGATATCAATAAAGGCGCATTTAAATTAACCTCAATAGTATCATACCAAATTTGAAAGTCAAATTTCTTAAAATTCTCCCCTTCAAACATTCCTGCATTGTTAATAATTGCATCAAATTGAAATTCCTTCAATTTATCTAATATGGCCAATGTTTGTTCTCTATTTTTAAAATCCACCTGAAAAATCTCAACAGATTTGAGGTTCTCTTTTATTTTTTCCGCTTCTTGTTTACCTGTGTTGTATGTACCGTAGACGAAATACCCTTCGCGAACTAATTTCTCACAAATAGCTTTGCCTATACCTCTTGACATGCCTGTTACCAACGCGGTTTTTTGATAGTTTGTCATTTTTTACATCCTTATTTTTAGGTCCGTCACCTATAAACTTTTTTACTAATATAATTAAATTTTGATATTTAAATAAATATAGATTTATTAAATATTTCCATCACCAATTTTAGACCGGCTAAGATTTCGCTAAAGATTTTTGTGGATTTGAAAAAGAAGTTTACGCGAAATTTTTGCCGAAGGCAAAATTTAGGCGAATAAAATGAGCCAGATATACCATGTTATACGGTCCCGATATGGACGAGGAGCAAAGAGACGAAGAGTCATGGAAGAAGAAAGGCTTCTTGAAAAACATCGTTTGGTGGCGAAATCTAAAATTCAATCATTCTCTTCTAAAAACCCTATAATGCTAGAAAATTCCTAATTGGTTGTAAAATTTCTTCTTCACCTTGTATTCGTCTAAAAATCTCTTCTTTGCCACGCCATAGAACTTTACCGGATATAGTTGTTTCTTCTAATAAACCAATTGATTCAAGTTGAATTAGATATCTTGGCAATTTAATTCTCTTTACTTCTTGTCTATATATTCCTAATATCATTCTATCAATAGTTTCATAATTAATAGACAGCAAATCTCCATATTCTAATGCCTTTTCATAGCAAAAAGCTGTTATAGTCAAATGTGGACCTAATACTTGTTTAATACTCTCAATCTGAGTGTACCCTTTTTCAAAAAAGAATGCTATTGAGTTTGATATTTTCTCAGTAAGATTTTTGTATTTAGTTTCAATTTCAACCAAATTATTATCTGGAATAATTAAATTTCCACTTTTTCTTAATAACCCAACAGATTCTAAAAGGTTAATATTTTGTAAATATTTATCCCGATTATCTACTCCAATTAAAGATAAGTCCTGAGACATATCTAGGTTGTCATTGATTAATATCCATGATAAAATATCAACAATTGGTGTATGTATATGTTCTGGGAAAGGTAATTGTGCAAATCTATTAGCTCCTACTTTAACTAGTGCCATTTCTACAATAGTTCTCACCTTCTCTAAATTCTCTTTAATAGCATTACTTACTTCGTAATATCCTGATCTGGATAATAATTCACCTTTATTTGCATCTATTCTTATTTCACCTACATTTTCAAAATTCATAAACCTTACTTTTTCAGGGACTTCTCGTATTTCATCCGATAGAACACGTGGATATCTTGCTGTTATAGGCACTATCCAAACACCCTCTTTTAATTTAGGTTTATCTGGATATTGGATACTACCTAACTCCTCTCTAATTATGTCATAAGCAAATTTTTTAGCATCTTTTTCGCTAACAGGTATATCACACAATAATCTTTGCATATTAATCCACCTCCAACTTCATTTGAGTTTCTGGATTTATTGTTATTAATCTATTATACTCAGGTTCCCAACCTTTTTGGAAATCTTTCCATTTTATTAATTTTTCAGGTCCAAGCCAAGGATTGTTAATTATTATATCATTATCTTCAATTACACCAATAACTACTCCAGCATGACTGGGACCCAACTCTTCATTAAGCATATATGAACAATTATATAAAACAATTGTAGGAATATTCTTATTATAATTTTCCGTGAGAGTATTAATCGAACCATACTCATTTAAAGAGAATTTTAAGGACGGAATCTCCCTTGATAGTTCATTCATAAGAGATTTATCTACTCGTGTCCCAGTAAATTCACCGGAATGAGTTAATTTCTTTAAATCATCAATACTTAGATTTGGTGTATTATGTTTAACTAATTCATTATCAAAGATATTCTTGAAATATTCCAAACACATTTTAAGAGAAAAAACAAAACATAACCAATCTTGGTTAGATTGATAATAATATGGAACTCGAAGAACTTGGATTACCCTATTATCCTCTGTTAATATTTTTCTTCTCAATTTATCACACCGCCCATATTTTCATTTGTCTCTTCTTTTTGGAATGAAGAGTAATTGTTTTGCGATTCATTTTCTCAGCCTTATTATACTGATAGTGTAAGGTAAAGGTTTCGAGTTGATAAACCTATCGTTCATTGAATGATTTGAATGTAGTGATTCTGCATATAGTTTTTTCTTGCCACCAAACGCTCTTCCCCCATGATTGCTATAACGTAGTATATCCGAACTCAAGTTCGCTTATACCACCCTTTAACTGTAACTTCTCACTCATTTTTCTCCTCCTGACTTTCAGATAGATGCGAGTATATAAATACCTCGCGTATCTTTTTTGCAATGGTGTATAGCGTCTCGCAAATAAAAGAATTCCATCGTTTTTCTTTTTATGCTCTTTCAATCTGTATCCTCGATTCTTAAACAACATTTCTTATATTTCTTTCCCGAGCCACAGGGGCACGGGTCATTTCGGCCAATCTTTTTATTCTTCCTTTTACCTTTCGTGAATTTCGAACTACTCTTCGTATCTTCGTCATATACTTTTTGGATGGTTTCCAATGTTTCTAATGGTTTTTCAAATTTGACCGGCCCTTCTTTTTTCTCAGTCTCATAATGCATTTTATAGAGATAGTCAATGTTCTTCTGCGAGAAATGATCCATCGGATCTTTCTCATGATGATAATGGTAAGGCATATCTTCGTCAGGTGTCTGGTATATACGCTTGACATCCTCAAAATTGATGATAAATTCCTTTATCCGCTCATTCGCAAATGCCTGCTCAATTTCTTTAAATGCCTCTCGATCTTTAAATTGCGCAAGTTAGCCAATCACCGAGTTCTTTTCCTCGATTTCGTAATACACCGATAAGTAAGTGAAGAGCTTCTGGTGTTTTGATGCACCCCAGTAAATGTAACGCATGAATCGGCGACCATGCATCACCGGGCCCTCCCAACTCCCTATATATAGCTTCTTCAATCAATTCTTCGGTTGACCATTCTTGGTATTTTGTCATGCTATTTCCCGGTATATCCATCTCCTCTTTTTGTATATCAATATTTTTTCCGGCCAAAGATTCGGCTTATAACTGATTCTCTCAACCCAAGCAGTTTTTCTATGGACGCTCTTAAAGTATCTTCGCGCATGACACCAACCATTCTCTTGAGTTCATGCCCATTATCATCAAGTATCAATGTGGTTGGTATTGCCCTAACATGATACATAGAAGAACGTTTCTTCCCTTCTTTTGTTTTCATTCGTATCTTGTTTAATGACAATCCATGCCCCGAATAATCTGACACCACTCTGTTCACTATCGCTTCGGCTGCCGGACAATGCGGACACTGAGAAGAGACAAAGAGTAGGATTTTCATAATAAATACAAGTCACACCTCAAAATAATTCTTAAGGATCTCTTCTATGCTCCTCTTGAGGTCACTATCGTGCGTTAAGGGCTCAGTCATAGTAGAATATAGCGCATCTCGCGTTGGCACACCACTGTTTAGCAATGTAGCTGCATATACAAGTTCCCTTGTCGAAACACCTTCTTCTAGTCCCTGATGAATAAGATTACGTATTTTATTCGCCGCTTTTACCAGCTTTTCGGCCGTATCCGCATCAACACCCGTCTCTTGCTGCACAATTTCTGTCTCTAAGTCTTCGCCTGGCCAGCCAAGTGCGATACTGACAAAACGCTGTCTTGGGCTCTGTTTCAATTCCTTTAGCACACTCTGATAACCGGGAGTATAACTCATTACCAGCATGAAGTCGTCAGGCGCATAGAATATCTTACCTAATTTCTCTACTAGCATATACCTTCTATGATCCGTTAATGGATGAATAACAACAGTAGTATCTTTTCTCGCTTCTACTATTTCATCAAGATAAACGATTCCGCCATTCTTTACCGCCATAAGAAGCGGCCCATCAATCCACTCTACAATGTCGCCTTTTATTATATACCGACCGATCAAGTCATTGCCACTTAAATCGTCATGACAGGCAACAGTATAGAGCGGGCGACCTAACTTCCAGGCCATATGCTCAACTAATCTCGTTTTACCACTCCCCGTTGGCCCCGTCAACATAATAGGAAGTTTATTCTTATACGCTGCTTCAAATAGCGCAACTTCGCGCCCTTGCGGTAAATAAAGCGGCTCCGCCTTTATCTCAAAGCTGCCAGTTTCATATAAGCCTGAGTCCAATCGCTCTAACAAATATACTCACCTAGTAATGAATGACTACAATAGCGCATAAATATTTAAACTTTGAAGGCACTGTCGAATTTTTCAGTGAAATCACTATACCCCCTAATTTTACCGCAGAGCGCGCAGAGAACGCAGAGACTACGGACGTACTAAAACTATGTCAATAATATTCTTTTTCTCGTGAAAATCTGTGTAATCTCGTGGTTATAAAAAGGAGCTGAACAAAAATAAAAAAAATAAAAAAAGGGGAAAAAATACCCCTATGCGCCCATTGTTGTGATTGGATGTGGTTCCAGCGCCTCGATTTCGTGTTCTGCCTTGTTCGCCTCTGAAACGATCATATCCGCCATGCCAACCAGCGGGAACACCGTCGGTGCATTATCGATAGGTCCGTAAACCACGAAATCCATACCCGCTATTACCGGGATGATATTTGAGGCTATGTCACAGATATGGAACACATCTGCACCAAGTCCTTCCCAGCCACCGGCTCCTTTGGTCGCATGCTCCTTCCTGAACGTCTTCAGCCATGTCCATGCAGAAGGTGCATTGTGGATACCCAATCCCACTGCAATACCGAATTTCGACTTGACGACGAATCCAGATGCAACGGCCGACCCAACCCCTGCGCCTATTGGCAGAGTAGCCGGATCACACATCTGTTTCGTTACACCAAGGTCCCGTGCAAGTTGCACCAAACCTTTATCAAAGGTGCCTGCTCCTGTCTCTAACAGATCAATCTTCCCGGCTACCGTTGAATCTTTTGGATTAAACGCCAGGACAATCGCTGCTTCTATGCTGGAATCTTTGATTGCTTCCAGCTCCTCGGGTGCGCACGATATGTTTATAGAGTTATACACCGCTTTATTTGTTAGACCCACTTCATCAACGTACTTGAGCCCTGCTATCTTCGCATCCGCCACTGTCGAGTCAATCAAGAAAGCCGTGTCACTTACCTCTGTACAGAACGCGATCTCTTTCTCCATCGCTTCGGGCGATTCAGAGAATATCTGCATCATGCATGGATTCCCTGTTAAGTCAGAAAACTCATCCTGCTTATTTAGCACGTCTTCCGCAGCTTTCTTGTCGAATATACCCTTTTCTGCATCCTCGACGAGGTAATGCTTCGCGTAGAATATCGTACCACAAAGAACAGTTGCGCACTCTCCCGGCTGCCCCCCTACCTTCACCTTCCCTATTTCATATATATCCTGCTTCCTATCAAATACAAACATCTTTTTCTGTCCTCCTTTTCATATTTACACACCCATTAGAGCTTTTATCGTATCTATATTCGCTTCTATATAGGTTCCTATCTGCGGATCTATCAAGAATAGCACATATATTAGGATTCCTACTATCAGCCCGTACAAAAGGCCAATCGCAAAGCCCATCTTCTCGCCCAGTCTCTGCGCTAGTTCGCCCGTGACAAATTCCACCTTCTCGTCCATCGCTGCTAATCTACCCATTAGTTTCGTGTGCTCTGGCGGAGTCACTGCAACAGGAACTGCTAACTCTTTCAGTTCCTCTTCCAGCTTCATCAACACATCCGCTTCTACTTCCCTCTCGATCTCCGCTTCCAGCTCTTCCTCTGTTTTTTTCTCTTCGCTCATTGTTTCTTCCTCCTTTGTTTTATGTCACGCTTGGCACAAAGGGCGCATATTTGAGTCCGGCGAGAAGCAGACTCACAAATAGCCCTATTGCCATCCCTTTTATGAATCCTGCCCAGAGTCCAGCAGCGTACCTCGAATCCTTGCCTATGAGTGTTATGGACTTTCTCAAGTCCTCTATCTTCGCCGTTATTACTGCCGTTTCCGGTGTTTGTTGGATTACTTTTGCCATTTAGGTCCCACCTCCATATAATAAAGCCCAGTATATAAGCGGCAGGAGAAATACTATTACTACTATCAGTCCTGCCAGCATACCCAGAATCGCATTCGCAGCGAGCCCCGACGATAATTTCTGGTCCCTTGCAATCAACTGCGACTTATAGCAAATATCTGTCGCTGCTTTATTTATTACTTCCATGTATGGTGATGCCGGCATTGCTAACGGCATTGCTAACAGTGCTCCCACTGCTTCCTCTTCGCCTGCCTTCACAATCATCGGATCTTCCGGATAAGCTCCCGGGTCTCTACCCTTCAGCTCATTCACTTTCGCTATTAGCGCACCCATATCTTCCGAGCCCATCATGTCAATTACTTCTACCTGTTTCTGGAATCTCTCGATCGCTTCTGCTGGTAGATTCTCAATGAATGGTATCGCTCCAGTCGTGTCTATAATCTTATGGCTGGATGGATCAATGCCATTCTTCCACAGTGCAATCATTGAACCACCACTTATATGTCCCGGTACTTCCGCACCTGCTACTATGAGGAATCGTATGTTCGGATTGGAGATGATATTCGTGATCATCTTCTCTAATCCGATGTTCTCTGTCTTATCCGGTCCCTGAATCGCAATTCCTGGCAGCTTCTCTATGTGGAAATAAGAGCCCGTAGACGATATTGCTACACAACTCTCCGGGTCGCCAACTTCATAGTCTCCCGTGACTAGCGGCCATCCATCCGGAACTTCTTTCTTCTCTGCCATATCATGCACCTCCTAACTTCAAAAATGCTAGTGCCACTGCTAACACGCCAAATAGCACGCCGAACACGAACATCGTTATGAAGCCTGCTTTACTCATTGCTCCTTCTCTGTGTGGCTGCGACATTAAGAACCCACTGCGGGGGTCAAGACAATTGAGAAGGTCATCCACTGAAGCTTCCATTGCCACTATTTGCTCTTCTATCGGCGATAGGTTCACTTTATAGAATCCTGGTCTGCTCACTCCTACCTTAAGTGAGTCCGGATCCAACACCACACCATACTTTTCATTTATTACTAACATGTTCTCTTTTTACCTCCTCTTTTACTCTATTGTCCTGATTAACCCTGTTCCAACGGTCGAATGTGCCTCGCGCATCGCTGTCTTTATAAACTTTACGAAGAACACTATCCACACTATCAGACCGAAGATAAGCAACGATATTCCGTCTACTAGACCCGCTACACCCCACGTCGATCCTGCAGTAGCCGCTACGAAGATCCCCAGTATGATGCACAACAGCCCTGAGATCTCAATAGAGACCATAAGCGTCCTTGGTCTTCTCTCGTCCGGACCTAAACATGCATTATAAGGATGGAACATCGCCATCATAGATAGAACGAACATCACCGCTATAAGTCCATTGCTCACTGCTTTCTCTATCACCAGATCGAAATTCAGCGAACCCGCAACGATAGAAAATTGGAGTACCATTGCGAGTGTTCCCGCCATGCCCAATTCCATCATCCCTCGTTCTAAGCCCGGTATCTTCATCCCTATTATCTTCTCGTTGTTCGATAACACACCTGAGATCAATCCGACAATAGCCATGGCTATTACACCTATTAACACCCCGGGTTGCACTATGCTCACATTGAGTATCCCCGCGAAAGCAATCCCCACTAATGCGCCAAGAATACCATAGCCCATTGCCAGCACACCTATAGACGGAACGCCGGTCCCCAACCCATATTTAGAGGTCTTCCGGACAGAATCCGTACCCCAGAGTAAGGCGAATATGACTCCCACTGCCTTTACCACCGCGGGCAATCCCGGTATGATCACTATTACTATTGCTATTATCGCTGAGATGATCCCCAACTGTGTCACATCCGGTGGGAATGTGAACCCTTCTGCCTTCTCTTCTTCTACTACTGGTCCTCCACCTACGGTCATCCTATCAGTCCTCCCATATTTGCTACTACCGAGACAAGAACACCACTTAATAGCGAGATAATGCCACAAGTGAGTAGCGCCTTTGGCAGTCGCTTGAACTTCGGATCCTGGAATCCCTCGATGGTGCCTCCGATGTTATAAGCTGCGATAATCGCATTGGCTACAAAGATACCCATTGCTGCTACGCCAGCCATTGTCGGCTCAAAATTAGCGTATTCTAGCAGCGCGAAGTACATTAGTGCACCTCCGAATCCTCCTAACAACGCACCCATCATACCAGAGATGTAGCTCACATTTGGTACTCCATGTCCATCACATTGCGGTGTCTTGTACTCTTTCTGCGATTCCCTTGTTATTGGGTCCACGTCTACTCTGCCTGAAACAGGAACGACGCCGACTCCAAATACATACAGTAGGTTCGCCAAAAGCATGGTGACACCCATCATTAGCCATGAACCGACCGCACCTGATAGCGACACTAGCAATATATTACTGGTATACGTCGCCACCGATGCCGCTGTAAATAACCCACACATCGCCGCTCCGAGCATGAGCATGACTGTTCCTGTTGCAACACCCGTTGCGGTAGCCATTGCCGCTGGTGCTCCTCCCACTGGTAACAGATGGACGCCTAGACTTGCTAACACGCCTCCTGCTAACACACATACCACTATAAGTAATATCGGGTCCATTTTTCTATTCTCCTACAAAAGGCCCATATCTCTTTCTGGCCCATTTCACTATCACTACGTTTCCCACTATCAGTACTATTCCTATCGCTAGTCCCACTAGGATACCTATTATCGCTGTCAAGTCCCCTATCGCCGCTGGTATGGCCGGTAGTAACTCTGTTGCGACACGTGCTACCGTTCCCAAGAGAGTATCACTGGCCATTGCCTCTTGTAGCGGTAAATAACCGCCTAGCATCATTCCTACAAGAGATCTCCAACTCTCGAACAGGATGATAACACCAAAGGTTAAGCCCGTAACAGGTCCGCCGTATTTAGCACAGAAATACGCTATGTCCTTTTGTGTCCTCACTCCGCAGTCTGCATATCGCGTTATCTTACCGTGGTAAACTACCCGCTTGCCCTCTCCGAAGGGTCTATCCTGGAACTCCCTCTCAGCTCCGTAATGGATATCTCCGGTAGACGATCCTATTGCTCCCACTGTAATGCCCCATATGAATGCAAGCAGTGGTAGAGCGAATGGATGGTTCAACGCTGGCATCCCCGAAAGAGTCCCTAAATTGCACTGTATGTACGCTATGGCAGTAATACACAAAGTCGCCATAAATCCATGCGTCGCTATGGGCAACAGATGCCCGTATAAGACGTCTAGATAAATCGGTTGCTCGAATCTCTTCTGTGCCGCCGTTCTACCTACATGCGCTGTGACTGAAAATATCACGTGAATTGCTTCGCCTGCTAGTGCCCCTATTGGTATCGCCAATAGTGGATTCACCTCCCTTAATAAAAGCACATAGGCTACTACTCCCGCGATAGTACAGTACAAGGCATATGACGGTGCCTCACCGGAAATCGCTTTGTTGAAGAACCTGTTCACTTGTCCTACCTGCGCTGCCAGTTGCACTTGCGAATTCGGATTGCTCTGTGATCCCATGTCTGACTCCAAATCCTCGAACATACATGCTATCAATGCTAGAAAAACTATCAATAGCATCCATGCAAACAACATTATTATTGGTTCCATGAGATAGCTTAGAGTTGTTAGTACTATAAAAGCTTTTCTATTTTTAATTTAATATATCCCCTAAAGATAATAAGATACGTTAAAGAGGAACTAATTAATAGATATATGAGATAAGATATTTAGTGGGTGCTATATCGGGAGTAATGATCCAATGGGGCTATTTAAAAAGCATCATCCGAAACTGCTAAAGACACAGAAGGTTAATTATAGTGATTTGTTTTTTATATTACGCCTTTCAAGAGGCGATCTTACGTTAAGACCTATCTTCATCGTGGCTAGTGTTGAGCTTGGCAACAGCACCACTAAAACTATATTGAGTGCGACCGACCTGAAAAGCGGAAAGACCTATATATTGGATAAAGCGATCAGGATGACACGAGAAGCATTAGCGCATGATTCTGCATTTTGTCATACTATAACAATGGTCGAACTCTCTGAAGATTCTATCGCAAAGTTAGTGGCTAAGACGCTACAAGAATGTTCAAGTGCTGCTGGGATAACAATTCCTGATTTACATTTCGTGGTACGGTCCTCAGGAGTAACAGCGGGGTTTTCATCAGTAGATGAGATGCAGGGCGTAATAAAAGCTCTGGCTAATGGCTGCATGGCAGCCGGGGTCCCACCGCGGAAGATGATCTCGCCTATGACAGTAAATGACATCCATCCTGACCTGAGGAAGTTTTCACGGATGGAGAAGACATATTTCAACGGCGCGGTGACCAGTAACGAAGCACCTGCGGGCGAGTCCTTAGTAGCGAATGAGATGGAGGGCGAGCTTGTAACTGCGGGTCTTAAAGAAGCCGCGAAATGGCTCGATGTTGACTATCGAAATCCCGTTCTATCATTGGATTTTGGGACTACACTCTCTGGTCGTGTGACCGATGACCAAGTGCCGTATTCAAAAGTTACTGGTAGTTTCTGTGGTCTGGCAGGGGCAATCTCCGATGCCTTTATTTCGCATATTGTAAGCGAGAAATATCCTTCTGTACTTGATTGCTCACAGGGTAACTTAAAGCGAAAAGTAAAGAATGACGTGGTGAAAAGTTATGCAGAAGATGTCATGAAACATTTGAGAATAGAGAAAATTCGGTCCGGAACACTTTTTGGCGGGTCACCGGTAAATGTGGATGCGGCGAGAAAAAGTGGTGTCACGCTGATAGGCGTAGATGCTGGAGAAAACCTTTCCGACCTGCCTAAGATAGCAGAGATAGGCACCGATGTACATCGTGAAGAGAGCATGGGCTATGTGATGGCAGTAATAGACGAGGTGGCGGCATGTGTCGTTGAAGAGTTAGTGGGGATAGCAAAAGAGGAAGGGATATTATTACCCGATACGAAAATAGGAATCACCGGTAGGGCGGGTATTACCGGGAGGAAGCCAGAGTTAATACTGGAGAAGTTGAGTGACCTATATGGTAGGAATATGGACAAAGAAGTGATTTTCGCAGATGATGCACTTGGGAGGGGGGCCGCGGTTCTTGGAAGATGTATGCACCAATTTGGAAGCCCTGGAAATCCCATAGGTGGCACCCAAGGCAGTGGGTGCGTCTCGGGCCAGAGGATAAAAAAGCAAAAAAGGAATATATAAATAAGTTACTAAATTTATGTTCCCTTTATAAAATAAAGATAATAAGGGAGAAGGTGGTTGAGATGGAGGTAAAAGTAGAAGGGGTGAGTGATTTTGCAAATGAGTCATACGCGAGGATCTGTCAGGATACTTTTCGAGATGCCGGGCTAAGAAGTAATATAGACCATGTTTATATGCATTGCAACCCGAAGGAGTTTATTTTTATTATCGTTGCTAAAATAGGGCGTGTGTCAAGACCTGTTACGGTTTGGGACATAACGCTCCAGGAAGGGAAAAAGTTACGGATTACTACAGAGAGATATGCACCTAAATTACTTGCCTTACTTTGGGATAAATACGGAGAGAAAGTTGAGCAAGTAGGCAGATTGGAGCTATTATTGAAACTAGAGGATAATGAAATAAAGGAACTCTTAGATTTGGTACTTTATGACCCGAAAGATGATTTAGTAACACGAATTTTGTATGCTTTAGATACTATAATACCAGAAGGTGCAAGAGTTCGATCACCTATGCATTCTACCAATTCTGTTACTATTATAGCTTCAGAAAATCCGATAGGAGAAGGGCAGAAGAATAAAGCGGAAGAGATAGTGAGTAAGTATGTATAAAATAATGATGTTTGAAGGGGGAGTGTATAAGTTTTACGAGCTGAAAGAGTTAGTAGGGGATTTAGGCGGGTTTATATTGCAAGAATCTGTTATGCAGACCGAGACAATGATGCATTTAGCATTCCCCGAAGAGGATGAGCGAGAAATAAGGAATAAGATAAAGGAACTTGGTGGGAAGTACAAGGAGTTGCCTCTGGCTGGAACTGAGATAATAATAGTTGTTCCTTCTCTTGGAAAGCATCACGCTGTCGATCCGATGTGTGATATAGCAGAATTTCTGCGTAGAAGTGGTGCGATCACTAATATGATGGGGCTGGCCCGAGGCGTTGGGAGGAGGATAGCGCAGATGACAACGCAAGAGAAGCAGATGATAGAGGAATTTGATGCGGCGGTGTTTATTTTTGGTACTTTTGAAGAGTGCATAGAAGAGAAAGTAAAATTATGCAAAAGCATTGACATTCCCTATATAATAGTAGGAGGGCCGTCAGACATGAAATTGGAGCACTATGTAGGTGGTGTAGGGCGGAAGACTGCTAGAATGAGAAGTAAAGATGAAATAGATCTACTATATAATGTAGCTTCAGAGTTAGAAAGAGCTTTGGCTGAGAAGAGGTTAGATATAGAGGAGGACCCAATAGCTGCTTCTCCTTTGTTCATAAAAGATATGATAGAGAAGACTATCCCTCCTAAAATGGGAGAGGAATTGCCTAATATTATACAACTGGATGGTTTACGAGTAAAGATAGAAGAGGAGGATATAGAGAAGATAAAAGAGATAGAGATAGGGAATAAGAAACTGTCAGAGATTTGTGAGATAAAGAAATCAGTTTATACAGGGTATCTGCTGGAGATAAAATCAGAAGCAGTAACAGGGGCTTTGTTTTGATAAGGCACACACCCCACCATTTCCACTGCAAGCTTAATCACAGATCGGGAACAGTATTAAGAAATTTCTCCTCGTTTGTATACGCCACATTTCCCACTATGATAACATCTGCATAGCACTTCATCTCGATAGCCCTCTCCTTTGTGTCTATTCCACCACCGTAGAACAGTGATGCTTCGCTTATTAATTCACTCAAATCCTTTACGAGTTTTGAGTCACCATATGTCCCACTATATTCTACATATATGATAGGAAGACGAAGATATTTCTCTGCATATTCTGCGTAAGCTTTGACTTCTTCAGTGGTTAAGTTGGTAACAGATTTAGTCAGTTTCGCTACTGCAGATTCCGGATTCAAAACGATATACCCTTCCGGGATAACTCTATCCCAATTTATCTTGTGAGTTTTTATCCATTCTACATGCTTCCCTATAATCCACTCCAAATCCATTGAATTAAGCACTAAAGGCACGAAGATATAATCTATTCCTTCGTAAACGACCGCATCAGGAGTTGCAGGTTCTAATATTTTCGGTATTTTATAGTCTTTAAGGAGAGTTGTCAACTGTGACACATTTTTATCTGTAATGTTTTGAGTGCCAGAAATCATTATAGCATCTGTTCCACTTTCTACAATAGCCTCAAGCGCTGCTTCTGTGATTTGTTTGTCAGGGTCAAGCTTGGTAATATGTTTCCATTCTTTCCAAGGCTCTTTCTTCACGGTCATCATTTTAAGATTAGATTCTGTTAGGGAACCTAATCAACGGTAATTATCAAATAAAATTACTCAACGCATTTTATATAGCAACTCGTTTATTTTATCGCCGTGATAGCCTAGTTCTCCTCCTTGCTTAACGCTCCGTTTTATACCCTTGTGCCCTTTTCTTGGTGGGTGAAGTCGAAAAACAGGTTTGATTTGGTATTCCTTTAAATCTTTCATGTTTACTTTACCTTCGTACAATGCATGAGCTAGTTCTTTTATCGTGCTAAAAGGCGTATTCTCCTTTAAGTACTCTTCTGTTAATCTCTTTCCCCCTTCTAGCCTGCCTCTTCCTTCCAATAATACCTCTAGCATATCCTCTGAAATCTCACCCCAAGCTACGTAATCTTTTACCTTCTGTATCATCCCTTTGTAATACACGTTATCATCAACTGCTACACAGTGGTTTACCCGATGTAACCGTAAAAGATTCAATGTATACTTTATCTCTGGTCTCACACTTACTTTTCCTCTAAGTTTTACTATTGCTTGCATTTTTATTTCCCCATAAATAAATTAATTCATAGTTTTTACTAATGCAGTGTTCCTTAAAGCGTCGTATGTCGCCAAAGCAAGGTTAAATGTAGTTCTTGTCTTACCTTTTGTTTTGGCCCATATATCATTGACACCGGCAAATGCTAAGACGCTTTTAGGTACATCTCCAGCTGCGAGACCGATACCTTTTGGCGCAGGTTTTAACGTTATTTCTACACTGCCTGATTTACCAATAACCTTAAACGGGATCGAATGCTTATCTTTACAGTCACATTCCCAAGAACCACATCCACGCTCAATATAAGTGATATTAGTTTTTGCAATTTTTACCGCTTTCTCAATACCGCTGCGGACAAGAGCATCTTTACCTAAGCCTATACCCAAATAACCCTCTTTATCTCCTACTATTACACAAACTCTAAACTTCACTCGCCTTCCGGAATCAGTCATCCTTTGTACAAGATTTATATCCAGGACCTCTTCACTAAGATCCGGAAGTAGAGCATCAACAATTTGGTACTCTTTCAAAGGATACCTAGATTTGAGAGCTTCTTCTATACTTCTTATTTCGCCGTCTTGTACTAATGAGCCCAGCTTTGTTATTGGCGTCCACTTTTCTTTCGTTTTCCAGGACTCTTTTCTAGATCCTCTTTTAGGTTCTCTACTCATCTTCTCTTGTCTTTTTCCTTTTTTTTGTCCTCTCCGCTCTCAGCTAATATCCCTTTTTTCACCAGTTCAAAATTATCTAGGATAGAAGTATCTTGTTTAAAATTAGCTATATGTTCTCCCCTAACACGTTCATCCGATGGGAAAACTGCGGGATCGTGCGGTATCTTCATCCCTGAATTAACAACTCCTTTTAATGCTGCATATTCTTTAGAACAATGGGTAGGTGTTTGTAGCCCTGTATCAAGGATGGCCACATCAAAACCTGCTTCTTTAGCTTTCTTACCGAATAACAGCCCGGTAAGATAGGCTGCAGGTATGTTACCTGTTCCACCTTCATAGCCAAATCTCTTTAGTTCTGAAGATGTAGAAGAAACAAATGTTTTATCGCCTGCTTGATCAAACAACACCAATTGCATCCTAATGTGCTTATTACTCTTTCTTACTACAACGCGTGGCTTTCTACTGAATAACAACTTCAATCTTCTCCGATAGTCTGTTTTACCCTCCCGCCTCCTTCGAAACGGAACCCGATATGTTGGACCTATTGCCATCTTTTATCTTTCCTTTTTTACATTAAACTTCGTTAATATAATTTTACTTCTACGCATTACACTTTTATGAATTCATTTAAGTGAGCTATACTTTTGAATTCGCCTCCTTTAGCTTTAAGATATAACCTACGATACGTTGTTTTGTCTATCTTCCCTTCATCCCGAAGCTCTTTTAATTGTCTTCGTAAAGCCCTTATTTTTGTTATCCACACTTTCTTTTTTCCTCTTCTCGCTCCTTTTGCACCTTTCCTGGAGCCATGACCTTTTCTGCGTCCAAGAGCTTTTTTAATCGCTACTTCCCTTGCTCTACCTCTACTAACACCTTTCTTCTGCTTCTTTTTTATGAGGCCTTCTTCTACTAAGCCTCGAATATCTTCCCGCGTAATAGCCTCAGCTACATCTCCTGTCGCCTCTGGGTCGATCCATACTCGCCCTAGTCCGACCTTCATCACCTTTGCCGCTATCCTCTTCTGTTTTGCTAGATTAACCATGCTACTTACTCCTTATAGTGCAGGAACTATTAAAGTATCCTTACCATCTTTGACTATACCCACTTTAATCTTATCGTTTATATTTATTTCTTCTTTAACTGCATCCGATACAGACGTATAGGCATTTATTCCCCATCTCTTTATCGTCTCTGTGTCGAGATTTGATACAAGAGACAGTTGTAAGTACTTCATTACTCTTCTTATATAATATGCTTTATGTCCTCCAAGTACAAAGTTCGCTTTTATTGCCTCTTCTACTTCTTCATAGCTTGCATATTTGTTCATCCACTCTTCAAAATATTGGTCACCTATTCCCTCACGGCTTTCTGCTACTAAAATCAGTTTCCCACCCGGGACTATTACCCGAAAGCAATTTTCAATAGCCTTTGTGGCTTGGTACAAGTTCCTATCTTTTGGGAATCCACCGGCACTAACCAAAAGAACGTCAAATAAATTAGTGGTTTTACGTAGGTACAGGTCCTTAGCCGCGTCAGCACCTTTAAGAAACACTGCATTTAACTCTCCTGCATATCCTTCTATCAGATCCCCCGATGCATCGACGACTGCATTTAGCACAAAGTCAGGCGGAGCATATGATGCTGCTTCACACATGTCTAAATGTACTGGATTATTTTCAGTATTAGCTATTTTAGCTTGTTCATCAACAAGGAGAGCATGATTCCTTTTTATCGACTCGCGTGAAGATATACCCGGGAGTACGCTCTTTCGTCCGCCTCCAAATCCAGCATAGTAATGCAGAGTTATATCGCCCGTTAGAATTTTTATATCTGCGTCCATATAAGTCCGGTTTAAACTCACTGGCGTCCCTCTACTTGTCGTACCTGCGTATACCAGATCTTGTGCATCGCAATTATGAATCTCCACATCAAAGCGAGAGAGATGTTTACCAAGTATACTTTTTAAATCTTCCTCTGTTGGTGGGGGGTGTGTACCACAAGCCACGAGCACGGTGATCTGGTCGGTATGCCCGATTTCTTCAATTAAACCATCAAGCATCTTCTCGGTAGGGGCGTCCCTCGTGTGGTCGTCCACGACAATTACAATCGCCGTATCTTTTTGCGTATTTACTATCTCTCGTAGCCGTTTTGTACCAATAGGATTTTGGAGTGCGTGTTTTATTACATCGCGGTTTTTGGTTTTGCCAACACTTTTGTCGATAGGGTCTAATAGTTCTCCTTCTATGTCGATCTCTATCAGCTTCGAGCCGTAGGGGATTTGTGTTTTTGTCATAGTAATTTTATTTATAGCTAATAATAGGATTGTATTCCTAAATATTATACGGGACCCTCACGACATATAAGAATGACAATTCCAGTGGAAATGGTGGGGTGTGCGGGTATAGTAATTGATCTAGAAACATCGGGAAGAAAATACCAGTAAGTAGGGATAGCCCCTTGTCTTATCCCGCCTTAGCCATTACACTTTTCTTTAAAAATCTATCAACAGCATCTCATTCTACGTGTTGAATCTGGAGTTCCTTACTAAAAAGCGGAAGAAGAAATAGCAATTTATTTATTAATTTGTAATCTCAACCTTAATGGTGATGAATATGCGGATGCAAAAGGAGCATGGACTGATTATAGCATTCGATATGGAAGATGTTGATTTTGCAGCTAATTTGGCAAAGGATCTAAAGGGAGCGGAAGGCAATTTCGCAATTAAGATTGGGAGAACACTTGAGATGCAAACAGGCAAAGGAATAATAGCAAAAATAAAAGAGTTTTCAGACTTGCCACTGATATATGATGGAAAAATTGCTGATATCCCTTACATAAGCAGAAAAATAGCAGAAAACGCTTATGGTGCAGGAGCAGACGCTGTGATAGTGCAAGGTTTTGTCGGTTCTGATGTATTAAACGAGATAGTTGATTTAGGTCTGGGAGACGTGATTGCAGTTGTGGAGATGACACATCCGGGAAGTGATGAGTATATTCAGCCAGTTTCGGAGAAAATAGCAGAAATGGTGGAGGATATAGGTGTTGATGGCGTAGTTTTACCTGCGACTAGGCCGGAGAGAGTAAAGAAGCTAGTGAAAATCGTGAAAAATGCGTACGTAATATCTCCCGGAATAAAAGCTCAAGGAGCTAACCCAGGTGATGCAATTATTAACGGTGCCGACTATGAAGTTGTTGGAAGGGCAATTTATGAAGCGGATAATCCTAAAAGAGCAGCAGAGGAAATTTACAAGGAGGCTATAGAAAGATGCCACTGAAGGGATACAAAGAGGATTTTCTTCTACATCTGATCCAGACAGGTGCAATAAAGTTTGGGGAGTTTAAGCTGAAAAGTGGGCGCATTTCTCCATATTTCATAAATATTGCAGAAGCTATGAGATCTGGAAGAGATGCAGTGAAAGTGGCAGATGCATATGTTGCAGCGATTGCGGAAATAGGCACTGATTTTGATTATATTCATGGTGCCGCCTATAAAGGTATTCCGCTATCAGCTCTCATGGCAGCAAGACTGAGCGAAGTATATCAAATAGATAAAAGGTGGGGTTACGACAGGAAGGAGAAGAAGGCACATGGAGTTCCTGCAGAGGAACTCATTATCGGTGATTTGAGAGACGGAGATACCGTAATAATAGTGGATGATGTCATCACAACTGGCGCTACAAAAGCGGAGTCGTGGTCGAAATTGACGGTGGTGCGGAATGTGAAGCCGAAAGGTATCCTCGTGGCGGTTGATAGAGAAGAATTGAGCGATGTAGATAAAAAATTGCTTGTAGAGCGACACTTAATAATGTATTCAATACTTAAGATAACCGAGATATTCGATTTCCTTTTGAATAAGGAAATAGAGGGTAAGGTTTATGTGGCTGAGAAGATGAAAAAAGATTTCAAGGAGTACTTCATGAAGTATGGAAGGAAGTGTTGAAATCTCTGATAGAATCTTGATCAATAGATTCTACAATTTACTTTACAACGAATACGATGAATATAGAGACATCTTTAACGAAATCGGCATAGATTTGGGGCTAGCAACAGGAGAAATAAGAGATGAGCAAGTGGAGAAAATCAATGTTTGGATTGAGGGACTAGACAGTAACCGGGTGCAAGATGATGAAAAGATCAAATTAATAGAACTGTTGGAGAAGTTCAGAAAAATTAGTGATAAAGACGATGAATTTGATAATCAATTGGAAATAGTAAAAGATATTTATGAAATAATTTTTGGGGTGATTGCGACCAAAAAAATGGATTACTCCTTGGGAAGTTTTAATAAATATTTCTATGATTATTTTTTGCGGACTCAAGAACACGCTCTCAAAATAAGTGATTACCGGAGAGATAACATAATTCATCAACTCAGAGTGTTCCTGTTAGGCATATATATTTTATATGACGACAAAGAATTTTGGAGAAAACGGTTCCGAGAGGATATAAGAGCTATTATTGGCGAAGAAAAATTTAAAGTATTATTAACAGGCATTGAGACTAGTGATTTGATTGGTGATATTAGGCTCATTGAATTTAAAGACGTGTTAATAGCGTGGATGCTTACTTCCTTGTACCACGATTTTGGAAGGCCAATAGAAGATGCTGTTAAAGCTACTAAAGATATTAATAGGATATATGATCTCGGCTTGTCTGTAAAGAAAACATATTTGTTTGGCATAGATGTAAAAAGAGTGAAAAAAATCGAAGATAGCTTGAACCAATGTGTAATCTCAGAAGAATTGAGGGATATTTTCAAAACCAAAGGATTTTCTCCTTCTAAAGATTCCTCCACTAGGAGTGAGGAGGAGCGTAAATGGAAAATAACTGATAGGGAAGATATTTACACCATTCTAAAAGAAAATGGAACGCTAAACATTTACAAGGAAACTTTGTTGTCTAAAGCGGAAGACGCGATGAAGGAACTGATTTCTTTCTTAAAACGGTATGTATCCGATGAACGTATCCTCGGTATAATAGAAAATAAGGCAAAAGATTTTAATCATGGTCCAATGAGTCTCTTAGCATGTTCTTTTCTTTCTCCAGGCAGAATTTCTAAGCAGGGAAGGAACGCTATCATAGGACAGGCAAATCCTTCAGCGATTGCTTTGATAATAGAAAGTTCCGTTGCTATTGCTCTCCACAGTGACATTAAATGTATATTTAGCACTTTGTTAACCCAATTCTTGATTTTATGCGATGAGCTACAAGAGTGGAATCGTGTGACTGCATTGGGGGACCAAAATGTGAGGATATTCCCTTGCAGAAAGATATATTTGAATATTGGAACGATTGATGGCATAAAAAACATTCGTGCTGTTATCCCGTACGAAGAGCCGAAGGATATAGTCGGTCAAGAATTATTTAGCAGATTTAAACCTATACTTAAGTGGAAAAACAGCAAAAATAAACTTGAAACGGCTAAACAATTTACGTTTGATAGAAGTAGAGGGCATAACCAGAGAATAAAGTTAGAGTTTCATATAGTCCCTAACCTTAAAATTTTGGGTGATATTATTACAATAAGGATTGATGAGGATAAGTTAGTTAAGTCAGAAGATGCTAATATGGGCGATATCCTATTTAGTTGGGTAAATAGTCTGGGGTGATCTAAATGACGCAGCTAAAAATACCAAAATTACTTCAAAAAAAAATAGAAGAATTTGAGGAGGACATTAGAGAAGTTATGGAAAGTCTTGGAGGATATGCCAAAAAACATGAATACAAAATATTAATATTATTACTTAGAAAGGGCTATACTTTTGTTGAACATACTGGCATTTACAAAAAATTAACAGAAGAATACAAATTGAAGATATATTCAGATGAAGAATTTAAGAATGAATTAAGGATAAAATTGGGGAGTGCTAAAAATGTACAAGAAATAAAAAAATGGAAGATGATAGTATTCGATGATGCTATTGATGATGGAGAAAGCATAAAAAAGTTTTTTGATGACATCTCTGAAATCGTCTCAGAGAATTTAGAAAAAGCTCAAAAAACGTTGAAAGATATCTCCAAAGTATATAAAAATGGAGATGGTACGAGCTATAAATCAAAAAATACCTCAGATGATTTCATAAAGGATTTAGTCAGAAGAGGGAACATTAAAATTTGTGCATATTTATTGAATGAGAGCAATCCTGAGTGGGGGAAAAAATTGGAGGCAAAATGGGGGGAGAAAATTACATCTATTATTAAAGATGAAGATATAGGACATAAAGAACAAAAGGAAAAATTCATAAAGGATGTAACAAGAATAATAGATTTTTTAGCACATACAGGTGAAATTATAGACCCCGATCATCTGAAAATTGAGGGGAAATTTAAGGAACCACTTTCTTATGAAATGATATGGTATATACTGGTGGATATAAGCAATAAAATATCTGGTTCTGTCTATGAACCGGATATTAAGTATTATCATCCCGATAAAAAGAAAATAACTATCTATAACTTGCCCTGTAAAGAATGGATAAGTGACGACATACGGAATATAGGTATAGGGAACTCCAATTTTCAGTGCAAGATTCGTTTCATTTTCTTCTTTAAAAATGGAATGATAGAAAAATTTCAGATAATTCCAATAGTCAATCCAAAAATTATAAGAGGAAACATAGGAAGCTGCAATTATTCCGGTTTAGAAAAGAGATTTTGTGAGCTTTGTACGAAAAATGTGAAATATGAGAATATATGCGTAGATTGTATATTATTTGAGGTGACTAAGAGGGTTATATTGACATTTATTAAAGATTATTTTCTTAAAAGTGAAGTCAAAGATAAATTAAAAAATTCATTGGACTGCAAATGGGAATACTTAGATAATAAGTATGAAAAGACAAAAATACCAAATTTTGTAAATGAGTTATGTAAACTCTTCCAGGAATAAGCGTTTTAAAAGCTTATGACGATAATCTATGATATCCCTATCATCAACGTCTGAAAATTCCTCAAAATTCTTAGCTATTTCACCTCGATTAAAGAACCTCCTTTCATAAGTATTTTCTTCTTTATTGAATTCCCACTTTGCAGTCAGAATTCCAACATCTAAGAGTTTATCAAGTCCCTTATTAACTTCTTCTACATCGCCTACCTTGTTTATTAGTTCATCGTAGGAACATCCACTAGGCCTTGCCGTGCGCAGTAATACACTTAATGTACCGGGGTCGTCTCGTACCACATTTGCTAGTGCGCTTCTCACCAAGCCCACTTCATCAAGCTCTGAGAAATACTCTATCCAGCGCTTCCCTTCTCCAAATACTAATATTTTTTCCTCCATTTTCCCCACACCTACTTTTCGTTATACCTTTTCATAGTATAAATAAGGTATATACGGTATATAAAGTATATACGGTATATAAGGTATAACTTCCTTTTAATGTATATAAAGGATATACGGTTTAAAAACTTCCACTGGAAATGATGGGGCACCTAGGTGTCTTACAATATCTTTTTAGTATCATAAATCATGAATGGAAATAGAAATTAAGCAAAATGACCAAAATTGCTGTTTGCGTATGTTCTGGCGGAATAGACTCCACTGTTACTGCTACAATAGCCTCAGAAGAAGGCTACGAGTTGCACCTCTTCCATGCGTCTTACGGACAGAGAGCGGAGGCACGGGAGAAAGAAGCGGTAGCAGAAATAGCATCTTATTTAAATGCAAATGAGTTGAAGTTTGCGGAACTACCATTTTTGAAGGTGCTTGGCGGGTCCTCGTTGACGGACCTCAAGAGAAGAGTCCCGGTAAGCGGAGAAGTGAATTTGGATGAAGAGAAAGAGACTCCATCTACTTGGGTACCATGCCGGAATATAATCCTTTTAGCGAATGCGAGTGCTTTTGCAGAAGTTATTTCCGCAGATGCTATCTTCGTCGGGTTCAATGCAGAGGAGGCGAGGTCATATCCCGATAACGAGAAGGAATTTGTTGTTAGGTATAATGCGGTATTGGAGAAAGCGGTGGCTTCTTATTGCCAGCCGCCAACGGTAAAAGCGCCTTTAGTGGATTTGCTGAAACCGGAGATAATAAAGAAAGGGGTAGATGTAAAAGCACCTTTACAATTGTCTTATTCCTGTTATCTCGGTGAGAAGAAGCATTGTGGTATTTGCGAGTCATGTCAACATCGGCGTAGAGGCTTCAAAGATGCGGGTGTAGAAGACCCTACTGTGTATGTTCACGTGTAGTAAGGGGATTGGTAGAACTTAGATGCGCAAATAAGAGTGGATGACATGATGACAGAGGATGGTCACTTGAAAGCGAAGAAGAAAGGGAAAATGATGGAAGCACTCGCGAGAAATTATATGGCTGAAAAACGGAAAAGGCGGAAATAACGAGATTGCAAGCCTTAAGCAATTTATTATGTTATTACTATAACGCATAGCCTTTTATATCAAAGTTCAAGTTATGCCACGATCAACTTGACATAATCCATTTTTCTGGTTGTCAGGAAAAGCCTAACCAAATCCTTTATTCGTGCTGCGTCTCCCTCTAATATGAATACTTCGATGCATTTGTCCTCTCGTAAGTGGTTATGAATCTGTGTACTTATAATATCCTCAAACTCATGCTTTATCACTGTTACCGTATCTTCCACCTTCTGGGAGTGGATGAGCAAAAGAACGGAATTCAACCTGCCTTCTAACTTCTCCTTCTCTCTATTATCCGCGAGCAGCATCCTCGCTCCTGCCCGTATCACTTCTGACCGCCCAGAGAACCCGAGTTCTTCCTGAAGCTGATCAATCTCCGTTAACAGTTTATCATTTAATGAAATGCTAATAACAGCCATTTTTCTCTATATATTATATTATATTATATTATTCTAAAATTATTCTAAATATGTTTTAATAATACAGTTATAAATACCCTTACAAATATTATTAATAATAAAAGCAAATATTATTAAGATGGATAATAGGAGCTGGATCGTAATAGGCTGCTTGATAGCCGTTGCCTGCGTAATCGCATGCATAGCCCCTGGGGGTGAGAGAGCGGAAGACGAACAGATAGGAGTTATAGTAACCATAGTACCACAAGCGGATTTTGTAGAAGAGATCGGTGCGGACAACGTAGCGGTGACGGTAATGGTGCCCTCGGGAGCTAGTCCCCATACATATGAGCCAACGCCTGGTCAGTTAAGGGCGGTAAGCAAGGCGAAGATGTACTTCAAGGTTGGTTCAGGAGTGGAATTTGAGAATGCATGGATGGACAAAATCATGGCTGTCAATGCCGATATGCAAGTTGTTGATTGCGCTAAAGGTATCACGAGGATGGGAAAAGATCCACATATTTGGAATTCGCCACTCAATGCCAAAGTTATGGTGGAGAATATCTGCGATGGGCTCATCGAGATTGATCATGAGCACGAAGTAGAGTATACTGCAAACCGCGACAAATATCTGCAAGAACTCGATGACGTTGACGCATACATCCACGAGCGACTTGACTGTTTTACTAACACTCGTGTCTTTATGAGCTACCATCCAGCATTTGGATATTTTGCATCGGAATATAATCTAACGCAAATTGCAATTGAGCATAAAGGAAAAGCGCCCACTCCTAAAGTCATCCGGAATTGCATTGATCAAGCGCGACAATATAACCTGTCTTATGTCTATGTGGCGCCGCAATTTGCGACCGATGATGCAGAAGTGATTGCACATGAGATTGACGGGCAAACCGTTTTTATAGACCCGCTTCCTCTTGATTATACTGCCAATATGCGAAGCATAGTCGAGGCACTATCTCTGGAGATGGAATAATTAATAATGATAGAAAGAAGTGAGATAGTAAAACTGGAAGATGTATGGTTATATTTTGACAATATGCCTGCGTTGGAGGGGATAAACCTATCAATAAAAGATCGTGATTTCTTGGGTATAATAGGACCAAATGGCGGCGGAAAAACATGTCTCCTTAAACTCATTCTTGGCTTACTGAAGCCGAGTCGCGGTGAAATCACTGTTTTTGGACATACGCCAGAGAGAGGCCGTAAATTCGTTGGCTATGTGCCCCAGTACAGCCTCTTTGATCGTGACTTTCCAATAAATGTCCTGGATGTAGTGCTGATGGGACGTGTGGGACAGATGAAACGGTTCAGAAGATATAGTAAAGAGGATAAGAAGCTTGCTTATGATGCTCTGGAGACCGTGGAAATGCACAATTATCGCGATTCTCAAATAGGGCAACTTTCTGGCGGGCAACAGCAGCGTGTTTTTATCGCGCGTGCACTGGTAACCGAGCCGAAAATGCTTCTATTAGACGAGCCGATGGCAAGTGTTGATTCGCATATGCAGACCGAGCTTTATGAACTCTTTGAGAAACTAAGGCAGCAAATGGCGATTGTTTTAGTATCCCATGACATCAGTGCGGTTTCCATTTATGTGGATAAAATCGCATGTCTTAACAGCAGGCTTTTTTATCATAACTCAAAAGAGTTAACGGCAGAAGACCTGGAAGTCACTTATCATTGTCCCGTAGAGATAATAGCGCATGGCGTTCCTCATAGAGTGTTGAAGGAGCATAGGTAGATGAAACTCGAGAGCCATTTCAATTTGGATTACACGTTAAGTTGCGGTCAGGTATTTCGATGGGGAAAAGCAAATGGCTGGTGGTATGGGATTGTAGATGGAAACATCCTAAAAGTAAGACAGGCAGGTGACGAACTGCATTTCACTGCATATCCCGAAGATGTGGCGGAGGAGTTTATAAAGAGTTACTTCCGTCTTGATGATGACCTCAGTAACATACTTCAGACATTAAATAAGGATGTCGAGATAAATAAAGCCATTCAACAGTTCAACGGGTTGAGGATTGTCAGACAGAGCGTCTGGGACTGCCTAATCTCTTATGTCTGTGCGACAAATGCCAGTATTGCGGTTATCGAAAATATGCTCCGGAACCTTTCCGAAAAGTTTGGTGATAAAATTGTAGTTAATGGCAAAGCTTTCTTCTCCTTTCCAAAAGTGAAGAAGCTCGCAAAGGCAAGTGTAAACAAAATTAAGCAGTGTAAAGTGGGATACAGAGCGCAATATCTATCGGAGATTGCAAAGCAAGTCGAGAACAATCCAAATCTGCTGGAGGAGCTGAGAAATTCAGATTATCTCAAGCTCAGAGATGAGTTGCGTTCATTGCCTGGAGTGGGTCCAAAAGTTGCAGATTGCGTTTCTTTATTCGCATTTGATAAATTAGAGGCTTTCCCTATTGATGTTTGGGTCAGGCGTGTGATATATCAAATAAGAGGGGCTGGTATTCCGGGAACTAAAGACGGTACGGAGAAGCCGCTTACGGTTTCAGAATACAGGGAACTGAGCTCTTTTGCCAGACTGCATTATGGTAAGTTTGCAGGCTATGCACAAGAATACTTATTCTATTATACACGGAGTAAAGATGATCGGAATTTTAGAGTATGAATTCATGAGAACCGCGCTTATAGCCGCGTTATTAGCCAGCATTGCATGTGGTATTGTCGGCGTCTACGTTGTGGTGAAGAGGATTGTATTCATCAGTGGAGGAATAGCACATGCTGCCTTTGGTGGTGTTGGCCTGGGCTATTTCCTGGGTGTGGACCCTATTTTGGGTGTTATTCCGTTTAGCATCGCATCTGCACTGAGCATGGGCGTCATCGGGAGGAGGACGAAAATACCAGAAGATACCGCGATAGGCATTTTATGGGCGATGGGTATGGCTTTCGGCATTATACTCATCGGATTGACACCTGGATATGCGCCGGACCTGTTTGGCTATCTATTCGGGAGTATTTTAATGGTGTCTACTTCGGATTTAATCATGATGCTGTGCTTAGATGCCGCTATAATCGTGGTGGTGCTTTTATTCCACCGTGAATTTCAGGCGATTTCGTTCGATGAGGAGTATGCAACTGCGGCTGGTCTTCACACGGAGCGATTATACCTTCTCCTTTTATGTCTTATTGCACTGACCGTGGTGGTATTGATAAAGGTTGCGGGTGTTATTTTAGTCATTGCTCTATTAACCATACCGGCTGCAATAGGCAGACAATTTACACATCGTTTGAGTGGTATGATGTGCATTTCAGTTTTCCTTTCTGCAGTCTTGACTATTTGCGGGTTATGGCTGTCTTATGCATTTAACTTACCTTCGGGAGCGACAATAGTCTTAGTTGCCGGAATTGCGTTTATTGTTTCCGTGTTTTCATTTCACGGCAAGGTAATACATAATTAAGCAAGTGAGCGATACATTTTTATAGCGAGAGAATAAAAATAAAAATGAGGAATAAAAATTAGTTTAGAGGTGAGACATAAAAATGCGGATCTTAACGATAATTGTGTTAATAGTGCTTGCGCTGTTGATACTGCTTCCCATTCTCTCTGGAAATGCGTCCATTCCAGAGAACATATCAGCGGTAGAGATAGGGCACTTTGTCGGCGGTTTTGGGCGTTACTGGGTAGATGCGACAAAAGTCGTATTTTCTCATCTGTGATAGAGTGTAAGTAAGAGCGAGAAGTGCCAAAAGAGATTACAGAATATCGCGTTAATCATGCATTTGTATTCAAGGTACTCCAAATGACAAAACAAAGCTAGAAGTAGAAGTGTAGATAAAAAGAGCTAAACAACAAGAGGGATAAACATGATATATATGATAGAGAATGATGTGGACACTGCATTTTTCCATTCATGGTTTCGGAATTATGTCAAATCTTTTTACACAGAAGATCCAAAAATCCAACAGAATATCAAACTTAAAGAAGAACATACGTTACGTGTTTGTAAGGAGATTCTTCGGTTAGGCAAAGCGCTGAATCTAAATAGAAATGCACTTCGTCTGGCTGAGACAATTGCATTATTTCACGACATAGGTCGTTTTGAACAATTCAAGACATACGGCACTTTTAATGATCGGATGTCGGAGAACCATGCAACTCTTGGGCTAAAGGTCTTAAAAGCGACAAACATATTAAGCAGACTAACAAAAACGGAACAAACCATCGTTTATAACGCAATAGAATATCACAATGTACGTAAAGTTCCCGACAATGCTGATGAAAGCTCTGAACTGCATTCAAAATTAATACGGGATGCGGACAAATTGGATATATGGTACGTTGTGACAAATTATTATACGGAACGACATAGGCATCGTAACCCCGCATTGGAACTCGAACTTCCCGATACACCGGAATATTCTCTTTGCTTTATTGATGATCTCCGTAACAACAGGGTTTCAAATTCTCATTATTTAAAAACATTTAATGATATGAAACTCCTGCAACTGGGCTGGATATTCGACATCAACTTTACACCGACATTCTTTTATATTCAAGAAAGGCGGATTATTGAGAAAATCATTACCGCCCTGCCAGATACTGATGATATACGAAAAATTCACAACCAATTAAAAAAATATCTTGAGAAAAGAATATCTGAACTATAAAAACCGGGCGAAAAAGGGTAATTACAAAAACCTTTTTATATCGATTTTTTTTAGTATATGTAGTAATGGGGGGCGATAATGAATGAAAGAGAAGAAACGGACCGAAAAAAAAGCAAGTGAAAGGAACGTTTCTTCAGCGGCGATCACGTCACTAAAAAGAGGTTCTTTTGCGGTTGCCGTGCTGATTTTGGTGTTCGCTGTTTTTGTTGCACCACTCAGTGCTCTACCCACTACAACATGGATTCCCATACAGGGGTCTATATCGGTCTCTTCTTCGCCATCGGGTGCAACGATACATTTAGATGGCTTTGTTGGGCCGTCTGTAACAACACCGTACACGTTTGCTAATTTACTCATTGGCACTCATGCACTTGTCCTCACTCTTGATGGTTATGAGATTTGGTCAGCAGATGTGCCCGTATTAGCTGGCGAGACCTCGCCCGTAGATGCAATAATGACTCCAATACCCACAACAGGGTCTATATCGGTCTCGTCTACACCATCAGGTGCAACGATAGATTTAGATGGCTTTGTTGACCAGTCGCTAACAACACCATACACGTTTGCTAATTTATCCATCGGCACACATACCCTTGAACTCGCTCTTGATGGTTATGAGGGTTGGTCAACAACCGTACAGGTATCAGCGGGCGAGATCTCGCCCGTACATGCAATATTGACTCCTATTCCTACCCCACCACCAACAAAAGGGGCTATCTTCGTAACATCTTCGCCGTCTGGCGCAACGATAGAATTAGATACCCCTGATGGTTCGTTTGATAGTCCGTCGGTAACGACACCATACACCTTCACTGAGATTTCACCCGGCAGTAGTACAATTACGCTCGCTCTTGATGGCTATGAGGGTTGGTCAACAAATGTGTGGGTATCGGCTGGCGAGACTTCTCCCGTACACGCAACATTGACACCATATCATGTAAAAATCAATGAGATAATGTACAATCCTCCCGGCTCAGACAGAAATCGCGAGTGGATTGAGCTATTTAATGGTGGCCCGGAAGACATAAACATAACCGGCTGGAAGTTCTTTGAATCCTCTACCAATGCGTATCACGAATTTACTCGTGGCAAGGGCAGTATGGTTATCCCTTCCGGAGGGTATGCCATTGCCGCTGTGGATGCAACTACGTTCTTAAATGAACATCCAACGTGTAACTGTACAGTGATTGAAAGTGGATTCTGGTTAAGTAACATCGGGGACTCCATAACACTGAAAGATGCATCATCGGCCTTTATTGACGATGTGAGCTACCATAATTCCTGGGGTGCATCGCGAAATGGTAAAACACTTGAACTAAATCTAACAGGGGAATGGGAAGAGAGCCTTGTAGACGGTGGGACACCGTGCACTCCGAATAGCGTGACAATATAAAGTGTGATCATACCAAACCAAATGAAGAATAAGATATGCAGTAACTTATTGGCGCTTTCCATTTGTTTGGCGCTAATCGCAACGGGAGTTGCAGTTGATGCGACTTTAGGTAATGACACATTAAATCCTGATACCGCTTCGTCACACTCGATAATTCACGTGCCGGATGATTTTGCAAAGATTCAAGGGGCTGTGGACAATGCTAGCGAAGGTGACACGATTATCGTGAGGGGTGGCACGTATAACGAAAACGTGAAAGTAAACAAGCGTTTGACGATTAGATCAGATAACGGATCGGCGCATACAACTGTTGTAGCGGAGAAAGCAAACGCACATGTATTTGATGTGACTGCCGACTACGTGAGCATAAAGGGATTCACAGTGAAAAACGCAATAGGAAGGAATGAAACAGGAATGTATATTTACGCAGGACTGTATATTCACGCAGATCACTGTAATATTACAGATAACAGGGCAGTGGGCAACGCTTATGGCTTCTTCTTGTCTGATTCGACAAAAAACACGATTGTAAACAACACAGCATCAGATAATTATGGCGATGGCATCTACTTGGATTATTCTGATTCTAACACCTTATCCAATAATGCCGTAGTAAAATCAAATTACCGCAATGGCATTCGTTTGTGGCACTCGCATGGTAATACAGTATACAACAATGATCTTGCATTGAACAACCAAGATGGCATCCGCTTAGATTACGCGCACGATAACCTATTAGTGCAAAACAAAGCTCGCTCGAATAATCGCGATGGCTATTCCCTGGATTCTTCTAATAGCAATATCTTGATCAATAACATTGCAAATTTGAACAACGAGATCGGTATCAGCTTAATTCATTCAAACGAAAATACCATGATAAACAACACGGCCAGTGCAAATAACGAGGTTGGTATCTCACTGGAAGCTTCGTGCAACAGCACGTTAAAAAACAACAGGATGGATGGGAATTATTACAACTTCGGTGTTACAGGTGATAACGTTTATCACCTCACACAAAGCATAGATGCTACTAACCTCGTAGATGGGAAATCCGTTTATTATTGGGTGGGTCAGCGAAATCGTGTGATACCGAACGATGCAGGCTTTGTATGTATCGTAAACTCCTTAAATATAACTGCGAGAGACTTAACGCTAACAAGAAATAGCGCTGGTCTTTTGCTTGTCTATTCGATGCTTTCGAGAATAGAGAATGTTAGCACATCAAACAACTATGAAGGCATCGCCCTATCTGCTTCGTGTAACAATATCATAATCAACAACTCAAATACCAATAACAAAAGGGGCATCAGCCTGGGCGCTTCCAACTTCAACCTTTTAGCTATGAACACAAACTTGAATAACCCTGACGGGATAGTCTTAACTTCCTCGAACAACAATTTCTTGACCATGAACAACATGTCAAACTGCGAAAGTAATGGCATTTTAGTCGTTAATTCGCTCAACAACATTATCTGTCTCAACAACTTCATAAACAATTTTGATAACGTTTGTACTCTTAGCTCAGCCACTACCTGGAATTCTATTTCCGAAATAGCCTATGTTTATAACAAAACGACATATACAAACTACATGGGCAACTATTGGGCTGATTACATCAAGGAAATAGAGCGTGATACAGATGGCAATGGTATTGGCGATCATCCATATCACATAACTATCGCTAATAAGGACATTCATCCATTGATGAAGCCTTTTGAAGATTACAGCTACGTCACGTAAGATGATTCCTCCATGCCGCTCTCACAGCATCTATCGAAATATCCACCAATTCCGTGCCATTGTCGCTTATACTGACCAGCTTATCTTTTATCACCGACCCTATTTTAGTTATGAGAACGCCATGTGTAGCCATCAACGCTTCAAACCTTCCTGCTTCCGCTCTCGGCACCTCCACCACCCACCTCGTGTTAGATTCCGAGAACAACTTGTAATCGCCCCTCAGTTCAGGATTTACAGCACCAATATCAATGTAAACGCCGCTATCGCCACCCATACTCATCTCGCATACTGCAATTGCGAGCCCACCTTCCGAAAGGTCATGACAGCTCGCTACCAACCCAGCCTTCATCGTGTCCAATAACGCAACCATAGACCGCTTCAGCACTTTTGGGTCGGTCCTCGGCACTATTCCTCCTTCCACACACCGCAACTTATAATACTCACTGCCACCCAATTCCTTCTTTGTGTCGCCAATAAGAAACAGTAAATTCCCCGCTTCCTTTAAATCCACAGTGACGCATTCCCTTATGTCTTCACATATCCCTATGCCCAGAATAGCGGGTGTGGGTGGGATAGATTCATTCATAGCTGCGGACTCATTATATAAGCTCACATTACCACTCACAAACGGTACGCCAAGCGAAGAAGCCATGTGACCTAAACCGCGACAGCATTCATAGAAGTCCCCCATCCGGTCCGGCTTCTCGGGATTACCGAAATTCAAGCAATCTGCAAATGACTGTGGCACTGCACCAACCGCAGTCAAATTCCTACATATTTCGTCTATCGCACTCGCAGCACCCCAGAACGGGTTAATCTTACAATATGATGGATTTACGTCAGAAGTAATAGCGAGTCCCATATAGGATTCTTCCAGTGGCTTTATCACCGCTGCATCGCCATGCGTCTCTTTCCCTATTATCCCCTGCATCGGCTTTATCACCGTAGACGCTCGCACTTCATGGTCATATTGTCTTATAACACCTTCGCAAGATGCGATATTAGGTGCTGCAAGCAACTGTTTTAAAATGACATTATAGTCATCAGGCGCATCCATTAGAGGTTCCGCCTCATCTCGTGCCTTTATCTTCATCGTACGTTCATAAAGCGGACATGACACAAGGAAATCTGTATCCAGCTCGAATATATTCTCACCACGGTAAATAATCTTTAGTTTCTTTGGTGACGCATTCACTTCAGAAGAAAGGTTTTTAAATGTTTGTCCTAGAATCACCGCATCCACATCCCATTTATTAAATATCGCCAGCAGCTCGTCCACATTCGCTTCTGGTGTTCCGATTAAAAACCGTTCTTGGGATTCCGAAACCCAGATCTCCCATGCGCTTAGCCCTTCTTCCTTTAACTTCACCCTATCTAACTGTATCTCTGCACTACACCCGCCCGCATGGCACATCTCGCTCACTGCACATGATAACCCGCCGCCACCGAGATCCTTCATCCCACTTATCAACTTCTTATCATTCGATTCTAATATAGCATGCATTAGCGGCTCCTTTGTTATCGGATCGCCAACTTGAACGGCACTTCTGAATTCCTCCTCCCCTGTTAACTCTACCGAAGCAAAGGTAACACCGTGTATGCCATCTCGCCCGGTTTTACCTCCGACCAGAACAAGCACCTCGCCTTCACGTGCTATGCTTCTGCTCAAATCGGACTTCTTCATTATCCCTACGCAGCCTACATTCACTACGCAATTGCCCACGTAGCCATCGTCAAAATATACCATCCCCGCACACGTTGGAATGCCTATCCGATTCCCGTAGTCGCTTATACCCGCAACAACACCATCAAACAGGAACTTTGGATGCTTCACCTCCGCAGGCAGCTTCTCATAGCTATAATCCAGAGGACCGAAGAATAAGGGGTCAATCAATGCAATAGGCTGTGCACCCATGCAGATCACATCCCTGACGATACCGCCTATACCTGTTGCCGCACCGCCGTAAGGCTCTATCGCCGAAGGGTGGTTATGACTCTCGAACGCCAAGACATAAGCATGCTCCGCATCAAATTCTACCACACCGGCATCTTCTTTTACCGCTAATATGCTCTGCGGCGCATCAATGCCGAAGATATATTTTTGCAAGATCTTTTTCGAGCTCTTGTAACAGCAATGTTCTGACCATGCCTGTGCAATGCTCTGCAGCTCCACATCCGTTGGCGCCCTGCGCTTCAACTGGAAATATCGCTTTATCGTGCGCATCTCTTCTATATTCAGCGAAAGGCCCATAAGTTCACTTATTCGCTTTAAATCATCATCTTTCGCATCATGTATCTCAAACTTCTTCATTATTAGCATCTACCAACGTTTTGGGTCAAAATGATAGTCATTATGATTACATAACTCCTATGCTTTAATGTTACAATAGCATAAATAAATCTTTATACCTATCTATCCAATATGGATATGCCAATAAAAGAGAAACTAGTATGAGAGAGAAAGAAAGCTTCTTTGACAAAATAGATATAACGAAATATTCCGCGAAGAAACTGATCGCGATACCCCTTATCCTTTTGCTGCTCGCTTTCGTCGTGATCGCGTACACGCAGATGAGCGTTGGTTCGCCGGTCCACTTAGGCATGGATTTCACGGGCGGTACGTGGGTGAAGATAAGCACAGACGAAACGAAAGAAGCGTTAGCTGCGAAGTTTGACAGTTATTCGGTCATCCTCGTAGGTGAAACAGGCGTAGGGAATGAGAAGCGGATAGAATTCGATCTGACAAGCGATTCGCTAGAGTATGACCGGCTGATAGGAACGCTCAATAACGAATATGGGGTGGGTACGTACGAATTAGAGAGTATTAGCGCACAATTCGGGTTACAATACCAAACCCAGGCATTAAAGGCTATTCTATTCGCCTTTATTTTCATGGCTATTGTTGTCTTCGTGGCGTTCCGAATGATCATCCCACCATTAGCAGTAATCTTCGCCGCTTTCTCTGACATCGTTGTCGCAATTGCCTGTATGAATCTGATAGGAATGGAATTATCGCTCGGCACGGTAGCAGCATTGCTCATGCTCATTGGCTATTCCGTGGACTCTAACATACTATTGACGACCAATCTGCTCCGTAAAAAAGGCGATTTAGATGTGAAGATAAGAAAAGCTATGAAAACCGGCATAACTATGACTTTCACTACCCTATCTGCAGTATTCGCCATGTTCATCGTTTCTTCTTCTATTCATTTGTTTTCCTCTCATTTTGCGCCTATTCCTATATTGGTGGATATATCGCTTGTGCTTCTTTTCGGGCTCGTTATGGATCTGGCGAATACATGGCTGCTGAACGCAGGGCTATTAAAGCTGTATCTGGAGAAGAAGGAGAGTAAGAAATTCAAAAGGAAAAAAGGCGTAGAAAAGCTGAACGTGAAGAAGAAAAGCAAAAACGCCATATAATACAAAGTGCTAATGCGCGTATTATTAGCAACAGGAAAGGAAGCAGCGGGTATGGTTACAGAAGCTATAAGAAGTGTAACCTCTGTGAAGTGCGATGTCCTTACACAAGACATAAACATTGCTGCTTTCTCCACTCCCAAATCGTTGAAAAGAGCGTTAGAAAAGATTTACCGTTCTGAAAAGTCCGATTTGATTTTAGTTTCGGGTCTTTGCAAATCGGATTTTAGTGGCTTAGAGAAAGAAATAGGTACGCCAATTCGGTTGGGACCCAGGCATGCCTATGATCTCGGAGATATTTTACCATTCGCAGAGAAGATACAATTATCGCCGCAAATACCGGCCGATGAACTTATAGCGATAAAGAGAAGAGAGTATGCGAAGACACACCTGGATGCTTTGGAATGCAATATAAACCCGGAATTTGCGATAAAAGGTGTGAAAATAGGTGGCGGTGCGAGACTGAAAGTCTGTGCGGAAATTGTGGATGCAACACAGCTCAGTGCTGATACGATAGAAAGAAAGATGGTTTACTTCCTAGAAAACGGCGCGGACATAATAGATCTTGGCGTTCATATCGGTGCCAAACCAGACGAGGTAAAACGAGCAGTAAAAGCAGCTTTAGCCGTCGCTGACGACGTCCCTCTTTCTGTTGATACTCTGGACGAGGAGCTTATTCTTACGGGGATAGAGACAGGCGTTGATATGGTCCTCAGCCTGACTAACGAGAATATACCAAAGGTGAGTGATGCGATAGCGAAGAATGATATTGCTGCGGTTGTAATTCCCGATTCCTCGCCTGAAAGTCTATTTGCAAACCTGAAACTGGCTAAGGAACATGGCATAAAGCACCTAATTGCAGACCCCGTGTTGAATGCAATAGGATATGGAATTGCTAATTCAATATATAACTATTACCTGTTCCGGGCGGAAGACAAGGGCACACCCCTTTTCTTCGGCGTTGGAAATGTAACAGAGCTTATGGACGCAGATTCAACGGGTGTAAACGCGACTTTAGCAGGTATAGCATCTGACTTGAATGCCGATATTCTCTTCACTCCCGAATACAGTGACAAGGCGAGAGGCAGTGTAAGAGAGCTGCGGGTCGCATCCGAGATGATGATGCTCGCAAAGACACGTAAAAGCGCACCCAAGGATATTGGACTTGACCTTTTAGTGCTAAAGGAGAAGAGGAGGAAGCAGATCATGCGATTTCATGATGAGCTAAATATCCCGGCAATGATGACTGAGGGGTGGAAACTAGATCCAAAGGGATGTTTCAGAATAGGTATTTGTGCAGTAGAAAACAGAACAATGATATATGCCGAACATATACCTACCAGGAAGCGGATAATAGGCAACAGTGCAAAGGAGGTGATGGATACTATCCTACGATTGGGCCTAATTTCCTTAGTTGAACATGCCGCTTATCTGAGCATGGAATTAACAAAAGCCGAGCATGCACTGCGATTGGATCGCAATTATGGGCAGGACGAAGAGCTATTCAAGAACTCGCTGTAATAAAATCATTATATTTGTTTAGCTCCTTTTTATAACCACAAGATTACACAGATTTACACGAGAAAAAGAATAATACTAACATAGTTTCTGTACACTACTAACTACTTTATACCCTGATGATCCCAAGTTCTCGTGTTAATCTTGTGAAATCTCGTGGTTTTTTTATTTAGCTATACAAATACAAATCATTTAATCTCATTTCCTTCTTAATGCTAGCACCAAATATGCAACTGTAATTAGTCCTGCAATAGCGAAAAAGGCTTCAAAGCCAGGTATTAGGCGTGACGGAGGACTTGGCGATGGTTCTGGTGTTGACGTTTGCTTTTGATCAGGCGTGGGTTCTGGTGTTGGTGTTTGCTTTTGGCCCGACGTGGATTCGGATGTTGCCGTCTGCTTTTGACTCTGCGTAGGTTCGGGTGTTTGCGTTTGACCTGGCGAAGACGTTGGACCGATCGAAGACTTTTGACTTGATGAAGGTGTTGGGGCGATAGTAGGTGTTATAGTTGGGGTAGGCGTGATGTCTGGTTCTTTGTCACGATCATGAGACGGTCTTGGCGTGGGAGTTGGTTCGGGTTTAGTACGAACAATTTGAACAGTCTTTTCTTTTCCCCCTGCGGCAATCGAGAATTCACCGAGCGGGACTCCCTCGGTATCAAGGTCAAGTTTAAAATCACCATTTTTATCTGCGGGTACTTTAATCTCCATGTCAGTTGTCAGAATTACAGAACTTGCATCATCTAATGCTGCCCCATATACCTTTACATCTTTTTCGCCATCGACATTAATAGTAATCCCGAAAACGGATACAGGAAGCGAAATAGAAAGTCTAGCAACACCACTCGTTGCTTTTCGGGGGCCATCCGTGGGATATTCAACTGCCCCCAAAAACAGTATCGGACCTAACGAAACGCGAATATCTTTTATGTTCTTGGCTCTTACCGAAAATGTCTTCTCGCCAGCCGGGAAGTAAATGCCTTTGAATTCTTCTGAATACTTACCTTCTGAAACAGGTAAAGACATCACAAATGACGATTTCAGCGATACCGCCTCGTTTGGTGTTGCCTTCCCGGATATTGACAGCGTCTCACCCGGTACAACAGCAGAGGGGTTCACATTCAGGTCCGTTACGCTTGCACCTGCATTTGTTACTGATGCTATGAACGCAAAGAGCAACAATAGACATATGCACGGCACCACATTAATATGTCTCATGTTCATCTCTATCACAGATACTCAATTTGTCAGCAAAGTATAACTTATTTTAATATAATATTATAGCAGGAATCCAATCAATATATACCTTTCCATTGGCATCTATGAATTGGGTGCATGTGATTGTCCCTCCAGTCACATTTGCCGTACGTTCATGAATGATTTGAGGGTAAGAGCCGGTGCAAAAGCTGTAGTTGTAAGTCTCGCCAGCTACGAGCGTAACTGCATCAAAGGTAATATTAGGCCAATCGCCATCATAGCCAGTCCAATTGGCTTCTACAATAACGCCCCTATCGTTCCAGATTGTTACTCGTTCCGTGTGCCCGCATGTACCGGGGCAGGAATATGTATAGAGTTGGGATACCGTAATTGTCTGATTTGGCGTTAATGTTCCGTTATGTATTCCACACATACAGGGATAGGGATCTTCTGACAAGCCTGTATCAAATACATGCTTTATAGAAACTACCTCGACAGTCTTTTCTAGTTCTCCTGCGGTGATCATGAATTCGCCAAGAGGTACTCCGCCGGTGTTTACATCCAGTTTAAACTCGCCATTCGTATCCGCTATTACTTTGATTGACATATCAATGCTCAGGTTTACAAATTCGGCATCTTCTGCAGCATTTCCATATACCTTGACATCTTTTTCGCCACCAATATTAACCGTAAAACGTCCTATAGTAACCGGAACTGAAATGTCGATAGTTGCGATGCCGCTGGTTGCTTCCCGAGGGCTGTCAGGAGGATATTCAACCTCAGGATAAAAGGCTAAAGGACTTAATGATATTCGAATATCTACTACATTCTCTGCGGTTACTGAGAACTTCTTCTCGCCCGGCGGGAAGAATATGTCCTCGAATTCCGCGGAATATTTGCCGTCTGAAACGGGTAAAGAAATAACAAATGACGATTTTATCCATACTGTCTCGTTTGGCACTGCCCTCCCAGATAACGATACATTATCGCCCGGTATAACTACTTCTGGGCTCACTCCCAGCTCGGTTACCTCAGCACTGCCGATAGCGATGAAAACAGTAAATGTGAATGTCAAGGCTAAAACGAGAATGGCAAAAATACCATTTGTTCTTATCGCTTCCTTTTTCATAGCTCTCTTACTATATTATATATGCGTTCTAATATAAAGTAACTAACTAACGAAATCGTTTAGTACGCCAAGAACGCATAATATCCAGCTAAAAGTAATTATTGACACAGATTAACGCAGAAGAAATTAAATCTGTGTAAATCCGTGTAAATCTGCGTCTCAAATAGGTAGGTAGAAGTTATACTTTATATACAATTAAAAAGAAAGCACCACCAAAGAAATTTTATTTATTATAGTTTAAATATACAAAAATATTAAATTAAGAGTATATAAATTATGAGGGTATAGGTGAAAGAAGAAGCATGAGCGAAGTAAGACCAAAACCAAGTATAAAGATATTAAAGGATGTTGGATATAGAGTGATTATGAAAAATGAGGATGGGACACCAAGGCAAGTATTGAGAGGTTTCATCAAAGAGGGAGACTATGGCAAATTTATCTCCGTAGAGACTCACTGGGTGCAAAAAATGGAGGGAGAAAAGATAATAGATAGCCAATGGGCGAGAAAGACTTATACTTTCCCCGATGACCAAGGAAGAGCACTTGAGAAGTGGAATTATGTAAAAGAGCTATTAGATGCTGCACTGGCTGTGGGCGCCGGCGATGACCTGGCGAAGGAAGTAGAAGAGGAATTCGGTGACGAACTCGAAAGTCTCGATGAGTAGTTGTAGTGTCTCAACGGAAGAACGTTTTGCAATACTCTTCTGATCTACCGGTATATGTCACATCGAAATCAGAGGGTAGGCAGTTCTTATACGGATATTGTGCAAATCGGTAATCCATAAGAACGATAATGCAACGATCTAGCTCACTTCTTATGCCTCTACCAGCCGCTTGCAGCACCTTTGTAATCGCAGGGTAGAGATAGCCGTAGTTCCTACCGGTTTCAGCCCCGTATTTGCGCACATAATAGCCCTCTATCATCTTTACCTCCAGTGTTGGCGGGCTTAATGGCAATCCAACCACGATAATCGCCTTTAGCGTATTGGATTCGTAATCCATGCCTTCGGAAAACGAGCCACCCTGTACGGCAAGCAATATACCGTCAGTATCATCCCTTAGTGTTTCATATAACCTATTTTTCTCTTCCTTTCCCATCTCTCTCCGCTCTACCATTACCCTACCCCTTACTGCGTCTGGCAAGTATGTAGCAACGCTTTTGAGAAGCGCGTATGAAGGGAAGAAGACGGCCATGCCACCTTTTACATATTTAGCCACTTCGCCTATCTTTACCGCCATCTGCCTATACATATCTTCGCCCCTTTTTGTATATTTCGTCGTAAGCGCCTTTGTAACGACAATCATACGGTTTTCAGATGGAAAAGGCGACTCATATTCATTTAAAACGATCTCCTTACCTTTTATCCTAGCCGGAGATGCGCCTAAAACATCGGCATACATCTCGGTTGGGCATAACGTGCCGCTCATTAATATGGTTGAATGTGCTTTAGCGAATATCGGCTCGCTTATCACCGAAGGATCAAGCAGTTTGAAGTAGAGTCGCGGATAGTCCTTCTGCGTGAGCGAAAATATCCGGAGACATTTCTCACTTGTGCTCCAGCCGTCGAGGAAATCGGCAACGCTGAGTAGGTCCCTCTGCAGCATCTCGTTTTTATATCTCATGTCGTCCGTAGTCCTGCTACCAGAGGTTTCAAGGTCTTCGGCAATGCTCCTGAGTGAGTTTACAAAATCGTCATAACTCATCGCTTCTATTCGCCCCCGCCCCCACCCCTTCTCCATCTCGTCCACCAGAAAATCCCGGTCCACTTTTATTTCGTCCTTGTTGTCTTTACTCGCACCCATAGCTAATTTTTTGAATATACTTTCCAAACCCATGAGATTACCCTGCATCTCTCGGTCTATTCGGCGAAGATCTCGTGCTATACTTGTTACGGTGTTCATTCGTAATTCACTGCTGAGATTACTCCTTATCCGGTCTGGCAGGTTATGAGCTTCATCAACGATTACAATGAGATCTTCTAACCCCTTCTCTATTTTCTCCAATACCCGTTCTGTGATGTCCGCGGAAAAGAGATAGTTATAGTCACAGACGATCACATCTGCACTTCCTGCTGCTTCCAAAGCCACCTTATAAGGGCATACGCCTCTCTTGGTGCACCAGTTGCATAACTGTTCCACATGCATTATCTCGCTTTTTAGCCGCAGCAGCGCTTCTTCGTCCTGTTTAATGAAATAGCGGCATCTTTTGTTCTTCTGTTCGGACCTGCAAAATTCGTTGAATACGAAATAAAATTCCCTGTGTATTGGTTTTGTTCGTGGGCACATGGATTGCTTTGAGGTAATATCAACAGTGGTGAACTCGCGTTTTGCATGATCCTTTATCAGCCTGAGCGTGTCAATAGCGATCTTATGCTGGCTGCGCTTGGAAGTGAGGAAAAAGATAGTTTTTCCGCTTTCCACTGCGTATTGCAATGCAGGGACGAGAGTGGCAACTGTTTTTCCTATCCCTGTGGGTGCATGCGCGACAAGGATTTTACCACCTTCTACGGCAGCCTTTACATCTTCCATAAACTCACGCTGCCCGTCCCTTATCGACGGGAACGGGAAAAGAGCGGTATTAGTTCCTTTCATTTGGTTCCGGCATCATGCATATTTAAGTCTGGTATTCCAATAATTAGTTTGTTTTGATAGATAGTTAACCCGTGTAATAAATCAAGGAAGAATAATTTTTGATAATCGGACTTCTGCAGATGAACGCAGATAATCAGGATTTTAAATATTTTTATGGTTTAATAGACGGATGAGATTATTAGATACTTTGAGGAAATAGTTTTCTGCGTAAATCTGCGTAAATCTGCGTCCTAAACTAAATAAGGCCATATGACCCATACTATACCTATGATCCCAATACTTAATTAACATTTCTCTTTCTCACCACCACCATAGAGCTCTTTAATCAACTCTTCATACTCTAAGACCAGAGATTTACTCATTTGTGTCGTAAATGC
>JAUWND010000097.1 GCA_030612835.1 Candidatus Methanophagales archaeon | reverse complement strand
AAAAACCACGAGATTCCACAAGATTAACACAAGAAATTAAGGTTAATATGGATGGGATAGCCAATAGTTTATTAAAACATGAGTACTATTATTGTTTTCTCGTGAAAATCTGTGTAATCTTGTGGTTTGCTAAACAAATACAACTTTTCTACTTTTATATTCGGAATAAACGGTATCACCCCTCATCCCATAAACGTCCGCGTAATATGCACTAATGGTTTAACAAATCCCGCTCTTACCGCAGTTCCCAAACACTCATTCTCCCTTATCACATCAGCAATCGGCGGACTCAGGGTATAATAAATTTCGACAAATGCTCTACCGGCTAAATTGGACATCATGTATTCATCCCGGAAATCTCTCAAAACGTCTATATCCTTGTGCAATGGCGTACCATATGCTGCTGTTGCTATGAAACACGGTGACGTTACAGTCCACACCCACGTCTGCATACAGGTCCCATTTACATTGCTCACAATAGCAGAGACGTTCCAGGTGCCAATGACAGCACTTGTATTCGTGTATGACGCTGCTGTTACACTTTCATTGGTCTGAACTTCAGAGCCCTTTATCTGCCAGCTAACATTTACTGCTTGATTGATTGTGATGTTGAATGTCCTTGTTGCACCCTGGGAATCGTTAACATGCGATTCCGGCGCATAGTACGTTATTTCCGGTGGTGCAAGAGCTACACAGTTGCAAGTAGAATTGCATATCATACCAGCGCCACAAGATTCCCCGGGCTTCTTGCCTTCGCATGCAATATCCGCACCGCAGATAGTTGAATTACAGATTCCGGCATCTGTACAATTACCTTCATAACATTTCTTTACTGTATTGTTCGCTGTGCACTGAGTACTGCAGTTCTCCACCATTTGGTCATCCACCCAGCTCGTATAATCAGTGCAAGAGCCGCCATCGCAGGAGAAATTATGGTATAGCCTGTGCCTCCATACCACATCGCCCTTGCAATAATTTACCCAGTCATCGTAATAGTCAGTCTGCCTATTTGAGTAGAGGTACACACAAGCGCCGCCGGAGCAATAGTAATCCCTATCTTCACAGCCATCTTCGTACGCATAACAGCCATCGAGTTCGTTACAGTCCTCGGAGGATATAATTGTATATGTGCAACTACCTTGAGAGCAGTTATAATCTCGGTATTCTTTTATATCCGCTCTTCGATCTCCACTGCAGTACCAGCCATCGTGATCATTGCAGTCATCCACCAACTGGTCATCTACCCAGCTCGTATGATCTATACATGAACCGCCATCGCAGGAGAAATTATGGAATAGCCTGTGCTTCCATACTGCATCATCCTTGCAGTAATTGACAAAATCATCGTAATAGTCAGAGCCGCAATCTGTCCCATCCTCCTTGTTCCGCGTATTCCCTGTATCTAGCCATTGCGTATCGGTAACGCTGAACGTGCAATTACCATCTGAGCACGTAAAATCGTGATATTCCTGCTCCTTCTGCTCTTTCTCCTTGCATTCATTCCCGGGATCGTCCACCCATCGTGTGTTACCTGTATCCATCCAGCCATCATTATCACTGCAATTCTCCATTAACTGGTCATCTACCCAGCTCGTATGATCTGTGCAAGAACCGCCATCACAATAGAAATCATGGAATAGCCTGTGCTTCCATACTGCATCATCCTTGCAGTAATTGATAAAATCATCGTAATAGTCAAAGCCGCAATCTGTCCCATCCTCCTTGTTCCGCGTATTCCCTGTATCTAGCCATTGCGTATCGGTAACGCTGAACGTGCAATTACCATCTAAGCACGTAAAATCGTGATATTCCTGCTCCTTCTGCTCTTTCTCCTTGCATTCATTCCCGGGATCGTCCACCCATCGTGTGTTACCTGTGTCTACCCAGCCATCGCTATCACTGCAATTCTCCACTAACTGGTTATCTACCCAGCTCGTATGATCTATGCAAGAACCACCGTCACAATAGAAATCATGGTGTAGCCTGCGTTTCCATACCTCGTCGCCCTTGCAATAGTAAACCCAATCATCAAGGTAGTCAGTATGCCTATTAGAGCATGTGTAGTTACAACCCGCCTCATTGCTACTGCAATAATAGTCCCTTTCTTCACAGCCATCACCATACGCATAGCAGCCATCATAATCGTTACAGTTTTCGCAGTTTGGGTATATGCCACAACTGGTATCTGTGCCTTCACACTCGTTTTTACAACTAAAAGAGCCATTAGTCCAATTTGCTGAAACGGGATTACCTTGATCATCCAATAACCTACTCGGTGCGATGAATGCCAAAGGCGTTTCACAGCCTTCTCCGCTTTCATTCACGCAATGTATCGTGAGCGTACCGATCATGTAGTTCCCGGTCAGTAACACAGGCTGCGGGTCCATAGTCGCGAAAGTAATCCAGTCCCTGCCATCGTAATGCGACCACCCGCCAATCATGAAATTAGTTGTGTTTCGTTCCCAACCGGTAACATTTGCACAGCTCGGATTATATATCAGATTTATCTGCCCGCCCTGAAATCCTGTTGCATTTGCCCATAGCTCTACACTTACATTTTCGCAATATTCCGCACTTACCTCTTGCGGATTGTAATATACCACACTTCCTGCTGATGCTGATGCTGATACAGAAATTACTAAAAGCATTGAAAGCATCACTATTTGTTTCATTCTCATTCGCTTTTCCTCCCTCCTTTTGTTGTGATCAAGTATGAAATAGCAAGGAGACCGAATAATGTGAATCCCGCTTCAAAACCGGGTAATTCCTTTTCGCCTTCGGGTGATATGGTTGGTGCAGACGAGACAGGGGGTGAGGCAGTAGTGATAGGAGAAGGTGTTGGTGTTAGAGTTGGTGTTGATGTAGATGTTGGGTGTGCGGCTTGTGTTGTAGTATGCGTCACAGAGGCAGCATCAGAAGAGGGTATTGGTGTTATGGCGGTAGCATGAGCTGGCGTAAGAGATATGGAGGCTAAAGCTAAACATCTGAATGTGCCATCCTTCCAGGTAGCTAAAACTCTATTACCTCTATCATCTAATATTTTACTCGGCGTGATGAACGCCAAAGGCGTTTCACAGTCTTTTTCGCTTTCACTCACGCAATGTATCGTGAGCGTGCCGATCATGTAGTCCCCAGAGAGAGATACAGGCTGCGGGTCCATAGTCGCAAAGGTAATCCAGTCCCTGCCATCGTAATGCGACCACCCGCCAATCATGAAATTAGTTGTGTTTCGGTTCCAACCGGTAACATTAGCACAGCTTGAATCGTACGCCATATCTATCTGCCCGCCCTGAAATCCCGTTGCATTTAACCACAGTTCTACATCCGCGGTGTTACCGTAGGTTGCACTACTTTGCATAGGCACGAGAGATACTTCATTCTGTGCCGCCACGGGGGCTGTTAAAATCGCAAACGCCAATATACCTATTATTACTTTATCCATCTCTTTCCCCCCTTTTGTTTTTTATTACTCATTTTATTTTTTCTTGTTCAGCTCTGTTCAACAACATTCCAACACGTATCTTGAATCTTCGGGATAGCTTACGTTGTTCAGCAATAAAATCACATCGCCCATGTCTCTTACGCCCGTGCACCGGCAATCGCCAGCCCAGCCGTTGCAAAGTGCATATCTCGGATTTTCCGGATAGCTTACATTGTTCAGCAGCAATATCACGTCGCCCATGTCCACTATCCCATTACAGTCGGGATACGGTGCGACATCGCCACACAATCCCACTGATTCCGCATCAAAGTATTCTGCGCCCGAAACAAGCATCGTTGAACTATCACCGCTCAACTCCGCAGAAAATTCATACACAATTACATGTATCCCTGATTTATCTGTTGATAACGTTCTGCACAGCTCTATCTTGTTCTCCCCTGCAATTAATCTCTTATTCAGCTCAAATTCATCAATGAGATTCTCTTCCGGGTCGTAAATCCAGGTCTTCAGTAATCCGGATACATCCCTGTTCGCTTCTATGTTCATCTCCAATTTCATCTCATTGCCTGAGATATATTCTTCCTTATCCAAACTGGCTTCCAGTATCCTTGCCGAATAGCCTCTGACGTCAAAGGGATGCGTAGAAGAGAAATTCCCGAAGCTGTATTCTATATAATAAGTCCCGGATATTAGTTCCGGCAATGTAAATTCAAGCGTTGTCGGACCGCTTATCGTATCATTGTAAGAGAAGTTGGGCGCTGTCAGATTCAGCATATCCGTTCCGGTAACGTCAACGACATGTATTGTCACCTCTTCGCCCATATTATAAACGTCCTTGTCTGTGAACAACCTTAGGGGGACATCTGGCAGCTCTTCATATATGTATATCGAATTGATGTAGAGCGCCCTGCCGGAATACATGTAAACTGTATACAGCACCTTATTGTCTCCGGAGAAATTAGCAGGCAGATAAAAAACCAGCGTTTCTGTGCCTGAACTAGCCAACGTGAAATTCTGCACGCTATCATATTCATTGAACTTAACCCGTGAATACATATCCAAATCAAGCCTGCATTCGTTTGTTAGCTCTAATGTAAGAACAGCAGTGTCTCCTTCTGCATACATACTCTTATCCAGGCTTGCATCTACCGATATGTTTGCTCCTTGCACGAAGAAGGAGAACTCACTTCTTGTTCCTTCGAGCACATAAATGCCTTTGTAACTCTTCTCCTCTAAATCATCGGGAATAATTAAGTTGAAGCTGATGTTTTCCTCTGCTCCTGCTATAATCCACGTTCTGTTCGTATCTTCAAAGTCAATCATAGATAATTTAAGCGCAGCTTCTCCTTCTGAACCTCCTACGTTTTTTACCGTGAACACGAAGGTAACGTTCTCGCCGATGGTGAAATTCAGTTCCGCGGGGTGAATAGAAGAGACATTAAATTCCGGTGGCGATAAGACGTTTATTGTTGTATTTACCGTCTCGAATGGCGAAGTGTATCGCAGCAAATGCGCGCCTTTTGTTACGTTAAACGAGATGCTATCGGATATGTTCTCTTCTTTTGGCACGAAGAAATGCTTTGTAATTGTTTGATTATCCGGTGAAGAGATGGAGAACGTGGCATTGAATTCGGAATCCAGCACGCCCGTGTTATTTATTGTAAACGGTATCTCCACCTCACCTTCTAAATACGTCGGTTCCGGAGTGATATTTATTTCTGCGCGCTCACCACAGATAATCTCCTTTTGAATCGTTTCGTTCACATCGCCAGAAATAATAACCGTTATTGTCATGTTCCTTGAGGTGTTCATGGTGGTTTCCAATAGCTGTGATTCGCCTTCTGGTACTGTTAGGTTCCATCTCTTGCCATCCAGGCTGACGTTTAAATCCGCGGTTATGTTCCCGATATTTTCTATTAGAACACCCACATCGAAGTCCTTTATCCCTACAACATCAGGAGCGATGATGCTTGCATTTATTCCCGGTGATTCCACACCGATCGAATCCATTACTACTACGCCGTCCACTGTCCCTTCCAAAGTAAACGAAGCATCTGCACTTGTGTTTGTCATGTAATACCGGGTTTCACTTGCGGCAAGCGAAAACGAATCGTTGAATATCTCCGCTCCTTCCTTCTTTATTGACAAGTTATAATCCATAGCAAAACTCGCATGATTCTTCACTTCTCCATAAATCAGCACCGTTTCGTTCGGCTTGTAAACCCTCTTGTCCGTTTCCAGGGTAAGAGAAGTGTTCTTCGGTGTGACATAGAAGAACGGGTCGCTTATATTGATTATTTGCGTTGTGTTTGAGTAGAGCGTTGTACTTAACTTCTGCTTACCTGTTACATCTTGGAACACGCTTGCCGGGACTTCGGAAATGATGTTCTTTGTCTCGCCTTCTGCTAGGTTTATTGTTATGTTCTTCTCCCACAGCACTTCCTTCGGCGGCAGCGGCATCACCAACGGCAGAAAATCCCCGCCTTCCTTTATCCTTCCATCGCAATTATAAGGGAGCAGTGTGTCGCCAAGTTCGTCACCATCCTCATCCTCACCTTCGTAATCGCTCCAGTAGTTCCCACCGAGCCAGGGTCCGCCGATAATATTACCGTCGTCTCCTGCAAACGTTTTTGTTATGTTCCAAATGTTGCTTCCTTCGTCGTAGGCGTTTATTGTATTGTCGAAGAAGTTGTCGTAAATGAGGTTGGAATCTGAATGGTCTGCAGCGTAGAGACCGTAGTGGCTGGAATTGATTATGTTGCTCGTGATGTTATTTTCATTTGAATAGTGGTAAAGATACATGCCTTTATCGGTATTTGAACTCACGGTGTTTTTGGTTATTCTGTTCCTGTCACTTTCCCGGCAGGCGATTCCAATGTCATTTGAAGATGCTGTGCTGTTTAGGATTTGGTTGTCGCTCGAAGAGCTCAGATAGATACCGAAGTTGGAGTGATTGGCAACTGTAACGTTCTCAATCGTGACATTTTTGCATTTGTATAGGTTTATAATGCCGTAGTTCGTTGCTTTTACCTTTGAGGGCAGAACGGCAGTGACGTTGCTTATCGCAGCTCCCTTAACGGACGATAAGACAATTATGCTGGCACCGTTTACTGTATTGGATGCATCTACATCCTGTGCAAGCGTATTGAAATATAAACCGTAAGCGTTGCCAGAGACAGATATGCTGTTGTTTCTGAATGTGTTGGAGGAAGAATATATGGATATTCCCTTTGCATCGTTAGAGACAGATACACTGTTGTTTTTAAATGTAGTGGAAGAGCCACTTGTGTAAATGCCATAGCCTGAAGAGGCTTTGTGGACTACTGTGTTCCCTTTTAAGAGGCAGGAAGGGCTAGCTACGGAAATTCCATATCCATCACCGCTGTTTATAACAATGGAGTTGTTTATCACCTCACTCTCTTTTGAATACTTGAGATATATGGCTTTTTTATCTGTTATTATCGTATTGTTTTCAATGGTTGCATAATGGCCATCACAGTAAATTTCATAATTGCTATTGTCTTTAATAATATTATTGTCAATGGTCGTGTTCCATGCATAAACATAAATTCCCCGTTCGTTGTTCTCAATCGTGTTGTTCCGTATGTGCGCTTTCATCGCCCAACCTCCTGCATGGGTCTGCACGCCATATTTATTGTTACTTATCGTATTGTTGAAGATGTAAGCACCCCTGGCATTCTGAGCGTATATTCCCTTCTCAGTATTATGCGTTATTGTGCTGTTTCTTACTTCATTTCTTGTGCCCCATAGCATAATTCCGTTTCCATTTGAAGACGCAGTGCTGTTCTCGATGACGACAGCAGTAGAGTCGCACACGAAGAAGCCGTAGTCGGAATGGTTAACTGCGGTGACGTTTTCTATGCTGATGTTCTCGCATTTGTACATGTTTATCAACCCGTAATTGGTTACCTTTGTCTTCTTCGGCAATGCAGAGGAGAGGTTGCTAAAGGACTCGTTCTTGACGTTGTAGAGAACCAACACCTTGTAGCCATTGAAGGTGTTGGACAAATCTGTGTCCTGCCCTATGTAAATCACACCGCTGTATGTTCCGAAGTAAAGGGGATAAGATTTAGATGTAACGGTGTTGTCTCTTAAAACGCTTCCGTCTCGCTTGTAGAAGTAAATTCCCTCTTTATCTGCATTTATCGTGTTATTGAATATTTTGGCACTGCCGTCGTAGATGTAGAGTCCTTTGTCGTTTGAGGAGATGGAATTGTTGCTTATTTCGCAGTTAGTCGATCCGTCATCAAGTTTTATGCTTTTGCCACCCACTATTTCACTATTCAATATCTTGTTTGCGCCGGAGTGGTAGAAATGGAGACCGTAGTCTTTGTTTGCGGAGATGTTGCAGTTGTTTATCTGGTTGTTCGTGCTCCAATAGACATATACACCATACTTGCTATTTGAAGAGATATTGCAGTTCTCTATTCGGTTGTTCTTGCTTGAATCTTTTAGATACAGACCATGATTGGAGTTTGAAGAGAGGTTGCAGTTGTGAATTTCGGTTCCACTTGTGTCTCGCATATAAATCCCGTAAGAGTTGATGCACAGGGTTGAGTTAAAGATGGCGTTGTCGTCAGAATGCCACAGGTTTATGCCAAAGCTGTTGCCGCCCCCGGAAACATTTTCAATGGTCGAGTTATGCGTTCTTCGGAAGAAAACCGCCTCGCTGTTGTTTGTCAGGTTCAGATTTTTCACTGTGATGTTCTCGCAGAAGATGGCAGCGAAATATCCTGCGTTCGTAGTTTCATCGTAAACCTTGTCCTTCTCGTTTACAAGATAATATATCGGCTTGCCATTGACTGTATTTGAAGTATCAATGGAATGGTTGAAGTCTTTGTCATAGTCGTTGTGGTCAGTAGAAATGCCATTAAAATTGCGTTTGTTGTTGTTAAGGCTGTTGTTGGATAAGGTGTTGTAAGATGATGTAGAGATAGTAATACCGCTTCCGGAATTTGCATTTATCGTGTTGTTCTGCAGAATGTTATTGCTTGTGCGGTATAAAGAGATACCACCGGCATTTGAATTCACAATATTATCCGCTAATATGTGGTCATCTCTACAAATGCCAATACCCCAGCCTGAGTTGAGGCTCACATTGTTTCCCGTTATATTATTGCGATACGAGCTGGGCCACTGCCAATTGTAGTATAGATGAATTCCCTTGCCAGTATTCAAGACGATAGTATTATAGATTATCTTATTGCTATTGGAACCATATTGCAGGCGGATACCATCCACCTTATTCTTTTCTATGTAGTTACTTTCTATGACATTGCTCGATGAGCCAGAAAGTTTAATTCCATACTCGTTGTTAGAAGTCAAGTTGTTGTTGATAATTCTGTTATAACGGGAGTCTTTCAAATAAATGCCATAGTAGTTGCTGTTTTTTACAGTGTTGTTTTCTATGTTGTTATGGTTGCTATAATAAACCTCAATACCACAATAATTTGAGCGAACCGTATTGTTTTTTATCTTGTTATAGTCGCTAGAATAGAGATCAATGCCACGGAAGTTGTTTGAATTGATCGTATTGTTTTCTATGGTGTTTTTATCACACGAATCACGCAGATAAAAACCATACCTATTTGAATACACGGAGTTGTTTCTTATGGTGTTATTAGTGCATGAATCACGCAGATAAATACCATCCTGCAAATTTGAATATACTGAGTTGTTTATTAGGGTGTTATCATTGCACGAATAACGCAGATAAATACCACGCTGCGAATTTACAGCCATAGTATTGTTGGTTAGGGTGTTATTGCTCGAAGAAGACAAATAGATGCCATAGTAGTTGTTAGACGAGTTTATATTCGTTAAGTTAGAAAAATCCGTTTGCACTAAAAGAACGCCATTATTCTTCTTTGTTGATGAGCCTTCTACTGTTATATTGTTTATGTCGGAGTGGTCGGCATTGCATAAGATTAACTCTGAAAGGTTTTCATCTGATAGACTAACGGATGAATTGAAATATCTTATCGGTCTGTCTCCGGAGCCGGTCGTGTTATCTATTTTGTTGTTGCAGTGTGAATCCGAAGTTGCGTGAATGAATAAATCATATACGTTATTTTCCTTTGCTGTGTTGCTTGTTAAGGTGTTGTTGCTTGAAGAAGACAAGTAGATGCCGTATTCGTCATTTGAGTTAGCGGTGTTACTCGTTAATTCGTTGTTATTCGAAGAAGACAAGTAGATGCCGTATTCGTCATTCGAGTTAGCGGTGTTGTTCGTTAATTCGTTGTTATTCGAAGAAGACAGGTAGATGCCGTGGTAGTAGTTGTTCGAGTTGGCGGTGTTGATCGTCAAAGTGTTGTTGCTCGAAGAAGACAAATAGATGCCATGTTCGTTGTTTGAGTCAGCGTTGTTGCTCGTGAGCATGTTGT
>JAUWND010000089.1 GCA_030612835.1 Candidatus Methanophagales archaeon | reverse complement strand
GAGATCCAAGGCGGCGTCACGGGCACTGATTACAATCTAAAAGCCACTTCTGATGAATTCTCGCATTTTGATTACAAACTTTGATGGGGAGAACGATAAAAGCTCCATAAGGGGATCCGAGAGCTACTTCGGCAATTACTCTATTGTAACTGCGATTACGATGGCTGCGTTTGTGGAAGAACCTAAAGACGAGGTATCGGAGGCGTGGTTACCTTGCTCCTGTGGTGATCCATAAACTAAAATATGAAGGGAATAGGTCGAAGTGATAACATGAATAAAGAAGCTTCAGCTTTTAAAACGTTTTGAAAGTTTAAAAGGTTTTTTTATAAATGTAGTGTATCTAAATTAATGAAGAGAAGATGAAAGCTCTGATAAGCGTATACAATAAGGATATTGTAGTAGAATTCGCAAGAGCCTTGAATGAACTAGGGCTAGAAATAATCGCAACAGAAGGCACCGCGAGGCTGATTCTGGATAACGGGATTCCGGTGACCAAAGTGTCTGCATTCACAGGCGTGCAAGAGATGCTAGGCGGGAAGTTGAAGACATTGCATCCAACAATTCATGCCGGAATCGCAACTGGTGCGATAGAAATCGTTACCGTAAATCTCATACCGCTTGACTCATCAAGCGGAAACACACTGGATAATATGGACCTTGGCGGTGTTGCAATGCTCCGTTCAGGAATAAAGAATTTTGAACAGGTTTCAGTAATCGTAAATCCCGCGCGATACACGGGAATAATAGGTGAGCTTCGTGTAACCGGGCAAATAGCTCGTGGTACAAGGCTTCGCCTGGCGCAAGAGGCATCAAAATATATTGTGGCATACGAATCAAAAATCAATGTGATTTTAGAGCGGCTGGAATGAATAAATGAAATATGATACACTATTGCAGGAATTAGAAGAAATACACGATGATTTTAGACTTATTCCTGCCAAAGAGATAGAAGTAGCCGAGTGGGTGCGTTGGAAATGTGAATATGGATGTAAAGCATACGGGAAACATCTGACCTGTCCGCCTTATACGCCAAGACCCGAAGAGACGAGTAAGTTATTAAGATGCTATGAACAAGCGCTAATCGTGCGTTTTAACGATGTGCAGCCGAATTCGAAGGTGCCGCATGCGCATATCCATCACTACCTCTGGGATGCGATATTAACGATGCACAGTACGATGTTTGAATTAGAGCGGCATGCTTTTCTCGCGGGCTATTACAAAGCATTTGCAATGGCTGCACTACCTTGCTCTTTCTGCCGGGATTGTCTGCCAGAGAGAGAGAATTTCGCTTTAGATCAGGCATCTAAGCGATTCTGTGAGCATCAGGATAAAGCAAGACCGTCTATGGAGGCATGTGGTATAGATGTGTTTAAGACCGTGAGGGCGGTAGGATATGAAATAGATGTGCGCACCTCGCCAAAGGATCGGATAACTTTCTTCGGGTTACTGTTGATTGAATGATTGAAGGCGTGACGATTGAAATAGGGATTGAAAAAGTAAAGGGGATAGTTCATAAATGAACATCTTTTATATTTTACGGTTGTAATATAAAATGGGATGGAAACTATTCGCACGGGCGTTTATATCTGCCATTGTGGCGTAAACATATCAGCAACGGTAGATGTTAAAGCGGTAGCTGCGTTTGCAGAAGGTTTACCCAGCGTAGTTATTGCAAGAGATTACCTGTATATGTGCTCAGATCCTGGTCAAGAGTTGATAAAAAGCGATATAAAGGATCTTGGGTTGAACAGGGTTGTTGTTGCCTCTTGCTCACCTAGGATGCACGAGCCCACATTTAGAAATGCATGCGCAGATGCGGGCTTGAATCCATATTGTTTCGAGATGGCGAACATAAGAGAGCAGTGCGCCTGGGTTCACCATAAAGGAGCAACGGAGAAGGCGAAGGCTTTAGTTGCTTCGGCTGTCGCTAAGGCGGCGTTGTTAGAACCTCTAGAACGGAAGAAAGTCAGTGTTGTACCAAGAGCGCTGGTGATAGGTGGGGGGGTAACAGGAATCTATGCTGCATTAGAGATCGCGGACAAGGGCTTTGAGACGTATTTAGTGGAGAAAGATCCCTCGATCGGGGGGCATATGGCTCAACTTGACAAAACGTTCCCTACTTTAGATTGCTCTGCCTGCATACTCACGCCGAAGATGGTGGAAGTGGCAAGGCACAAGAATATCCAGTTGCTCACTTACTCGGAAGTGAAAGAAGTCAATGGCTACATCGGGAACTATAATGTGAAGATAAGGAAGAAACCCCGCTATGTGGATGAGGTTAAATGCACCGGTTGTGGAGAATGCGCAAATGCGTGCAGGCTACATGGAATAATCCTCAATGAATTTGATGTGGGCTTGTCGAAAAGGGCTGCGAGATATGTACCTTTCCCTCAAGCTGTTCCCCTACTATATACCGTAGATCCGGATCGCTGTATTTACATAACGAAAGGTAAGTGTGGTAAATCGCCGGCGTGTGTAGATGCGTGCCCTGCTGACGCGATTGATTTCGATCAGAAAGAGGAAGAGCTAGAAGTAGAAGTGGGGACGATTGTGGTTGCAACAGGATACGACTTGCTCGATCCTGCCAAAAGACCAGAGTATGGCTATAAATACACTGAGGTTCTAACAGGGTTAGAATTTGAAAGGCTTTCTGTTGCTTCGGGACCTACTGGCGGGAAGATTATAATAAACGGTAAAGAGCCAAAAGAAGTGGTCTTCATCTCTTGTGTGGGGTCGAGAGAGAGAAAGGGAATTACGAATTATGAATTACGAATTACGAATTCTAACTTGGATAATCAAACATCGAAAATGGATGGGGGGGCAAGGAATGAATATTGCTCACGGGTATGCTGCATGTATATAGCGAAACAGGCACATCTGGTAAGAGACAAAATCCCGGATGCTAGGGTTAGGATAATATACAATGATATGAGGGCATATGGAAAAGGATTTGAAGAGTTTTATAATCGTGTGGTAGCGGAGGGGGTGGAATACATAAGAAAGGAACTCGAAGACGAAGTGGAGGTAATAAAAAGGAGCGAAGATGATGACAAAGTGGTAGTAAGAACGATAAGCGGGGGGATAGAACTAGAAGCGGATCTGGTTGTCCTGGCTAATGCCCTCGTGCCAAGAAAGGACGCAGATGAACTCGCTAAGATATTGAAGATCACGAAAAGTGGGGATGGATTCTACTTAGAAGCGCATCCCAAGCTCCGTCCTTTGGATACCTTCACAGATGGTATTTTCATCGCGGGATGCTGCCAATCACCAAAGGATATCCCAGATAGTGTTGCACAGGCGGTTGGTGCGGCAATAAGAGCTTCGATACCGCTGATGCGGGGTGAAGTGGAGGTAGAGCCGTTAGTAGCGATAATAAACGAGAATATCTGCGTGGGCTGTGGAACCTGTGAAGTAAGCTGCCCGTTTGATGCGCTCTCTCTTGAAGCGGGAGTGATGCGTGTGAACGAAGTGGTCTGCAAAGGCTGTGGTTCTTGCGGGTCTGCATGTCCTTCTGGGGCGATTTCAATGCGGCATTTCAAAGATGAGCAGATATATGCACAGATAGAGGCGATGTGTCTCCAGAAGCTATAATCTATTATTGTTCAATGTATAGAACAGCAAAAAGAGAAGAACGATGAAAATAGGCGTATATATCTGTCATTGCGGAACGAACATAGCAGCGACGGTGGATGTGGAAGAGGTAGCGAAGTTTGCAGAGACTCTACCTGACGTTGCTGTATCACGGGCTTACGTTTATATGTGCTCAGATCCGGGTCAGGAGCTGATAAAAAGAGACATTCTGGATGCGAAGTTAGATCGAGTGGTCGTTGCTTCTTGTTCGCCCCGCATGCACGAAATTACATTCAGAAGTGCATGTGAGGAAGCAGGCTTGAATGCGTATTGCCTAGAAATGGCAAATATACGAGAACAGTGCAGTTGGGTCCATTCAGATAGAGAAAAGGGAACAGAGAAAGCGAAAGAGCTGGTTGCAAGTGCGGTTGCCAAGGCATCCTTGTTAGAATCTTTGGAGCCGATGCGTGTGGGTGTGACACCCTCTGCACTGATAATAGGTGGCGGTATAGCCGGGATACAATGTGCACTTGATATTGCAGATGCGGGTTTCCAGGTCTATTTGGTAGAGAAGGAACCCTCTGTGGGTGGACACATGGCACAACTTGATAAGACTTTTCCTACTTTGGATTGCTCTGCTTGCGTGCTCACACCGAAGATGGTGGATGTAGCTCGTCATGATAAGATCAAGTTGATTACGTATGCTACGGTAGATAGCGTAGAGGGCTATATAGGGAACTTCAAGGTGAAGGTAAAGAAGACCCCGCGCTATGTGGATGAGGATAAATGCACGGGCTGCGGCGAATGTGCAAATGTATGCCCGATAAAAGATGTTGTGCCCAATGAATTCGATTTAGGGTTATCAAAAAGAGGAGCGGTATACATACCATTTCCGCAAGCTATCCCCATGGTATACACAATTGACAAGATGGGAGGTATACCGCCATGTAGATTAGGCTGCCCGGCGAATGTGAATGTGCAGGGCTATGTTGCGTTAATCGCACAGGGCAGATATAGAGAAGCAATTGATTTGATACGGGAGGTGAATCCATTACCGGCGATCTGTGGGTATGTATGCCCACACCCATGCGAGAATGAATGCAACCGGACAGAAATTGACGATCCGATTGCAATTGCAGCGTTGAAACGATTCGCGGCCGATAACATAGATTATGAGGATGAAACAGACGATGAAACAGAAGTGGATAATGAAATTGAAGAGGATAATGAAACAGGAGATGCAACTAATGAGGAGCGAGCGGAGAAGATAGCGATTATTGGATCAGGTCCGGCGGGTCTAACAGCCGCATTTTATCTCGCGAAGAGCGGATATCATGTGCGGATATTAGAGAAGTTGCCGGTTCCGGGTGGTATGCTTGCTGTCGGAATACCCGAATATCGGTTACCAAAAGATATTTTGAAGAAGGAAGTTGAGTACATCAAACGAGAAGGCGGGGAAATAGAAATAGAAACCGGGGTGGAGATAGACAAAGATGGTTTTGAGAAACTTAATAGGGATTACAATGCCATCTTCGTCTCCATCGGTGCAGATAAGAGCAGAGCACTTGGCATCGAAGGTGAGGGCCTGAAAGGGGTAGTTCATGGTGTTGATTTCCTACGTGAGCGGAATCTTGGTAATATTGTGGAGCTGGGCAAGAAAGTGGCGGTGGTAGGTGGAGGGGACGTAGCGATAGACGCAGCGAGATGTGCCTTGCGATTGGGCTCTGTGGTAACAATAGTGTATAGACGATCGAGAGAAGAGATGCCAGCAAGGGACGAAGAGATAGCAGATGCCGAGGCTGAGGGGGTCAAAATCACATATTTAACGAATCCAAGCAGAATTATTGGCGGTGATATTGTGCAGGGCATGGAATGTGTAAGGATGGAATTGGGAGACTCGGACGAGTCAGGTAGGCGGCGACCCGTAACTGTTGCGGGTTCGGAATTCATACAGGATGTGGATACTGTGATACTGGCGGTAGGCCAGCAATCGGAGCTTGGATTCCTTGAAGGTAGCGGTATAGAGCTAGATGGCAACTGGATTAAGGCGGATGGGAATGGTAGAACAAACGTAGAATGCGTATTTGCAGCGGGTGACGCCGTAACAGGACCTGCAACGGTGATAGATGCGATTGCGGGCGGTAAGCGTGCAGCAGAGGCGATTGACCGCTATCTGCGTGGTGAGCCATTGCCAGAATTAGAGCGTGAAGAAAAGAAAAGGATAGAGCTAGAAGACATAAAGGCGCGTCTACCGGAATTGGAGAAGAACGAACGGCGGAAAGTCGCGAAACTTCCTGCTGAAAGAAGAAAGGATAGCTTTGAAGTAGTTGAACTTGGATTTGCCGAGGCGGATGCGATCGAAGAGGCAAAGAGATGCATGAAGTGCGGTATCTGTGCAGATTGCAGGCTTTGTGAGACGGTGTGCGAGGCAGACGCGATATTTCACGAGATGGAAGAAGAATTGGTGGAGCTAGAGGTAGGTGCGATAATAGCAGCAACGGGCTATGATTTATTCGACCCTTCTTTGGAGCCCAATTACGGCTATGAATATGACGAAGTAATAACAAGCATGGAATTCGAGCGGCTTTGTAACGCTTCCGGTCCGACAACGGGACATATAGAGATAAATGGGAAGACGCCAAAAGAGGTGGTGTTTATAAGCTGTGGGGGGTCGAGAGAGGGGCAAAGGGCAAAGGGCAAAGGGCAAAGGGCAAGAGGAGAAAGAGCGGGGAATGAATATTGCTCGCGAGTATGCTGCATGTATATAGCGAAACAGGCGCATTTGGTGCGGGAGCATATTTCGGATGCGAATGCAACTGTGTTTTATACGGACGTAAGAGCGTTCGGTAAAGGCGTTGAGGAATTCTACTGGCGAGTGAAAGAAGAGGGCGTGAACTACATAAGACGGGAGTTAACGGACGAGCTAAAAGTGGATAAGGATGGAAATGGGCAGTTGAGAGTGAAGACGGTAAGTGACGGTGTACCGATAGAGAAGGAAGCAGACCTTGTTGTGCTTGCAACTGGGATCGTCCCAAAAGAAGATGTTCGCGAGACCGCAAGGAAGTTGAAGATAACGCAAAGCGGCGATAAATTCTTCCTGGAGGCGCATCCAAAACTCCGTCCTGTGGATACGCTTACTAATGGTATTTTCATTGCTGGATGTTGTCAATCGCCGAAAGATATACCGGATACCGTAGCGCAGGCATCGGCAACGGCTTCGCGAGCTTGTAGCATCTTATGCAAAGAGTATGTAGAGGTGGAGCCGATAACCGCGGAAGTGGACGAAACTCTCTGCTGCGGTTGTGGTATCTGCGAATCGGTATGCCCTTATGGAGCAATAGAAGTGGTAGATACGGAAGAAGGAAGAAGAGCAAGAGTTACCAGTGTAAAATGCCATGGTTGTGGCACCTGCGGGTCGAGCTGCATAAAGAAAGCGGTTAAAATGCACCAATTCACCGATGAGCAATTGATAGCACAAGAAAGAGCTGCTTTGGCGACGGCGGAGGTGGCATCATGATGAAAGAGGTGAATTTAATCGGTTTTATGTGCAATTGGTGCTGTTATGCGGGTGCGGATTTGGCAGGTGTCTCTCGCTTTCAGTATCCACCGAATATAAGGATAATAAGAGTGATGTGTAGTGGAAGAGTTGATCCGGAGCTTATCCTGGATACGTTCCTATACGGTGCGGATGGCGTGTTTATAGGTGGTTGTCATCTTGGGGATTGCCATTACCTGGAAGGGAATTTTTATGCAGAGAAGAAGGTAGAGATGGCGAAGAGATTGTTAAAGGCGGCGGGAGTTGAACCGGAAAGGTTAAGAGTGGAATGGATAAGTGCAAGTGAGGGCGAACGATTTGCAGAGGTTATTAGGGAGTTTACGGAAGAGATAAAGGAGTTAGGCCCGGTTAAATCAGAAAAAGAGGAACTGGAAGCGGCATGTATAGCTGCTGCTGATTATAGATTGAGAATATTGGCAACAAAGGAGCGGGAACTGCTGGAAGAGGGTAACAAGTACGGAGAAGTTTTTACGAGGCATGAGATGGATAGATTGCTAGAGGATATGGTGCAGGAGGATTATGAATCGAAGAGGATACTATTGAAGTTAAAGAAGCCGATGTCGGTGAAAGAAATAGCATCTGAGCTGAATTTGAAGTCAAACGTGGTGCTCAGACGCATTCTGGATTTGAAAAGGCATGAACTGATAGGAATTCATGAGATACGAGCTAATACACCAACTTATATTGCAAATACAAGGGAGGGTTTTGAATGAGTGTTTTGGTTATAGGAGGAGGCTACGCAGGATTAAAGGCGGCTTTAGACTGTGCCAATGATGAAGAAGTGTTTTTTGTTTTGAGGACGCCGAACATAGGCGGTTTTTTTTCTAAGCTCCATTTGGTAGAGGGAAAACATCCTTTCGACATTTTAGAACCACTTATAGAGCAGATAAAAGAGAATGATAAGATTCACGTATTTACCAATTCAGTGATCGAAAGAATGAAAGAGGAGGATCACGGCTTCAAGGTGAGTATACGAAGGAAACCAATTAGAATTGATGAGACAAAATGCGATTCGTGCGGCGAGTGTTGGAAGGTGTGCCCGGTTACATCTCCAGACCGGTGCAACGGATGGTTAAGCAACAGGAATGCAATATATACCCCAGAGGATGCACTCTCGTATGCGATAGAACGGGAAACGCCATTCTGTCAAGCTACTTGCCCGGTCAGCCTGGATATTAGGGGCTATGCGGGATTTATAGCAGACGGCAAATTCAAGGAAGCTTACGACCTAATAAGAGAGAAAGTACCTTTTCCAGGTGTTTTAGGTAGAGTTTGCACGCATCCATGTGAGGACCTGTGCAAACGGGGTTTAGTAGACGAGCCCATTTCTATTGCGAAACTGAAACGGTTTGTTGCAGATCATGTCTATGAGAATTACGGAGAGGAGATAAAGCTTGAGCATGTTCCTTCGACGACCGGTAAAAAGGTAGCGATAATAGGTGCCGGACCTGCGGGTCTGAGTGCCGCGTACGATTTGAAAATTTTTGGATATGATGTTACGGTATTTGAGAAGCTCCCGGTGGTTGGCGGGATGATGGCTGTGGGCATTCCGGAATATAGATTGCCAAGAGCGACTCTGGAGCGCGAGCTAGAATTTGTTAAGGGTGTGGGAGTGGAAATAGCAACTAGGGTGGAAGTTGACAAGGCCATGTTCGAAGAACTTCGAAGAACCTACGATGCTGTTTTTGTTTCTGTTGGTGCGCATGTGAGTGGTAAATTGGGTATTCCGGGAGAAGATTTAGAGGGGGTTATACCTGGTATAGATCTCCTTCGCGCTCTTAATCTTAATCTTAATATCGGGAACGAAGTGAAGATAGGTAAGAGCGTTGTGGTTGTGGGTGGCGGGAATGTTGCGATAGATGCAGCAAGATCCGTATTACGGTTAGGCTCGAAAGTGTTTATCGTTTATCGGCGCTCGAGAGCGGAGATGCCGGCGTCACAGGAGGAATTGGAATCACTGGAGGAGGAAGACATAAAGATTATATTCTTAGCGAATCCAACGAGGATTCTGGGTTCAAGCAGAGTGGAGAAGCTAGAATGTGTTCGTATGGAGTTGGGCCCGCCGGATGATACGGGTAGGCGGCGACCTGTGCCCGTAGAGGGCACTGAATTTGTGATGGATGTGGACACGGTGATACCAGCGATAGGACAAGCATCTGATTTGAAGTTCCTCGAGGGCTGTGGCGTTGATACACTAGGAGGAAGACGGATTAGCACGTTCAAGGACGGAAGAACAACCGTGGCGGGTATATTCGCAGGCGGTGATGCTGTAACGGGGGCAAAAACGGTAATAGAAGCGATAGCAGCGGGTAAACGAGCGGCATTGAGTATAAATGAATATCTAAGCGGCGATAAACTTTCAAGAGCCGATTTCAAAGTCGAATCAGAAATAGATTTGGGGAAACGCGAAGCCCGAGAAAAAAGCAACCTTTTAAGGAATTATTTCACGATTAAAGATATTGCACCCGAAAAACGGGTGCAAATGCCTAAAGTTGCAGCAGAGGTGCGGATAAGCAATTTTGAAGAGGAAGAGCTGGGTTATGATGCGAAGATGGCAGTTGAAGAGGCGAATAGATGTTTGAGCTGTCGGAAATGTATTGGTTGCGGAATCTGCGCGGAAGTATGTCCACAGGACGCAATAGTATACAACCAGACGGAGGAGAGACTGGATCTGAAAGTGGAAAAGCTAATATTTGCGGCTGATATGGAGGAAAATGTCCCCCCTGGGGAATACATGTATTCAAACGTGGTTACGCAGATTGAGTTTGAACGTATGCTTAGCGAGTCGGGACCTTATGGTGGCATCATAATGAGACCATTTGACGGTGACATTCCAAAGGAAATAGCGTTTATACATGTTTTAGATGCGGATGAAGATGAATGTTCACCCCTCGCATTTGAGGTCCTAGTGCAAGAAGCAAAGAGCGCAAAGGAACGTGATGTGGATTCTTGTATCTTTGCACGTGAACTCTATGGGGATACAGGCGATATTAAATCCGTAAAAATACACGACATTAAGGTTACAGAGATGGAAGAGACAAAGAATTTGAGGTTGCAGTACGTGGTAGAAGGAGAAAAGGAAGAGCAAGAAAAAGAGTTTGATATGGTGGTGCTATCTGTGGGATTCTCGTTGCCGGAATACGTCAAGAAAAGGGGTGTGCTCGTGGGTATAACGCCCGAGGAAATGAAGTCCCGGATGTGGGGCAAGCCCGGTAAGGGCTTGGTTGAGGTCGAGATAGTGAAGACTGATAAAGAGGGTGTGTTTATCGCTGCTTGAGTGTTGTTGGAGCATAAAAGTTCAAAAA
>JAUWND010000100.1 GCA_030612835.1 Candidatus Methanophagales archaeon | reverse complement strand
GTAAGACAAAGGAAAACTATGATGAGATATGTTCCGGGTGTGAAGGGCACAGTCGAATTTTCTAGTGAAATTGGTATATCCTTAAATTTCACCGCAGAGCACACAGAGAACGCAGAGGCACCAGAAACCCTAAGCAATTGTTGGAACAATCTTAAAACTCTACGTACTCGGCGCTCTCCGCGGTGATAAATAACTTGGTTTTTAGACAGTGCCGTGTGAAGATGTCCGGGAGCATCAGTTAGATATATTGCGGGATGGTTATAATAATTAATGCTGAGCGAACGCAGAGTTATAATTTATATACCTATATTAAAACCTAAACCATCCCGATTTTAGCCTTTATCGCTTCCACATCATGCTCGATCCTTGCAAACTTATATTCCATATAGGACCTCAAGTCATCTCTTAATGAGCTTATTTCCGTAACAATTTCCTCTTTACTTCCGTCTATCTTTTCCGATACTCCCACTATCGCGTCAATGGTCTTATCCTGCTTTTCCAGCATCTTTTCCCCAATTCCTACTGATTCTTCACCAAGAGCTACTGATTTCTCGCCAAGAGCTACTGATTTCTCGCCGAGTTCCACCGACTTATAAAGCAAAGTACCGGCAGTATCTAGACGTTCAAGCAATTCTTCATGCCAGTCGCCACGTTTTATCTCAAAATATTCAAATTCGCCTTCATACGTCTCAAAGCTAACTTCTGTGCTTTCTACATCCATCGGGAATTTTCTTATTTCTATTCGCTCGATGAACAGATCTATATTCGCATCTTCTCCCTCTGCAATGATTCTAACATCATAATGCTTTAAATTCTCAACAAAACCCTCTATCTTCAACTTTCGTGCTAGCTTCGCCACTGCATCTCTATACCCCACACGCTGCACTTCTCCTTTCACTATTATATTTGCCCTTTTCATTTCTTATTCACTTACATTTGTATTATTGCAATAAAAAGGGATAAAAAAAACTCTTTCCTTAAACATCTTTGCGTAAGCAAAACCTTCCTTTCTTAGCACAGGTTCTTTCTTTCTTTAGAAAGAAAGTGTATAAAAACAAAAAAGGGGATAAAAAAAACCCGCCCCTACAAAACAGTTTCAATTTTTCTTCTCTTTAGTTTAGAGTTAGTTCTTCCGTCTATGAACAAGGTAAGCGACTGCTAACAAGCCTGCAATTGCGAATATCGCCTCGAAACCTGGTGGTTCCGGTGTTGGCTCAGGTGTTGGTGCTGGTGTTGGTGTTGGTGTTGGCTCAGGTGTTGCTGTTATCTCCTCTATTATCTCCTTTGCTACCTCTACTGCCTCTTCTACTGCCGCTTCTATCTCCTGCGCTGTTTTCCCTGTAATGAACAGTTCCACTTCATCAACATGTCCATCGCCATCGTCTGCCTTCACTATGTATTCGCCTGTTGTTGCAGTTGTTGTATCAAATACACACCCAAACGTGTCATTCTCTACTTTCACTGTATGTGGTGGTAATTCCACTGGCCCTTTACAGGTTACAACAATTACATAGCCCTGCTGTCTGTTTGAGGTACCTGTTACAACCAATGGCGCTCCAGCGTTAACCGCTGCAACTGGATCGAGCTTTATATATGCCGTCTCCACTCTTAGTCTCATCTTCTGCATTAGATCGTCCGCACCCGGAGTATTGACCAGATCATCAAGTATATCCTCAATCTCCTCTTGTGTCTTTGTACATATACTGCTACCGGTTGCGTCACACTTTAGGCTGCTTATATGGAACTTTTGATTTAATGCTGTTCCTAAGACCTCCTGACCAGTCATGCCCCATTTTCCGTCCATTCCTGCACACATCACATAGATGTCATAGTAACCCGCAGTGGCATCCTCCTGCACCGTCAGCTTCTTTGAGAATGTATCATCCGTCGTGGACACACTTGTGTCTTCGGGCGATAGTCCTTTTTGACCTTTATCTAATAGTGACTTCCCGCCACCACCCTTTGGTGGTACGCTCAAGATCGTCACTTGCTGTTGCCCCTTCGCCGTTCCTAGTACCCTGAAGTCATCTTCAAGTGCTACAGATGGCACTGAAAGTCCTGCTGTCAATGTGGGTTTCGATAGCAATATCGCATCCTCACCATCAGGACTTCTTGTAGGTCGTGCATCGTCTTTTGCTTTATCACAATCGATCCATGCCTTTAGTCTTACTGAGCCCGGTACGTCCATACCTACCTTGGTTGTCCTTACCTCCTGATCGAATTCGCCGTCTTCTATCACGATGTTCACCAGTTTCTCATATAGCGTATCATCTACGTAGACACTTACATACGTACCAGAAGTAGATGTACCTCTTATATGTATCTTATCGCCAATCACTACTTGATCTGGCAGATCAAACATCACTTCTTTCTCTAGTACCGTTATGTCCACTGTGTCCGAATCACCTATGCGATCTCCGCTTAAAACAGTTACCTTTATCGTATATGTCCCTGTGTCGTTAAACTCAACTGCATATCTCCTGGTACCGTCTGCGTCAATGTCACTAACGAACCATGACTTACCCTGTGCTGACATTGGTGTGTCGTCTATACCCGCTTTGAATACCACATGTTCACTTATAGGTGAAGCTGTAACATTTATTTCATCGTCTGCTACACCCGTTACCGTGAGTTTCAAAGTTACCAGCTCAACAGTACTGGTCGTCTCGGCATCTATTGTAATTGTCCCTTTTATTATCTTCAATGGCTTTACACTGCTCGCTGCTTCTAATCCGCATGCCTTCTCTTCATCGGTCTTTACCGCAAAGGTGTAAGCCCCAATAGTCCATCCTGCGGTCTCGAGAGTATTATCAGCATCGCCATAACTAGTTCTCAAGACATCTACGCTTATGTCTGTAAATTGTTGTGGATTATTTGGATCTGTCTCGTCACGTTTTATTTGGCCATCAGGACCTATTACAACGAGATCAACTATATCATCACCGAATAAGTTCATTCCACCAGTATCAATTATGAGGGGTGTTCCCACAGCGAGAGACGCAACCTTCTTTGTCCCTACTTTGAGCTCTAATGGCATATTCGGTGTTTCGACTGAAAGCTGTGCATCATAGTCTGTCGCACTTCGATAGTTCACATAATAAGCACCAGACGTTTGCCAATTTACGTTGTAAATTTTGCCATTGGTTGCCGGGTACGTATTCTCTACATCGCCACTTACTAATCTGTACACTACTGGGTCCGTGAACCCGTCAAATTGTAAATTCTGTCCGATTAGCACCTTCTGCGGTGTCGCTACTCCTGTTTTGATAATGTTGAAGTTACCACCTTCACCCTCAGCAGCTGCCATCGGCATCGCCACTGCAAGTACAGAAACGACCATAATCGCAGCCATTGAAATACCTATTATCGCTTTTCCTTTTCTTCTTGTCTCCATTTTTTTTCTTTTCACCTCCTATTTTTTTTCAATAGAAAAGGGGGCATATGTTGCTTCGGGCTAAGCGCCTTACCTTTCGCCTTCGCCTTCTGCATTTTCCCCCTTCCATACATTCTAATCATAGTATCTATTAATACTTTTATTCTTTTCGGTTTCTTCTTTTCTTTTCTTTTCTTTTGGTAAAGCTTTTCTTTCTAAGGTTAGGATCGCAATCACGGGCACACCCGGCGTAGGCAAGACGAGTGTATGCAAAGCACTAGGCATGGATTTTACCGATTTGAATAGCCTAATAGCAGCGGAAGGCTTTTATACCGGTGTGGATAAGGGATCCCTTATTGCGGACCTCAACAAGCTAGAAGATTACGTTACGCGAGCAAAGCCGCTATTGATAGATAGCCACTTAGCACATCTTCTGAAGCCCGAAGTCGCAATCGTACTGCGTACAAATCCGCTCCTGCTTGCTGATCGGCTAAAGCAGAAGGGCTTCGCCACAGAGAAAATAGCGGAGAATGTGGACGCGGAAACGCTCGATGTCATATTAATAGAAGCGGTGGAGCTCTGCGAAACGGTATACGAACTGGACACGAGTGTAAAGAGCAAAGAAGAAGTAGCTTCTTTAGTGCGAGAGATTATAGATGCCGAGACGGCGGGCGAAAGCGGAAGGAAGGAAGCGTTAAGAACAAAGTATAAGCCCGGATCTGTTGACTGGACATTTTTGGTTGAGGGGTTGAAGGGTTGAGAGTTCGGGTTTATAGACGGTCAAACAATCCGAAATTGTACGAAAAGATGAGCAGGGATATGGAAGTACCCCTTGCTGGTGAATAGTTTTTTGGCAATCGCCGAGTTTTTAGCTGTTTTCAATCATTGATGGAAGTTAAACTCCCGTCCTCCTCTTTCAGATTCCCCTTTATTTCTTCTTTGATAAAACTTTCTTTGTAAGAAAGTTTTCTCTTTTGTTTCTTTGACAAAGCTTTTAAAACTTTTTTAAAGAAAGGTTTTTGGTAAAGCTTTTCTTGCTAAGAAAATGTTTTCATAAAAAGAAATGGCCATTGATTCTCTGTTTCGTCCCTTGGTAAATAAATGTGAATTGCCGAAGAGAGCAGCGCGATTCTTCGCGGCATCAGGCATCTCGCCGAATTTTTTGACGCTTCTCTCCTTCTTCTTTGCGGCACTCGCTGGCTTATCTTTCTTCTTCTCCGGCAAGTACGTTATCCTTTTGCTACTCGCGGGCATTTCCATCTGTCTCAACGCGCTCTTAGACACTTTAGACGGTATTTTAGCACGTGAAATTGGTAATGCAAACAAAAAGGGCGATTTCCTCGATCATGTCTTCGACAGATATTCGGATGTGGTCATCATGTGCGGCATCATCTTCGGCGGCTACATAAGCTGTAAAATCGGCATGATCGCTATTATTGGCGTTTTACTCTCTTCCTACATGGGCACACAGGCACAGGCAGTTGGACTGAGAAGAATGTATGGCGGTTTGCTTGGCCGAGCCGATCGCCTTTTGATACTAATAGTAGCAACTTTCATCACGCTTTGCTATCCCTATCCGTTTCCCGCGTCCGGACCCTTAAGTTACTCTTTCCTCGGCTGGATGATGCTCCTATTCGCCGTCCTTTGTAATATCACCGCGTTACAAAGGTTCTATTACATGTGGCGCAGTATTTAAACTTCGCTAATAATTTTCAAATTCTCGAATAGCTTTACTTGCCCTGTCCTGCTCACTGCTTCTCTAATTCCTTCAATCATTCTTGGAACACCAGGGGGGTACCACTCCTCACCGCATTTCGTGCAGACTAATATCGGAACGTCTTTTATCAGAACTCCTCTGGTATGCTCATTCATAAAATCCAGCCTGAGCTCTCCTCCACACCTGCACTTATAACTTATTTCCTTCTCCTCTTTGTAAATGTCTCGTCCCATTTGTCTGGCTCTGGTACATATACTGTTATTAAGTAACTTAAATCTTTCATTGGTGCTAAAACCACATGCACAGGATTTCTATCAACTAATGTTAAAACCAAAGCACTCTCACCACGTGGATCATCGGGATAAAACTCTACTATTCTGAAACCACCCCTAAGGGCATCTTCTAAACATGACTCACTAATATTGTCGTTCTCCGCCTCGATCCTAGCATGCCTGCGCCATAATATCGTTTTTAAGCTACGGTGTATCTTGTCAATAACATTCTGCATTTTGCACAGAGCTATAGCTTTTTCACCTTCAGCATCCGCAGCGCAAGCAAAGCCGCGTTTTTTCCGCTGTCTATCCCTACCACACCTACCGGAACGCCAGACGGCATTTGAACCATAGAAAGCAGAGCATCCATGCCTAACAACTTCCCACTCACGGGCACGCCAATAACCGGCTTTTGCGTTTTTGACGCTATCACACCGGGTAACGCAGCCGATAGTCCTGCAATCGCTATTATCACCGATACATCTTCGCTTTCCTTCAGATATCTATCCAGCTCATCGGGATTCCTATGTGCGGAAATCACCTTTACTTCGTAAGGGACCTTATACTCTGCCAGTACCGCAACCGCCTTATCCGCTACCGCACGATCGCTCTCAGAACCCAAGATTATAGCTACTTTATTCATGTTACTACTTTTTACGGCCCGATTCTATCCGCTCCTCCATCACACAGGTGAACTCTTCAGGGTCTCGTATCTTTTTCAACTCCTCTTTCTCTATCAAAACCGTGCTATCTATCTGCACACGCTTGATATTACCATTCACGACGAATACCGACTTCGAGTTCGTAACTTGAGACACGCTACTCATTATCCTCGCCCTCTTTACCATCTGTTCTGAGCATTTACTTATTCCCGTTAGTATTTTCACTTTCGGCCGCGAGAATGAGACAGCGCTAAAAGGTGCATGATCCATGGTAAAAATCTCGAACCCTATCTCCTTCATCATACTTAATATGCCCTTCTCTAAGTCCGAAGCCACTTCTTCCACACCGCATATTGACGATGGCTCTTTTAATTCCGTATTTAGAAACTCTAACGCTTCTATTAACATCTCATCTAAAATCTCCTCGAGCTTTAGTGCTATGTCTATTGTAGTGCTCGTACCACCCTCCTCGTACTTGCTAACACTCCTTCTAGAAACGCCTAATTCCGAGGCTATATCGCCTAATGAGTATTCCTTCTTCTCTCTCGCTTCCCTCATCCGCGCCCCATCTATCGAGACATACAAGCCACCAGTGGATGAATAGACGTAGGGCTGTACGTCCTCGACGAAATAATCGTATAAAGTGTGTGTGTTTATAGCGGGAATGCCATATCTATGATATACGACGTCATCTTCTAAAAAGCGAGTCCCTTTTCGCTCTCCTACGAGGATAGGCGAAGCAAGTAAGCAAAATGCTGCACGTTTTATATCGCGCGCTATTCCCTCGTTAAATCCGTCTATGTTATGCAATATCTTCGCCAATACGGTTATCTCACTTCTCCGTGCCGCTAAATCAAAACTCCTCGTTTCGCATCTACTTGATACGACAAAACCAGCCTTATTCAATATTCCCATTACCTGCGGAATTAAAATCTCTTTCATCTCTGCCCAACAGATCTTTCCATTCTCACGGTACTTGAAATCTCACCCGCACGTTTTGTCGCTTCAATTACCGCTTCCATCATTGCCGCCTTCACACCATGCCTTTCCATTGCATACAAGCCTCTTATTGTCGTACCACCAGGCGAGGCGGTTATTTGTTCCACCGTAGAGGGCTTATCACCCGCAAGAATCAGCTTCGCTGCGCCAAGTGCGGTCCTTGCAGAAATCGCCAGTGCTAAATCGCGGGGCAATCCTGCATATACACCACCATCTGCCATAGCATCTATTACAGCAGCAAAGAAAGCGATACCACTACCACTTAACCCCGTAATAACATCCATATCACGCTCCTTTACTATGTGTACAGCGCCAATAGCACTTAAAATCCCTTTTACTTTTCGCTCATCCTCCTCGCTCGCATAAATACCGCCGCATAGCGCAGTTACCGATTCGCCCACTCGTGCACCTATATTCGGCATCACACGGATTACCTTTCGCTCAGCGCCAAGATATGACTCGATTACGCTTGTTGGTACGCCTGCCGCAACAGATATTAACAGCGTCTCTTCGTCCATAAACGGTGCAATTGATTCCACTACGCCCTGCATATCGTTTGGCTTAACCGCTAAAATCAAAATCCCCGCTTCCTTCGCTACCGCTTCGTTACTCGCACATATTTCAATTCCCGGTTCGCTTTCAAAATCGCTGAGTTGCTCCTGCTTCTCATCACTTATGAAAATCGCCCTGCCGGTACTATCAGCAGCCAGTAGTCCCTGAAGTATGGAAGCCCCTATGTTACCTACGCCAATAAGGCCTATACTCTTCCCCTTTGTCACTCTCATGCTCATGCTCATTCTCATTCCTTCAGTGGGTTTATAAGCACAACATTATTACCCCTGAGTACCACAGAGCCAAGCAATCGCTTTCTTTCTCCGTTCTGTACCTCGCTCGCACTACTAAGATGTAAATTCAAGTAGTCGTCTACCGACATCAGTATACCTTCTAGCACGCACCGCTCCCCTTTCATCTCTACGTGTATCCGCCGCCCCACCATTCCCTGCACTCTTTTGTTTGGAAACATTTTCTCGTCCTTATTTATACTTCCATTATACTACTCTTTATTTAAAAAGGTCTTGTTTCATTTGTCTTGTGTAATCTCGTGCTTTTTGGAAAGGTTTTTTTTCAATGTGTTAAATATAGAATACATAAAGAGATATGCTCCACGACCTGATTATCGAAGGTAAAATTGTAAATCCATATGCAATACATGATGTTCAGATTGCTATTGATAATGGATATATTACGGCGATAAGGAAGCAGGGTTTAAAAAGCGAGCGTAAAATAGAAGCTCAAAGATGTTTGATCTTCCCCGGGTTTATTGATCTGCATGCACATTTACGGGAGGATAGCAGCCATAAATGGGATTATAAGGAAGATTTTAAGTCCGGTACCGCGGCTGCAGTTCATGGTGGTATAACCACTGTCATTGACATGCCCAATACACCTTTACCCTGCATAAGTACCGACCGGCTAATAAAGAAGAAGGAGCTCGCACGTACAGAAGGCGTAATTGACATACTCTTCTACGGCGGTGTTTCTGATTCCAACATAAATACGATTGCCACGATGCAGAAAGAAGTCATAGCGTATAAAATATATCTCGCTGAGACAACAGGCGGATTGTATATACGCGAGGATGTGCTGCCAAAAGCGATTGCGGCAGTAGAAGCGACTGCAAAACCGCTTGTCATTCATTGCGAAGACCAGCGGGTTATAGAAAAGGTGCGCGAGGGACTAAAAGTAAAGGCTCATAGCGAGCTGAGACCAGAAGAGGCGGAATTGTCTGCAGTTAAGAAGGTATTAGCTGCTGCTTCCGGCGACACTAAAATTAAAATTGATATAGCTCATGTTTCTGTTTACAGAACGTTAGACCTTATAGGGAAAAGATTTCACTGTGAGGTGACACCGCATCACTTATTCTTTACTAAAAAGGACGTACAGGCGAATGCATTTTTAAAGGTTAATCCGCCTTTGAGGTCAGAAGAGAATAGGCTGCTATTGCTGGCTGCTTTTAAATCCGGCAAAATCGATTTCCTCGTCACAGACCATGCACCACATACGAAAGAGGAAAAAGCACGTGCTTTCTTAGAGGCACCAGCAGGTGTTCCTAATTTAGACACTTACGGGAATTTCGTGGCCTGGCTGATTGTACACTGTGGTGTTCCGCCCATGCTTATAGCAAGGGTATCTGCCTATAATCCCGCAATGTTTTTGGGATTACACGATAGGGGCAGCATAGAAGTAGGAAAGAGGGCGAATTTGTCTATTCTTGATATACATAAGCCCGTGAAAATCAGCAGTGAATGTCTATATACAAAATGCAAGTGGTCGCCATTTGAGGGTTATGAATTCCCTGGGGCGGTGAGGCATGTCGTAATTGCAAATTGCAGAGTGAAAAATGAAAAATGCAAAATATACGATATGGAGAACAAACTAAAATCAATTATTGACACAGATTAACGCAGAAAAAATTAAATCCGTGTAAATCCGTGTAAATCTGCGTCCTAAATTAAATAAGGCCATATGACCCATACTATACCTATGATCCCAATACTTTATTAACATTTCTCTTTCTCACCACCACCATAGAGCTCTTTAATCAACTCTTCATACTCTAAGACCAGAGATTTACTCATTTGT
>JAUWND010000136.1 GCA_030612835.1 Candidatus Methanophagales archaeon | reverse complement strand
CACTTTTATTAAACGCATTTATAATTTGAGAAGAGTGCGTGCGCAAATATGCAAAAGATCAAATCATAATTGTGGATCATTGGTTGTGCTGGGGTATGGGCTATTTGGTTCTCCTAAAATTCCTTTCAAAAAATTTTTGGATATGGGAAGAGGGTTATACCTATATCACTAGAAAATTCGATTGTGCCCTTAAAAGCCGCTTTAAATACATACACCTCTTCCATTTTTAATTTGTCCTCCTCTTTTTATTTTGTAGCGTAACTTATTTTATTGTATATAAAGTATAACCTCTACCTATTTGATTTAGGATGCCGATTTACACAGATTTAATTTCTTCTGCGTTAATCAGTGTTAATCTGTGTCAATAATTAATTTTAGGTGGACATTATGCTTTCTTGTTAGCGAAATTATGAAGATCCCGGTCAAACTTGTATTTTGTATCATGCATTCTGTATCCTATATCAAAACCCCAGCACATCCTCGATCCTTCCTAACTCCGCACCTGTGGTCTCATAGCCTGCGATGTATCCCTTTGTGTTCGCGAGCAGAGCGGCACCTATTAAAGGAACACCGAAATTAACACTCCCTATCCCCACCGGGAGCTCGAATATTTCTTCCAAGAATTCTAATTCTGACGGAGTGGCATTCTTATGCACTAAGACGCCTCTGTTAGTCGCTACCGCAGCCATCCCCACGGTATTTAATCTACCTATCGTGCCTTTATACACCTTTACGTCCAGAGATTCCTTTATTACTTCTACTGTTTTATTCGATAACAGAGGATGGACAAGAGCAACAGTATCATTTGCAAGTATTATATTCCCCGCAGTGGTCATCCGATCTATGTATGGCAGTCTGCGAATTTTCACCTTTAGCCCTTCTGCAGCTACTAATTCAGCTAAGCTTTCAATCTCGCTATCAAGAGCATAAGAGGAAATGATAAAGCCATTTGAGTTTCCAACAGCGAAACAACCAACTAAAGAGGTTTCTGCTATCGTAGTTCTTATCGATTTTACATTCAACGCTCGCTCTATATCATCCTCTAATCTATCCGAAATCAGCGAAGGCAAAAGAACCACCGATTCCGTGCAGACCGCAAAAAGGCCTATATACGTACTACCGTCGACACTAACTAACCGCTTTAGCGTGCCTCGCTTTTTCATCACGTTATTCTACAAGCTCAGCCCGGATAATATCTTCTTCTTCTGTTACTTTTACACGTATCTTAGATGGTGGTTTCTGAGAGCCACGCGCCCACACCTTTTCGTTTATTGTTGTACCTATCAGGATATACTCCGATTTCGTGTGTTTCATTAGATATTGCCGTATTAGTGCTATTGCACGGTTGCTCCGCTTCCACCGCGGTGCTTTTTTCACCGCTTTCAACGGAATCGTGTAGATACGTTCTTCTATCCCTTCGCCTACTTCTTCTCCCATGATGAACTACACCTTTAATTTGGTCCTCCGCCAATGCCTTCTTTTTGGATGTGTTGACACTTTCCGGTTCGTTTTAACGATTATCCAAGCAGGAACTCGCCTGTTCTGATTATTAGCCTTTGCAAGCCGGATCTTCTTGCCTATTGTGTTCTTCCCCATTGCCATGATATAAGTACTATCAGCTTTTTATCATATAAATATCTCTAGTTGTCACATATGAAATTGGGAGTATCAACAGATTTTAGTGCTGCACATTCGCTGCCGCGACATACGGGTAAATGTAAGAATCTGCATGGGCATACGTATAAGGTAGATATAGTGGTGGCAGGCGAGAAGAAGAAAGATACAGAATGTGTAGCGGATTTTTCGGAAGTGAAAGCGCTGGTAGAAGAAGTGCTTGATCTTGTAGACCACAAGCACTTAAACGAGATAATTGCATATCCTACAAGCGAGAACATAGCTCTGTTTTTAAGAGCTGAGTTTGAGAAGAAGTTTAAAGACTCGAATTTTGGTGTGACATTACATTCAATAAAGATATGGGAGGGGAAGGACAAGTGGGTGATGGTGGAAGCGGATTAGAACATTTGTAAATGTAATTTGAGATACCGAGCGCAAATCAAGAAATTAAGGTTAATAGAGATGGGATAGCCAATAGTTTATTAAAATCGGATTGCTATTATTGTTTTCTCGTGAAAATCCGTGTAATCTTGTGGTTTGCAAAACATTTGACAATTTACTTATTATGGTAATCTATATTTAAGAAAGTATGCAAAGCAAAAAAGAGAAGGACAAGACCCTACAATGTCCAAGATGCTGGGTGGCGATGACGAAGCAGGAAGTGGAGGTGCGGGGACCCAATGTTATCATAGATGTCTGTCCCAAATGTCATGGTGTATGGTTTGACAATAACGAACTGAAAAAGATACTGGGAGACAGAAAACTCGCTAATTTCTTGACTAAGCACATAGGCACGCAGAGTAAGAGTAAACTTGTCTGTCCACGTTGCGGCTGGTTGATGGATTTAGAATATGCAGAAGAGGTAGAAATAGATGTCTGCCTAAACTGTAATGGTGCGTGGCTGGACCTTGGAGAGCTGGAGAGCTTGAAGGAGAAATCAGATGCTGGTTATACAGGTGACAAAGGGGTAAAAGCAGTTGAAGAATGGGAAGATATGATGGCGAAACGGCGCAGTAAAGGGCTGAATAGCCTATTCGGACGGTTGATGCGGTAAAAAAAACCTTTCTTCAAAAAAGAAAGCTTTACCAAAGAAAAGAAACTTTCATTCGTATAAAGGACTTTATATTTGATTTAAATTTAAACATTTTAAATTAAAAGATTATTTAAACAAACAAAAAAAATGACCGATAAGATTCAGATGAAGACTCCATTAGTGGAGATGGACGGAGACGAGATGACAAGGGTAATGTGGGGTATGATGAAGGATAAACTTCTGCTCCCTTATATAGACCTCAAAACCGAGTACTATGACCTCGCACTTGAAAAGCGGGACGATACGGATGACCAGATAACCATAGATGCGGCAGAGGCGATAAAGAAGTATAAAGTAGGTGTTAAGTGCGCTACGATAACACCAAACGCGGCACGGGTTACGGAATACAATCTGAAAGAGCAATGGAAGAGCCCCAATGGCACAATCAGAGCCATACTGGATGGTACTATCTTCAGAACGCCCATAATGGCGAAGAACATACAACCAGCGGTAAGAAACTGGACAAGGCCAATAATATTGGGCAGGCATGCATACGGCGATGTATACAAGAACGTTGAGTACAAGATTGCTGGTCCCGGGAAGGCGGAGCTTGTGGTCTCGACTGAAAATGGTGAGGACGTTAGGCGCACGATACATGAGTTCAATGGACCGGGTATAATACAGGGCATACATAACCTTGACGCATCAATAACTAGCTTTGCCGAAGCTTGTTTCTCTTACGCACTGGACCAGAAAGTGGACCTATGGTTCGCAACAAAGGACACTATATCCAAGACCTACGACAATACTTTCAGGGAGATATTCGAGAAGCTATATGAAGAGGAGTACAAGGATAAGTTTGAAGCGGCAGGGATAACTTATTTCTATACGCTAATAGATGATGCGGTAGCAAGGATAATGAGGGCGGAGGGTGGCCTGCTATGGGCGCTGAAGAACTACGATGGCGATGTGATGTCAGATATGCTTGCTGCAGCCTTTGGGAGTTTAGCTATGATGACTTCTGTCTTAGTATCGCCCCATGGCTACTTCGAATATGAAGCGGCACATGGCACGGTGCAGAAGCACTACTACAAGCATCTCAAGGGTGAGAAGACCTCTACCAACTCAGTCGCACTGATATTTGCATGGAGTGGTGCGCTCCGGAAGCGTGGCGAGCTTGACGGCACACCTGAGCTTGGCGCATTTGCAGATAAGTTGGATGCTGCTGCTTTAAGGACGATAGAAGACGGGATAATGACTGGCGACTTAGCGAAGTTGGCGGAACCGCCGGCACAGAAGATTGTGTACACGGAAGAGTTCTTGGATGAGGTAGCACGGCGACTTGAGGTGTAGGATAGTCAATCAGGTCAGGAATAGAATAGAATAAAGCTAATATAGAAATGATGAAAGCGATTATAACAGGGGGAGCAGGATTCATAGGCTCAAATCTTGCTGAAGTACTGTCACGGGATAATGAAGTCATTATCGTGGACGATTTATCTACAGGGAATGAGGCGAATATCAGAGGTTTTGAGATCGAGTTGGTAAAAGGCAGCGTTACCGATTTAGATTTGCTGCGTAAGATATTTGAGGGTGCCGATTACGTCTTCCATCAAGCTGCGATACCAAGCGTACCGAGGAGTATCAAAGACCCGGTAAGTACAAACGAAGCAAATGTGACGGGAACGCTAAATGTCCTCATTGCTGCGCGGGATTGTAGCGTGAAGAAGGTGATTTTTGCATCCTCTAGTTCTGCATATGGCGATACACCCGAACTGCCGAAGAGAGAGGATATGAATCCAAATCCGCTTTCGCCTTATGCCGTGACAAAGCTTATAGGCGAGTATTATTGTAATGTTTTTGATGAAGTTTACGACTTGAAAACGGTGGCATTACGATATTTCAACGTTTATGGGCCTAAGCAGGACCCTCACTCAGACTATGCGGCTGTGATACCAAAGTTCATAAAGCGTATTCAGGAAGGAAAGCCACCAATAATCTACGGTGACGGGACTCAAACGCGTGATTTTACCTCTGTTGATGACGTCGTGAGTGCGAATATCCTTGCTGCGGAAAGTGATGCTAAAGGTGTATATAACGTCGCAACGGGAAAGCGAATCACGATAAATGAACTGGCAAACGTGATAATGGCGATTATGGGGCGGGATTTGGATCCGATACATGAAAAGCAGAGGGAAGGAGATGTGTTGCATTCCTTAGGCGATATAACAAAGGCGAAGAAGGATTTTGGATATGCGCCCGGAGATAAGTTAGAAGCGAATTTGAAAGAGACGGTAAAGTGGTTTCGTGAACTCTATTCTTCCGAATAATAAGTCTAAATATACGACCTACAAGCTGTTCTCTCTTTCTCATAAAGCAGCCTCAGTGCATCAGCCATATCAGCATAGCAATAATAGTTGGAATGAGATGCTTTGTGCTCATACACAGAAATAATCTTCTTTACCTGCTCCATCGCGTAGTCGAGCTTTACCCACCTGAGGTCAACGGAATCCTCTGGCTTGTAGCTACTATCTTCAATCATTGTCGTATAGCCCATTTTTTCCAGTTCCGTGCTAACTTCTTTGTATGTCATTTCAGCTCGCACATTTGCTAAAAGCGAAGGATAGTAATCGAACGGTATATGCTGATTTGGCGTTGAAAACCTCATCTCTCGTTCCGCGGGGAATATAAGCGCTGGGTTTTTAAATTGATACCAGGTAGAAGTATTGTATACGATCTTGAAACTCTTGAAACTCTCGCTTTCGTAATATCGTTGCATATGCTCAAATGCATCATGCCAGTCTATTTTTATCCGTTCTATTTGCCGGAGAAGATCCTCTTCTGCCATTGAGCCAATTTTGTCAATTTCAAATGCTTCTTCGTTATCTCATGTTTTAGACCGTCTGTAACTATTGGATACCTGACTCTTCGACGTTTTTGCTTCTTTTTATCCGAGCAGCTTTTCAAATCCTGCCTGTTCAAAATGATGGTCTGTGGTAAACGCTTTGTTGATGCCTTTATCTTGCATCACAACAAAGCTAATGCAATCTGTCAAGCTCCAATCTTTGTCAGGTCTTCTCTGAAATAATTCCCAGCCGCGGTCAATCAACGCTTCGGTCACATGAGTGACTTCCAAAACACCAAGTTTTTCCGCTTCCCTTATCTTTTCTATCAGAGCTCTTGCTAATGGGCGAAGAGGCATTTTGCTAAACATGTTGCAAGTCTCTATGAGCACAGCATCAGTCGTCATACGCTTCATTTGCTCTAGACTGACGTAAACATGCTTTGCCCGCAGATGATAATCATCGCGGCGGTAGATCAACGCTACCCACCCTGCAGTATCAATAAAGACACTTACTCCTGTTCTCATCCTTCATCTTTTCTCTTTTCTATCCCGTAAAGATAATGGTCATGTTGATATGCAAGATCTGTGGGTGTCTCGTCAGGTGGTTCCGGAGCCCAATCATCAACGTGTAAAAATGGGTCAGCGTCAAAGTCAGGTTCTTTTACTTCTGCTTCAGACATTACTACTACACTTATACCATCGGGCATAGTGATGCCGCCCTCCAAAATGACCTTATTGCCTTTTACTGTGCCTCTTGCTATTACCATAGTTAATTAATTACTTTTTTGTCTAAATATTTATATACCAATCCAATTACTATAAAAAGTGTAATAAAATGGAAGGCCCAAGAAGATATTGGGTAAATGCACCTTTTGGCATCCCGGATCTCTTTGATACCGAAGCCTTTGAGGGAGAAGAAAGAAGAGGGCTTAAGCGTATAGATTCTGAACTTGAGAGAGCAGGCTTTTTCATCGGTGAATTGCAACCGATTGGGTCTATAAAACCTGGAGTAAAGAAGAGGCAATTGAAATGGCAAATATAGCCAGAGAGATTTGGAGAGAAGAATCTTATAGCGAAAACGCCATCTCTAAAAGCTTGCTACCCCTGTCCTTTTTATGGCACAATCGAATTTTCTAGTGATATAGGTATAACCCTCTTCCCATATCCAAAATTTTTTTGAAAGGAATTTTAGGAGAACCAAATAGCCCATACCCTAGCATAACCAATGATCCACAATTATGATTTGATCTTTTGCATATTTGCGCACGCACTCTTCTCAAATTATAAATACGTTTAATAAAAGTGTCTGAAAC
>JAUWND010000162.1 GCA_030612835.1 Candidatus Methanophagales archaeon | reverse complement strand
GTGCCTTCTACATTAAAGACGATTGTAATAGGTGTCATGTTCATAGGTGTAATTACAGGCCCCTTACTGGCACTGTAGCTGTATTCATCGAAGGTGACCTCGATAGGAATGGGATATGCCCCCTCATCGATTTCGTCCTCTGCTTTAATCGTGATGGGGATCTCTTTTGAGCACCATGCGTTGAGTGAGGCGATGTGAACTGTGGATGACCCGATAAGGGAGACATGGTCGCCGTTCTGAAAATTCAGGGTGATATGGCGTGCGTCACTGCCGCCCTGGTTCTTCACCGTGAGCGAGACATCCTTTATGTCGCCAGGCGCAAGCGCAGTTGGTGCGACATCAATTATTACGATCTTGGCATTTGTGGCTGCATTTGATGGTGCGACCAACGCCGCCGTGACGAAGATAAGAACCGCTATCAAAAGTATGACTTTTCTCATTTCTATAGCTAACATTTTCGAGTTTCCTTCTTCCGCTTTCGAATAAATAGATTGTTTAGTCTGCCACTTTTAGTATTTATTAAAAGATATGTAAAAAGTGTTAGTTATAAAAGCTTTTCGATTACTTTTGTATATAAAGTATAACTTCTAACTATTTAAGACGCAGATTTACACGGATTTACACGGATTTATTTTCTTCTGCGTTAATCTGCGTTAATCTGTGTCAATAATTTATTTTCTTGTTCTGAAGAACCGATGTTCTTCCGCTTATCCACTTTGCAGGGATGCTCTCCGGTCTCACAGAACGTTTTGAAGTGATCAAGCCATTGTGGATGATCCGGTGCTGACTGCACGAACCGCACGAAATTCTTCAACTGCTCTATCGTTTTCGTCTCCAATTCGTGCTCCATTATGCATGCATCTTTATCAGCTATTCTCTCGGGCACCTGTATTATTTCCAGAAGTGCCTTTAGAGTATCATGCCGGTCCTTTATCACGCTTCCTAACTCTCGCCCCTTGACTGTTAAGATCACGCCATCGTATTTCCGATATACAACATAATCCATATCGTTCAGCTTCTTTAGCATCTCCACAACGCTTGATGGCTTAACACCTAAAGCTATGGCGACATCCTTCACCCTTGTATAACCCTTCTTTGCTGTGACGTTCAGAATCGCTTCGAGATAATCTTCCGCTTTTCTACTTAGCATACTATAACAATATTAGGGTAGCCTATGTTTAATTAATTAATTAATTTCTTTGGTACAGCTTTCTTTTTGAAAGTTTAAAAGGTTTATTTGTACGAACGCAATATAATTATACATACCTATTCGCAATGGAAAAGACAATATGTTTCGACCTTGAAGGACCGCTATCGCCACAAGATAATGCCTATGACGTGATGCAACTCATAGGAAAAGAAGGCGCGTCTATTTTTGAGGTTATAAGCAGATATGACGATATTATCTCGCTAGAAGGTAGGAACGGCTACGAGCCCGGAGATACCCTTGCTCTAATTGTGCCTTTCTTCTTGCTGCATGGTATAACCAAAGAAGATATATTGAGGGTATCAGAACGTGCAAAGACGGTCGAAGGTGCCGAATATCTGTTTGAGATGTTACAGGCTGAGAATTGGGACATCTACATCATATCCACAAGTTACGAGCAGCACGCATACAATATAGGTCGCAAACTGGGAATCTCCGAAGATAACATTATGTGCACGAAGTTGGATTTAGAGCGAAGTATACAAAAAGACGTTTATTCTGTAATAAAAAAAGCAGAAGAAGATATAATTGTGCTTTATTCGGACCTTGAGAACACGGAACGCATAGTTAATCGTCTAAACGAGTTCTTTTTCGTTCAACTTCCTTCGCTGGGCTTTGACATCTTTACGACTAAGGTAGTAGGCGGGAAAAGGAAAGCCGATGCAGTGAGGGCGATAGCGAAAGAAAAGGGGATATTGTTGAGCGATGTCATCGCTGTTGGCGACAGCATCACCGATTATAAGATGCTAAACGAGGTGGCAGCACACGGTGGAATATCCGTTGTCTTCAATGGTAACGAATATGCAGTCCCGTATGCCAATGTAAGTCTCGCATCTGACGATATACGAGTTCTTCATATAGTCTGCAATGCTTTTGCGCGTGAGGGTAAAGGTGCAGTGATGGATATTGTGACGAACTGGGAAGATAACCGGGCGGGGTTTGAAGCAGATCCTGGGGCTATTCCTGATAGCGAAATCACAGCAGATATAAAGGAGTTTCTAACGGGTGGGACTCTCCCGTTTCCCTATTTCCATAATCTTGAACGTGCAGACGAAAGAAGAAAAGAAGAGATAATAGCAATACATAAACGATTGCGAATGCGCGTGAGAGAAGACGCAGGTAAGCTGGGCTAAAATCGCCTGAGATAAACAAAATAAAATAAAATAAATTATTGACACAGATTAACACTGATTAATTAGGACAGTAGCGTCTGTGTAAATCCGTGTCTAAAATTTGGGTATACCCATTTTTGTGTGTTCCAGTATACAATTACCAATGTTATATATGCCCTGATGTAATTTATCATATTGTTATGGCAGAAGAAAGAAGCGGCAGGGGAGATGGCAAAAAGACCGCAGAAGAGTTGCTTAGTCTCGCAGAAGAACGTCTTAATGGGGGAAGATTCGAGGAGTCAATCGAAATTTACAAAGTGATCGTGAAGAAAGATCCACTTCATCCGACACTGGCAAAGGCGTGTAACGATTGTGGCGTTGCTTATGCGAGCTTAAAGCAATATGATATGGCGATTGGATTCTTCAATACTGCACTGAATCTCAGCAACTATCTCATGGACGAGGGCGTATCAACTTGTTACAACCTGGCACAGATTTACAAAACTACGGGCGATGATGAGAAAGCGGATGAGTACTTCAACCGTGCGGTGGCGATAAAGGAAGGGCATAAACGCAGGGATGAAGAGGCAAAACGTGCGCTCAAACAAGAAACGGCTGACTGGGAATGAGGTGATTCAATACACCTCATAGCACCGCTATTAGCTATCCTATTTCAGATAATCACCTATAAGACTTTGTCCGCAGTACCCAGAGCACCAAAAGCTTTAAAGAACATCATTGCTTCTGCGTACGCTTTAGCTTCTAGCTCTCGTGTCGTATCGTCGGAAACGCTGTATATCCTGTCCTTAAATACGGTTATTGCGAATTTACTGTACTTACCAAAAATCTCGTCATTTTTCGTTATTCCTTTCTTTGCTGCTTCTTCTCGGTATTCTTTCAAAGTCCAGTCCCATATGTCTTCGTATAGCTCAGGTTCAAATATCTCTAATACTTCCCATACCAGATTCATCCAGAACGTGCCTACATTGCCTTTTAGTATCATGCCTTTCGGGAACTTCGTGCTTATGAACTTAAGCGGGGTACCGGTAATACCATGCTGTGCAATCCGCACGTTAAGCGGTTCTATTGCCTTCGCTATCTCTATCGTTCGTTCTATATTTATTGACACCTGTTCTATGAGGTTGCCTTGTGCATCATATATGTTACCATGTGTTGACCCATTTGCAATAGCCAGCACCTGCGGATAAATGTCCCGCTTGTGCAACTCGGTAATATACGTAGTCGCCTCATCAACAGTTGTAAGGACTAATCCATCTTTATCCTTCTTTCCTATCTCGCCCACTTCTACTTCTAAGCCAAACTCTCTACCCGCCATCTTTTCCTTAATGAAGTTCGCAAGTTCTGTGGTCACATCAATATTCCGCTGCAGTTCCGCCAAAGTCGTTTTTCCTCTCAGGTCAAACAAAAAAGAAGCGTCTATCGCAAATGACGTGTATCCAGCCGCAATTTGTGCCTCTATTAATTCCTTCACGCCCTTTAGTTCTTCTTCCGTCCCTTTCTTTACCGTTATGTGGTCAGCATGTAGAGCCCACGTACCACACCCCACGTCATTCGCAATCTCGCAAATGGCATTAGAGAACTCTTGCGGTGTTAATCCTGTATATCCACCCTTTAAATCGCACTCTGATTTCGCGAGCTCGAATATAACTGCTGCTCTCAAATCTTTAGCTGCTCGGAATATGCCTTTTGCAACACCGTGCACGATCCTGGTATTTGCAGCCATTATTAGCCCTTCTGTATTGTACAAAGCACCAAACAATTTATTCCCGGCTATTGGTCCAAATTCGCCTCTTTCTTCCATCTCCCTTTTTTACTCCTTTACTATATATATCTTCTCCAACTTTTATATTAATGAAGTATTTAATGGAACTCGCCAACAAATGATCTACCATACATATTACGCCTGTACAGTATAAATAAAATAAATATACATTTTATACGTACGAAATCATTAATATTGTGGGAAGAGGGAAATGGTAATAAAGCGTATCGGTTTATTAACCAGTGGGGGCGATGCTCCGGGAATGAATGCTGCTATTCGCAGTGTGGTAAGATACGGATTGCATCATAAATTAGAGGTAATAGGGATCTATCGCGGTTATGCCGGTCTGATCAACGAAGACTTAAAATCTTTAGACCACCGTTCTGTTGCAGGAATTATAAATAGAGGGGGTACGATCTTAGAGTCTCAACGGTGTGATGAGTTTTTGACTGAAGAAGGACAGCGTAAGGCGGTGGAGATATTAAAGCGGAATAAAATCGATGCTCTAATTGTCCTGGGAGGAGATGGAACTTATCGGGGCGCAATCCAACTATGGGAACGGTGGCATATCCCCTGTGTTGGGATACCAGCAACTATTGATAATGACATTAATGGCACTGATATAACTATTGGTGCGGATACAGCAATAAATACGGCCTTGGAGGCAGTCGATAAGATTCGAGATACCTCAACGAGTATGGATCGGATTTTTGTGGTTGAAGTAATGGGCAGAGAGAGCGGATATATTGCTAGTCAAGTTGCTTTAGCTAGCGGTGCAGAGGAGGTATTGGTTCCGGAGATAACGTATGATTTAGACGACATGTGCCATGACATTGAGAGCGGATATTTAAAAGGTAAGGAGCGCTGGATTATTATTGTTGCCGAAGGGGAAGCGGGGGGGAGAGAGATTGCAAATGAGATTACCGAGATCTCGGGCTCAGAGACACGAGTAGTTGTATTAGGACATATACAAAGAGGTGGAAGTCCTACCGCCCAGGATCGTATATTAGCAACCCGCTTGGGTGCGGCAGCGGTAGATTTAATTTTAAATAACGAGTATGGGAAGGCAGTAGGAGTAAAAGGAAATCAAATAACAGCAGTGGATTTACATCGCGCGGTAGAAAAGAAGAAGGGGATAGGGGTAAATTCATCCTATCAACTGATGCGGAATTTAATTTAAAGAAAGACCCGGAATATTTAGCGAAGATAAAGAATAAATTAATGATGGGACACTTTTAACAGATAGCGATAGAAGGCACCTATTACAATGCAGGATATCATCAATTGTTGCAATCGAAGAAAAAGGGACAAAATTCATAAAATAAAATAGATTATTGACACAGATTAACACGGATTAACACA
>JAUWND010000161.1 GCA_030612835.1 Candidatus Methanophagales archaeon | reverse complement strand
TTTGTTGGAGGTTGGTGGGAAGAGAGGGTTGATCGCACTCCCTGCAATGGGGCAACGCCATCGGAGAGCCGTATACGGGAAATCCGTACGTACGGTTCGATGAGGGGACGGAGGTCGAAAGACCTCCTCCTACTCTGCGATTTGTATATAGAGCCACACAGCATTCTTCGAGTAGCTAAAAAATGGCGGATAGTTTATGGTGGGCGTGGTTTCAGCGATAGCGGGATATGGAGATTGATGCCAAAGATGCTAAGGCGGCGCTCTACACTTTGGCTCTCTCATAAACTCGGCAATGTGAATATCTGGCGTGCCGGTATTGCGGAATCAGAAGATTTAATATCGTGGTCTAAACATCCCGAGAACCCAGTATTCGCCGTTCCAAACATGCACGTTGCTGACCCCCGTGTTGTTCACTTCAAAGACAAATTTTGGATGTATTATCTCTCAAGTAAAAGCGGCACTTTCCTCGCAACAAGTGATGATTGCATATCCTGGGGAAATAGCCGGGTAAATCCGGTATTTGACGAAGGAGCACTTGCTGCGTTCATTCCGCTTGAAGATATTCTTATCGCATTTTATCGCTCTTCTTCAACTACAAACATAGCCTTCAGCGATGACGGCGTCCATTGGATTGATTACGCAAAAAATCCGGTGTTAAGCCCAAATATGATGTCTTATGATTGTAAACGAATTGTTTGGCATTATGCGGTACAGGTGAACGAAGAACTATATCTGTACTATCAAATTGTAGATTCTAAGGGCAAATGGAAGCTTGCTGTAACTTCTATAAATCTAAAGAACATTTAGTGCCTCTTTCTGTAGATTTCATCATGATGCCCAAAATCAAGAAATCTAACCATCTTCTCCTCTTCCTCTACTTCAAACACCAAGACAAAGGACTTCTCCAGATGAACTCGCCTTAAACCTTTCATATTATACCTTAACGGCTTGTAATGGTGAGGATTTTTTATTATCCCTTCTATCTTGTCTCTCACCGCTTTGAACATCACTGGATCCTTCTTCTCGATCTTCTTTAGCTTTTTCTCCAACTTAGGCTTGATCTCAAATTTATACGGCATCACTCAAAATACCTATCAAATTCCTCGATAGAACTGAAAACCTTTCCTCTCTCTTTTCTTATCTCCTCTAACTTCTCCAAACACTCATCTTTAACCTCGTAGAACGCATCGGTGTATATCTCAACGAGTGTTTCAAGCATTCCCTCTATCCCTTCCACTCTACCCCTAAGGCTTTTCACATCTTCTAAGATCGCGCTCATCATATTCTCCTCTTCTACTTCCATCATTTCAAACGCCTATTTTTATTTTTGGGGACTCAAGTATTTAAAGGTTTACAAAATCCCAGGTTTTCATATAATATTATTTATACTGCATCGTTTGATAAAATAGACCGTGAATATGAAACTACTTATACCAACCACCTATTATCCACCAGAAGCAAACGCCGCGAGCGTGCGCATGTCTCAAATAGTCAAGAGATTCTCCTACAAAGATAAAGACATCCAACACATAAGAGTTATCGCATTTAATCCTCTGTATTTTGATAACTGCAAACACAAAAAAGGTGTAACTGAACAAGATAAAGTCGAAGTAATCCGGCACACAAGAAGAATTTTACCCGCCTTCGTTTTCATGCCTCAGAGTTTAAACCCACTCACGCTAATCACCTGGATTTGCATCTCGCTGAAGGAAATCGCTAAATATAATCCTGATGTACTACTGACGACAACACCTCCATTTGCACCTGCAATCGCTTCTTATATAGCTTCAAGAGTCCTCAACAAACCTTACGTAGTTGATTACCGGGATGACTTAACAAGCGTCATAGATAGCATTGCAGAAACAAAAAGGTTTTATACCAAATATCCATTGAAAGTTGCGAACAAATTCATGTCAGCGTTGTTATTTCATTCTTTGAAGCGAGCGTCATTTGTGAGTACGGTGAACGAAGTATTACAGAAAAAGCTACTTGATCTGAACAGAAATGTGATAACGGTGCCGAATGGAATAGATATACAGGAACTGAACGAAGTCAAAGAAAATTTCGATAAGGAAAAAGTGCTGGAGAAGAATGGGATATCCTACTCTGAGGGTTCCATGATCCTTGTATATGTTGGTGATTTGAATATGCCATACTACATACCGGAAATTATACTTGAACCGCTGAAGGCGCTGCTAAAGACGGGATACAATGTCAAATACATAATAATAGGTGATGGCACACGCAAAAAACCGATAGAAGAGATGGTAACAGAGATGGGCTTAGAAGAAGTTGTTTTCCTTGTTGGAAAAAAAGACCATCGAGAGGTTCTTGAATTGCTCCTTGCGTGTGACGCCGCATTTTATTCGTTACAGGAAAATGACCCACAATCGAAACATGCGATTGGTGCTAAAGTCTATGAATACATAGGATGTGGATTGCCGATATTGGTGCTTTCTGATGAAGGCTCCGCAGTATCTGAGTTGGTAAAGACGCATGACATAGGTGTGTTTGTGAGTTGGGGCGAAATAGACAGAATGGTAAATGCTTTAAGAAAACTTTTAGAGTCGAAAAAATATGCACGAAATGTACAGTTGCATTATTCATACTTTATCGATAAATTTGACAGGAATAGAGGAATAGACTTGCTGTATGATAATGTCAAAGCATTGATTGTGGAGCGTTCTGCCCCTACCACCCTGAAAAAACAGTAAGGGCTTAGCGAGGAGCCGAATGCCAGGACACAAACCTTCTAAAAATGTATCCACACACCGTTGCCAGGGTTAGAATACCTAAGAATACCAACTGCAAAAGATTTGTTGAAGAAGGTTTAAGCCTCTCAGGGATGCTCAAAAATATCAGATTTTTTACAAAATCACTTTCTTCATCTATCGAATATCCAAGTTCTTTCATCATCCTTTTAGAATATCCCTGCCAGAACGCTCTTTTCAAGAGGAATCTTACTTTCAATCTTTCCGGGAAGACCTTATGATAAACAATCGCAGCGGGATTGTAAATAACACCTTTTCCAAATTTATTTCGCATTCTCTCGCATAATTCCGTTTCTTCTCCTTGTAATAGACCTTTGCCTTTCACGCCCATCTCACTTCTAAACCCACCCAACTCTCTTAGAACATCAGCTTTAAAGCTAAGATTTGATCCAAATGTATTTCTTACTTCTGTTACTTTTTCAGGAAATCCTTTATGCGTTGCGCCAACCAGCCAGTAATATTCCTCTGGCAGAAATTTCGGCTTTTTTGTTACCCATTTTGGCAGCAATTTTCCGCCTGCTGCAATCGCTTCTTTCTCTTCATACATTTTTACAAGTTCTTTTAGCCAATTCTCATCTGCAACTGCATCATCATCGAAGAATGCAATGATATCGCCCTTTGCTTCTTTTATGCCTTTATTCCTGCTTTCCGAAAGTCCTAAGTTTCTATCGTTGAATATAATTTTATCTATGTTTTTGTTTTCATTTTTGGATATCTTCGCATACAATTCCTCATTTCCATCAACTACCACAATTATCTCTGTATTCTCATAACTCTGGGTTAAAAGACTATTTATTGCTTCCACGAAGTCAGAATAACGGCGAGTTTGATGCGTGCATATTATAATAGATATTTGCATATTTGCTCTTTCCCTATGTTTAACTTGATAAAGGCATATTATGGACACAAGTAAATAAGTTATTACTTTTTTTCTTTTGTGGTTATCCTATAATACAAGCAAGAGCTTACCTGGGAAAGGAAATAGATGGCATTGATTCTATTCCTGTTCACTTCACGTATTCTTTATTTACATGGCTCAATTAAAAAAAAAGCAAAAGCGCTTTTTATGTAGAAGGGGATATATTGGTAAAGAATGCAACGCCGTGATGAGAAAGGGGACAAAAACAAGAATAAAAAAGGAACGACGATAACGCCGTTAGGCATAAAGATAGCCTCTATACTGCTTGTTTTTTGTGGTTTAGTCGCCCTCATTTCTCTTATTTATATGCTATCTGCACCAACGCCAAAACTAAGCGCCCAAGGAATTTTAGCCCTCTTTGCGCTTTCTGCTTTCCCTATTGCATACGGAATATGGATGCGAAAGAAATGGGCGTTTTATGGTTCGCTGATTCTGCTCGAATCGCTTATAATTGTCTACCCACTCACCGCCGCTTTTAGCCCGCCAGGTTTCTTAGAGGAAAACTGGATATGCCTGTTGTCTTTTATCGCACTGGGCGTAATAACGGTGCCCATTCTCATATCAAACAAATCCCACCTCATCGGAACTTTTGAAACGGCAAAGGTGGAGAGGCAGAAAGGCGTGAAACTGCATGAACTCATCGAAAGACTCCCCGTTTTCAATATCTTATACGTCATCTTTGGTATTTCCCTCATCAAAAGAACCATTTTACCCTATGCCCGCGTTTTTGGCGGAGAAATGGTGATGTTTGGGTCCGACGACCCCGTATATCACTTAAGATTAATAGAGAATATGCTTTTTGGCGGGCATTTCCCGCACAGGATTTATTTTGACCCTTACACCCTTTTCCCGCATGGCGACAATCTTCATTTTGCCCCGTTATATGACCAGATACCCGCATTTGTTACCTGGCTTATCGGCTTGGGCGCACCCACGCACATGCTAATGGAGACCGTAGGGGCATATTATCCCGCTGTTCTCGGTGCTCTGGTTGTTTTCCCTGTTTATTTCATCGGTAAGGAGCTGTATAGCAAGGAAGTGGGTTTGCTTTCTGCATTTTTAATCGCTACATTGCCTGGTTTCTTGTTTCGGTCTATCTTAGGTGCGATGGACCATCACGTAGGAGAAGTCCTGTTCAGCACGCTCGCGATGATGTTTCTGCTGGTGGCACTGAAACGAGCAAAAGCAAGCGGCATAACTTTCGAGCACCTCGCGAAACGAGATTGGACGTCCTTGAAAACACCCTTAATCTATATCTTCCTCGCGGGTTTCTCTTTTGGTCTTTATGCGCTCACCTGGGTTGGTTGCGTCATGTTCGCTTTCATCCTTTTTGTCGCTTTTTTCGCTCTATACCTCATAGAGCATTTGCGTGGCAACTCCACGGATTATTTATGCCTGGTGGGAGCCCCAGTATTTCTTATTCCGCTATTAATGATTGCACCGTTCTTGAAGCATCCCGGGATGTATAGCTCGACACACGTAGCATCATTGCTCATAGGAGCGCTTGTGGTTTTGCTGTTAAGCATCTTATCAACAGTTATGACAAGAAAAGGAATAGCTCGTCATGCTTATCCGGTTGCGGTTTTGGGCATGGGCATACTGGCTTTAGTTTTTTTAACTGTGCTGTTTCCATCTCAATATGCTTCGTTGATGGGTGCAATGGTATGGGTAAAATATGGTATAGCCATGAAGGTGTTAGGGGAAATGCATCCAATGACGCTGGGCGCAGCCTTAGGGCAGTTCTCCACCTGTTTTTATGTTTCGCTTGCCGCTTTTGCATTTGTTATTTACGGAGTAATAAAGA
>JAUWND010000130.1 GCA_030612835.1 Candidatus Methanophagales archaeon | reverse complement strand
CAATATTATAAAAATATCTGCGTTGCTGCTAACTTCTTCCATGAGCTGGGGCGTTCTTGCAATTATGTGCATTGCGGCATTTATTCAGGTGTTTGACACAACAGCCATGACTGTTGCAATTTCTGATTTGGTTAAAGACCTGAAATTTGCAAAGACGTATGGATGGTTCTATGCAAAACAACCTCCAGTATCAGGTGGCATAGAGATAGCGCCATTTGGTCTTTCAATAACGCCCATACTGCTATTTGGTCTTTCAATAACGCCCATACTGCTATTGGCAGGTATCATTCTGTTCGCGTGTTTCAGATTATTTTACAGAATTTATTCTCTGGTTCAACAATGGTTACCGGATCAGATAAAGAAAGCTTTACTAAAGAAGTAATATCCCTTACTATACGGGGACAAATGATTGAATTGAAACTATGACCGAAGCAATAGTACCTTTTTTGATAGGCATTTGCATATTTCTGGTTTTGACTGCCGCCATTTATCGTTTCAGTCGAAAATTCATTTTACCCGCGGTGACGCTAATGATGATTCTTGGCGCCATTTCCGGTATTATTCCTGTTACTATTTCTGATTCTGATAATCTATATTTTGTTCGGTGCTATTTTAGCGGCTACCGATCCGGTCGCAGTAGGTGCTATATTCAAACGATTCCCAATACCAGACCGCCTAAATGCAATTATAGAAGGCGAATCTCTTTTTAATGATGGCACGTGCGTTATTTCGGTTAATAGTTCTTTCGCAGCCAGCAACATAAATATATATGAAACTAAACTACTTTTTATATAAGTCAAATGCATAAAAAACGAGTGTTTATGAAGATCTTGAGTAGGTGTGTTTTGAAATGACTGATACGACCGGAATAACAGGAAAGAAAAAAAAGGCTCTACGTGGACCCAGCCCTTTACATTATTTCGGCCGGCTTGTGATGAAAATAACCGGCTTGTTATTCATTCTTTTGGCTGCGATTACACTCGTTTTCTCCTGCTACGAGCTAATATTATTCCTTATACATGGCGGAATAAATCCAATTGCTATGTTTGTTCATATTGCCGAATATTATTTGATCGCCGTCACTTTTACCCTCGTAGGACAGGCGGTCCTGAATCTTGGTCGCTCCCCGGATCCAAAAACAGAAGACCTGGGAACATTGAAGGAGAGTCTGCTTGCAATGGTCGTATCAATTTCCGGTGTTGTATTCATAGAGATGATTCTCGAAAACAAGTCACCAGCAGAGTTGGGTATAGATATACTCTATGTGGGCGTGGCAATTGCAAGTGTTGCAGGTGCACTGGGCATTTTTATCCGCCTGGGTATGCATAAGAAGGAAGAAGAGGAAAGGGAGAAGGAGTAAGGCGAAAAAAATCAACAACTTCTTATAATCATATGGTGTCAGAAGCTTTATGAAGGAAAAAACAATTAATATTATTTTAATTGCCGCTGTATTAATTTTGATTTTATTTTCAGCCGGTGTTAAAATACATTCTCTATCCACTTTTTCTGAAATAAGCGATTGGAATTATCAGCAATTGAATCAGATAAACAGTACAAAGAATAACTTTTCATTTATTGTTTTAGGTGATAATAAGAATTCCGTAACCGTATTTGAGAAGTTAATAGAAAGGGTAAATAAAGAAGATGCATTATTTGCTATTGATATTGGCGATTTAGTTTTTAATGGTGAGAAGCATAGATTCAACTTTTTTATGAATCAAATAAAGGCGCTAAACAAACCTTTGTTAACTGCGATTGGTAATCACGAGTTAACGGACGAAGGAAGAGGTAATTATTATGATATGTTTGGCAGATTTTATTATTCTTTTACTGTTGGCGAAAATTATTTTATTGTTCTCGACGATGCGGATTCAAAAAATATTGATCCCTGGCAGATGAATTGGTTAGAAAACGAGTTACAAAAAAGCACAAACTATAGCAACCGGTTCGTATTTATGCACGTGCCTCTTTTTGATCCGAGGAACGGCGAACGTGCAGAGGGACATAGTTTAGAGGATTTAGAATTTGCAAATGAATTGAATGGCTTATTTGATGAGTATAACGTAACCATGCTTTTCTGTTCCCATATACATGCCTATTATAACGGGACGTGGGGCAAAACTCCTTATATCATAACCGGTGGTGCAGGCGCGGAATTGGTTGGAAATGATCCGAACCATGATTTTTTCCATTACATTAAGGTGCATGTATCAGAGGACGGAATCAAATACGAGGTTGTAAAACAAAAAGGCTCTGAGTTTGAAATAATGGCCAGATGGACTTATACCGTCTGGCTATACATTTATGCTTTTTTCGACATCAATGGCATATATCTATTTATAGCATTGAGTTGGATTTGTTTGGGATATTACATTATCTTTGTAAAAAAGAAATGGTTGATTTGGAACTATAGAAAGAAGAAGTAACGGTGATGACACAAAAGGAAGAGAAGATGGAAGAAGGGCGCGTGGAAAGCAAAGATGCAATCAATAGTTCAGATACCGGGAGGATATGGCAATGAAGGGCTTAAAAACGAGCCTAGGAGGTACTAAAGATTTTGACTATTATATATTACTTTCTCTTGCAATTACGGTAGTTATTCTTGGCACTGTCGTATTCCATCTACTAGAAAAATGGAGTTGGATAGATTCATTATATTTCACTATCACCACATTAGCAACAGTAGGTTATGGTGATCTAACACCGACAACGCCAGTAGGTAAATTAGTTACCGTGGTATTCGTAATCGTAGGAGTAGGCATTTTTTTAGGCTTTCTTAATAAAATGATGGAAAGACGTGTTGAACGACGTGAAAGGAGCTTCGAGGCAAGAAGGAGTAAAAAAAAGTAATATGGATACAACAACGTTGGTCGGATTTCTTTGTACTTGTTTGGGTGGCTATTTCGCCATTATGAATCCAATCGCCAATACCCCCGTATTCATTAGTTTGACCCAGGGAGACGATGCAGCGACAAAGAAAGCAGTTGCACGAAATAGTATTCTGTTTGCATTTGCGCTTATTGCCTTTTTAAGCTTTGCCGGTAATTTCATATTTAAGCTATTTGGCATCACTCAGCCGGCGCTGCAGATTACCGGTGGGATTATCATCTTTATGATTGGCTATCATATGTTACAGGGGTCCGGTTCTAAAGCCCACACACCCAGTGATAATGATATAGAATCAAGCCGTAAAGCGCGACTCAATGTTGCAATTTCGCCATTAGGAATTCCCTTATTAGCAGGTCCGGGCACTATTGCAGTGGCAATGGGTTATGCCGCCGGTTTTGAACTGATACACGTTATCCTCTCTCTGCTGGCTTTTGGAGTGATCTGCGGGATTACGTATCTCTGCTTTCGGGGATCCGAAGAGATCGTCGAACACTTGGGGCAAAACGGTCTCAACGTGATAACGCGTTTGATGGGTTTATGTTTAGCTGCTATTGGCACGGGTATGGTTCTGAGCGGTCTTGGCGCAGACATCCATACGTTTATGGGGACTATTTCTTAACTGTGGTGGCATAAACTCTAAATACTAAACTCGAAATTGACCAGAAATGCTTCGCAATTTCGTGAGAATAACAGTTTCTTTGGTAAAGCTTTCTTTTCTAAAGAAAGGTTCATTTTCGGTTTGTTCTGTAATATGTGTACACGCCCGAAATAGCCTTCTTTACCAAAAATGTGCGCCGATTTATCATCTCTTATCTTTTCACCTCACCTCGGCCATCCCGAAATTTTTTAGGTCTGGTATGACAGGATTGAGCCATTTACTTACTTCGGGTCGCTCAGTAGGAGACTCACCCCTTTTCATCTGCCCTACATATTTCTGCAACGCATTAGTTATATATTTTGCGCCAGCCCTGAGCAACAAGCTTTTTATTGCGCCACCATTGCTAGTCTTGTATATACTGATTAATTCGGGCACAACCTTTAAATCGTGATCTATGCACTCGCCGAAGAGCTGCCAGTGCTCCGGTGTCATCTTCTTCATGGTGAACGTTTCCTCGTTATCCAGCGCAGAACCACGCATTGACACGAAATTCATCGGCACCAGAAGGGACCGGGTACCTTTCAGATCCGCTACCAGTTCTATGTTTTTTATCATGTCATCGGTAGTTTCACCCGGAAGACCATTTATCAATGTGGCAGCACAAATACAGTTGTTGTCGTCTAAGATACCGAAAGCTTGTTTGACTATCTCCGGCCATTCCTCCGGGGGCGCAGGTAACACCTTACCCCGCATGTGTTGCGCAATCAGTCTTGCACTTCCGGTCTCTACTCCTGTTTGCGCACCCATCCAATCTTCGTTGAGCATAGAATAGCCTGTTTCTGATCAGTTCAAAGAACTTCACACGGTTGTAGGGCGGACCGGTATTTACCATCTCAACGAACTCAGAAGTTGGTGGATTGATGCCTAAGTAATCATGCCCGCCCATACCTATTAGTTCCGTCCTTTCGCCTACTACCGCTTCTAAATCGTGCGGATGCACAACTGCAACTTCTGCCTCACCAAAGACGTTTACTAGACAGGCTTCCATAATCCTGAGTCCTGCATCCGCATACACAGCCCTATTGCTCTCCGTCGGCCCCGGCGGTGATCACACACTAAAAAAAAACAGTCCGGGATAAAATACCCCGTGGCATGCAGGTAGAGAATCCCACAAATATACCCCAGCGATACTTGCTCATCATTGTCTCATCTGCGGTAAGCACTATCCTGGGACTTTCATCCTGCTTTTGTGCCGAAAAGCTAATTTTATTCATCTTTCCCCCTCTTCTTCCGATGCCCGCTGCTTCATGCCTCCTCCGATATGCCACATAGGATACATAGGGCAATACTACCTAATAAATATAGTCGCTTTATATCTAGCCCGGGTAAAAAAAACCACAAATATTTCACACGATTAATTAGCAGAACAAAACAAAACAAAACAAAATAAATTATTGACACAGATTAACACTGATTAACACAGAAAAAAATTGGATCCGTGTAAATCTGTGTAAATCTGTGTCCTAAATTAAATGGGTTGAAGTTATACTTTATATACAACGAGAAAGAAGAAAGGTTTATATATAGTCATGTTACACGAGAAACAAGGGGTGATCTGAAAAATGTTGTTAGAACATCTGATTTCCGAAGGTATATTAGTGACTATATTACTGATAAACCTTCTTTTTGCGATTAGCCTTGTCTTTTTTGAACGAAAGAATCCATCGGCAACCCTCGCGTGGCTGGCAGTGTTATTTTTCATACCGATATTAGGGTTTATTCTATACCTGATCTTCGGACAGACGTTCCACCGCGAAAAAATGTTCAAAGTCAAAGCAGAACTCGATAAAGAGGCTAAATCGCTATTCAAAGAGCAGTTGGAAGAGTTACAGGAATATAAAGTTGGTCCTTCTGATGACGAGTTGGATAAATACCTTGCCATGGCACACATGCTGCTAGTCAATGATATGGCGCTACTGACTGAGAACAATCAGATCCAGGTGTATACCGATGGTAATGATAAGTTTAAAGCACTGCGGGACGCGATAAAAAACGCCACACAGCATATCCACATTGAGTACTACATAATAAGGAATGACGATCTTGGCCATAAAATCGTTGCCGCACTGGCTGCGAAGGCGAAAGAGGGCGTAGAAGTGCGTCTGATCTATGATGGCTTAGGCTGTGCGAGACTACCACGGAACTTCTTTAAAGAACTCACAGACGCAGGCGGGCATGTAGCAGGCTTTTTTGAGCGTAAGATACCACTACTAAATATACGTGTAAATTATAATAAGAATTATAGAGACCACCGTAAAATTGTGGTCATTGACGGAACTACCGGATTCGTGGGTGGATTTAACATCGGTGATGAATATCTGGGCAAAGGGCCGCTGGGCTATTGGCGCGACACGCACCTGAAACTTAACGGTTACGCAGTCGGTATGCTACAGATTCGGTTTTTCCAGGACTGGAGCTTTGCCGCAAAGGAAGTTCTGGACTATGTACCAAAATATTTTCCCAAAAAACATGAAGTTACCGGCGATGCTGCCGTGCAGGTCGTTTCCTGTGGCCCTGATACTCAGTGGGAGCCGATAAAAAAGGGTTTTATTGCACTGATTAATTCTGCTACGGAAACTATATACATCCAATCGCCTTATTTTGTGCTTGACGAGAGTGTAATGGAAGCACTGAAAATTGCCGCTCTTACCGGTGTTGATGTGCGGATCATGATACCCTGCAAACCAGATCATCCGCTTGTATACTGGGCAAGTTATGCAAATGTTGGCGAGCTACTGGATGCTGGGGCCAGGGCATATACCTATGACAACGGGTTTATCCATAGCAAAACCGTCGTGGTGGACGGACTTGCGAGCTCTGTCGGCACGGCAAACTGGGACGTACGAAGTTTCAGGTTGAACTTTGAGACAAATGCATTCATTTACGGTCGTGAAATAGCCGCGGTGCTGAAGACCGCATTTGAGAATGACATCAACAAGAGTACGGAAATTACTAAACAACTGTACAGCGAGCGGTCCACCAGAGTAAAGATAAAAGAATCTATTTCACGTCTGTTTTCGGCTGCGCTATGAGCGGTAGAAGACAAATCAAGGAAGGCTACTGCTATTTGCGGTGCACTCTCGTTACCAAAACTAAAGATCCGCAAGCATTTCGTCTTCCGTCAATTCCGGCCCCAAATTCAGGTGGGTTTTTATTAGATAAAGGCTATGAATAGAATTATCATCGCCGAGACGGAAAGCGAGGTGACAGCGGCAGTGAGGGAAGAGGTGGTGAACGCGGGTTGCAAACAAAGGGTGCAGTGAAGACCTAACACATAAGATGAGTTTGGTTACCTCGCATGTCGTTAAGAATGCGCTGAGAGGGGTAAAAGGAGCAGTCAAAGAACGCTTGGCTAAGAATGAAAAATGGGATTTACAATAGGCAAAAAGAAAGTTAATCTATTAACACGCAAATTTAAGCATTTGCAGCGTTATATCGAGATTATAAATATCCTATCCAAGTATGGTTGGGGTAGTCAACTAATAGCGAAACTCGATTTACAGTCGCTTTTCGGTGACCGCTTCAAATTCGGTAAAGAGGTGGCGGAGATTTCCAAGCTATCTGAAGGTGAACGAATCCGGAGGGCGATTGAGGAGCTTGGGCCCACATTTGTCAAATTCGGGCAGATGTTGAGCACCAGGCCC
>JAUWND010000208.1 GCA_030612835.1 Candidatus Methanophagales archaeon | reverse complement strand
GTAGAGCCTTGCTTTGTAGAGACCTTCAACCTTTATATAGTCGAGAAAACAAATAATATTCAGTGATGGGAATATGAAATACGAGATGGATCTGCCAAATTTACATGAAATCGCAAAACAGCAAATCAAAGGCGATTTCATGAAAAGCATCATAGAAAGTAGAATGAGAACTCAAAAGGATATAGATGATCAAGGAATTTCAGTTTTGTCAGTCCTTTTGGCAGAAGTATTAAGTGGAATATTAGAGGAAAAAGATTTGCATGAGAAGATTAAGGCTGTACATAGATAGTACGATACTCATTACCTTTGTTTTCGGTGCAAAGTTAGAGCCTGAGAGGTTTAATGATGTTTCGATAACAAGCTATTTCGCTCTAAAAAGGTTGAGTTGGTAACATCGCTTTATGCACTCATAGAGCTCTATAATTATCCCATTTTTAACTTTGAGATGGAAGATAAAGATAAGAGATTATTTGCAAAATCCGCCATTCTAAGAGTTCTTTTAACAGAAATAGAGATTGCACCAATGCTTCCAAGACAGTTAAGATCGTATTATAGTGGCATTTTCAAAATGGATGATAGTTCAGATGTTCCTCATGCAATTTCGGCTTATGTTGAGAAATGTACCTATATTGTTACATACGACAGGCATTTTAAGAATATTGAGGACAAAATAGGGTGTAGAACTCCGGAAAATGTTTTCAAAAAGAAAGCTTGACTTACGCCGACTTAAAGACCATTGGAGCAGAATCAGAGCCTACGAATCTCTCTCCGACCAAGCCTTTCTTATATCAGAGGCACAAGTTGATTTCATCCAGCGCTATTTGAGCGATGTCACATTAGACCTCGAATTCCGACACCTTTGGAAGGCTTATGAAGACCTCACGGGGCACAAAACGCCCCTCATTATTTATCATTGATTCAATGGGTAAACACACTAACCCCCTGCGTGACTGTTTCTCTTACCTTTTCGCTCGGATTTATCAGCGCAAGGATCCCCGATTGCACTTTCGCCTTTGCAGCTATCGCAATTAACGCATTGAGATAGATATTTATTTCATTTAGGTCCCGATGTTCGCTGCACGCTTCTTCTTATGTCCAACAAGGAAGCCCAGTTGCGCGGGATCCGCATCACCGAAATCGGCATAGCCCTTCTTCTTGATGTAAGCTATAACCTTCCCCGCAGTTGCATTACGAACAGCAACAGTAGAGAATCCCGCTGCGCTGCCTACACTTCCCACACTCACATCGGCTTCCACCGCGGTAAAGTCCGTACAGACATTGCAGCCACTGGGAAGTATCTCCTCAAGTGCTTTCACCTTGAATTTGACTTCGCCATCAGTCATAGTAGCAATGAACTTACCCATGGTTATGTCAGTTTTAACGAGCTTCGAGAAATCCACACCTTTATCCTTAAGGTATTGCGATATTTCATTGTAATGGAAATTCTCAGTGCAGAACAGACCAACCACGAGTTTTACCTTCTCGCGGAAAATGGGGTATTCCTCTTGTAATTTCCGGACGCCGGAAACGATGCAGGGCGTTCCGACAACACCCACTCCACTCTTCGTGAACCTTACCGCTTTCTTCAACTCAGGCATCACATCCGCGAAAGTATATTTCGTACCGCCGAGCGTAGTAATCGCAAGCTGTTCGGGGTCTCGCACATGGAACATCTCGGTCGCCCAATTCTCGTCCCGGCCTGCGAACAGACCACGGTCTATCACGCCCATCTCCATTGCGGACACGATAAGCTCCGTCACCATTGCTCCATCCTGTCCCGCGAACCGCTTTGACCGCCCGGCAATGAACGCGGAATAGTCGCCCATACCGCTTTTGGGTTCGTAATCAAACCGCGGACACACACGTACACAGGCGCCACAGTCGAGGCATTTCGTCTCATAATCCGGGAAATCTACTATATCCTCTTCTGATACGGTTAACCCACCGGGACAAATAGAGACACATGTCAAACAGCGACTGCATAATTCCGTGTCCACTACCACAGTCTTTAGATTCTCAAAGTACAGCTTATCCTTCAACTTCTTCTCTGGTACTTTCACTTCCCATTTATATTCGCCTATTGCTGCTGCCATTTTTATGGGTCTATTGTGAATAGGGTTATATAAGCTTTTCTATTTTTTCTTCTTTTCACATCAGCCAAAAGGTCAACAATAATAAACGAAGTAATAATCTAATCTTAAACCATTTCAGAAAAATGAGGAACCAGGTACATCTACTAAGCGCGTTTGCTCTTTTCCTTTTGATTACATATCTATTTGCTGCTGAATACGTACCAAGTAAGCAGTTCGTTATTAATCTTGTCGTGATGCTTGTCTGTGCAGTACTACCAGACATCCTGGAGCCGCCAACAAGTAGGTGGCATCGCGCTTTCTTTCATTCTAAGCGATGTCTTAAGTGTGTACTGGTACTGGCTATTGTGGGGTGGGCAATTGGTATACAGTCAGGGTATTTTATCTTATTGTTCGCCGCCTTGGGCTATCTGGTTCACCTTCTGGAAGATGCCACTACAAAGGCTGGGCTACCAAGATAAAAGGGATATGCTCATCAAACGTTGCAACCACCCATTCTGCAGATAACAAAAACCAAATTATATTTAAACCTTAACTTCGACCAAATATGGGGAACACAGAAGAGTGGGCAAAAAAGTGGTTGGAAGATCAGCGACATGAAGGTAAAACATGCCTTGAAATTAAGACGCATGGGTCAAGATACTATGTCTATCGTAAATT
>JAUWND010000178.1 GCA_030612835.1 Candidatus Methanophagales archaeon | reverse complement strand
TAAGAAAATTAAACCTAATACAACGTGTTTATACTCGGCGGCGTCCATATCGCTTCTTAATATATTTGCTGCTTTCCAGAGTTTTCTTTCTAATTCTGTTGTTGACATTGCTATGGACCGGCTGGGATTCGAACCCAGAGCCTACGCGGTGCAGGCGCGTCGCTCTGCCGTTAGAGCTACCAGCCCTTATAAAGCAGAGGATAAATGGTTGCCTCCGTCATCGCCAGCGTGTATTATCGTCCGCTTAGTTGATGCTAACCGCTATCTCTTTGATTTCGCCTGCATTTTCTGAAGGAAACTCCGCGCCGATAGCATTTTGTGCGAACTCGGGGCTGAATATGAGAAACCCGAATGCCCTTCTTTTTGCCTCATAGATTACATCGCCAAGTAAGTAATCTTTTGGCAGTGCCAAGCGTGTTACGATTGTAGTTTCTTGAGCTGTCGCAATAAAGGAATGCAACAGCCTGCCGCGATCAATCCAATATATCTTCCCTCTTCGCTCCCTGAAGATGCGTTCCCAATCTGGTTTTTTATCCATGATCTATAATTTAGATTACAAAGCTTAAAAAAGCTTTCTATAATTTTTTTCCAAAAAATTTATTTGATATTTGTATTTCCTTCGCTTCGTACTTCGGCATAAAGAACCACAGTAAGAAGTAGAGCATGAGCTATATAAAGGAGTAGGAGTTACCTCAAAATAAATGGTGTGGAGTTGGATAAGTGGATGCGCAGGTTGCACGGCAGAGGAGTTAGTGATAACAGATAGCCTCGCAATAGTATTGTTTGTATCGTGGTGGGGCTGTTTTTATATCTAAACTAAGTCAGGAGATCGGGGGTAAGGGGCGGTAGTCCCCTAGAAAACTATGAATAAAGGGAAGAGACAAAGCAAGGAGAAGAAAGAAAGCAAGGAAAAGAGGCAGAAAGGATGGGAATAACGAGGGAATATTACAGCCACTGAAAGTTGTAACCTGCTTACAGTTAGTAATAAGAAGAAGAAGCATAAGGAGGAGGGAGACACTATAAAAGGGCGTGTGAAGCAAAAGGACGGGTAACGATGTGAGAAGTAGTAGTAGTATTAGCAAAGATGTCTGCGAAGCGACATCAAAGCAAATATTATTACTATCGGGAGGGGTGGGCGTGGACAGAATAAGAACCGCACATCGTTAGGGGCGAACGAAGAGAGAAAGGGAATGGACAAAACGGTTCTGAAAATGCGGGATATACGGATTTCTTTTTCTCCCTCTTCATTAGAATACGAGATATAAACCGAGATAAGCAATCCGAAAAGGATCACCGGCCGGAGTAATTCCGCAACGAAGACGATCAAGCCGAAAACAAAAGCAAGGAGAAGAGCCTTTTTAAGCTCTTCAGCCTCGCGTTTGCGTCGTTGTGTCCGGGAAAGGCGGGCGGAGGTTTTAGAAATGCTTTCTAAGCGTTCTTCTAAATCCATTTATATATCCTCCAGGCTATTGACAGCCGCGGCAAAGGTAAGGAAATCCTTTTGTGCTAGATCTTTCAAGCCTTGCTTACCGAAACGTTCTTCAAGGAGTTTGCGTTGTTTTTCGAATCCTCGGGCGTGCTTAGCCGATTCACTCTGTATCGCTTTGTAATCCTTCAACACATCCATAAGTTGAAGGTAAAACCGGGACCCTTTAAGGAGTTGTGCTCGGCCGTACCATAGCGAGGCGAAGGCGATATTATCTACATCCTCGACATCTCGCTTAAGCTCGATAAAAAGAGCTTGCCAGTGCTCGCGTTTTTGTTTTCTCATTGCATCTTCTGTTTCATTCATGTTTCAGTTTCTCCTTTGACTCAGCTATTTCAAGTTCAAGTAACCTGATCTCGGTCTCGTTCTCAAACTCCAGTTCTTCACATTCACTTTCCATCTCAGGGAAACCCGAACCATAAAGGTCTACTTCACCTGGGTTAGGATCCTGGTCATAATCCTCGATTTCACAGCGGTCCAACTCTTCCCGCTTAAACTGCATTTCATCCCTTAGCTCTGTAATTCTATTCTCAGCGTCTTTTATGTCCTCAAGGATAGAAGAGTTCCAGTCCGCGTTTACCTCTTTGCCTGCGACGGATATTGGCGGTTGAGAGATAAAAATAGAGGAGAGCATTAGTTGCTCTCCAAATAATTCTATTTGCATCTTTACCACCTGATCCCCGCATCCTCAAGCCGGGAAAGGAGGAGGTCGTTTTCCTCCTCAAGCTCCGTAATTCTATCTTCTAGGTCTTGCCTAACCGAATCCATCATTTTAACAGCCCCCTTTTCATAGCTTCTATGAACATGGTTGTCGAAAGCTTTTGAATTAACCCTGCTTTCGTCCCTTCGGTTACGCCGCCGTTTGCGAGGTCGTTAACAATCCTCTGCGCTTCCGCGACACAGAACTGCATTATGGTTCCCATCTGTACAATTTCAGCATTTGCCTCGTCACGGTCCCTCTGATCATCTGAAGCTGGAATCGGCACCGTTCCGCGTTCTACATTGGGCTCATCCTCTTCAGGCGTGATCTTCTGTTCTCCCGCGGGTCTTGAAATCTTGTTGGCTTTCCTAAGTTCTGCCAAAATAGATTCCTTCTCCTTCTTCACGATCCCTTTCAGACGCTGAGGATCGGCATTGTACTCCTCGCTCGCGGTGTGCAGCCGGTCTAAATAATCAGAGCAAGTATTGAAGTCCATATCCTCGAGATCTACCTGCAGCCACTTCTCAAGGGCTGCAATCTGTTTTTCTGTTGCCATCTTGTTCTACTCCTCGGAGACTTCAACTCTCCAGTTAGGGACTTTATCTATCGCTTCATTCACGGCTTCTATGGTATCACCTAATCGTGTCTCGCCGAGTTGGATGCCGCTCAAAAGGTCTACGATTGCGTTCTCTAAAGTTAGTATTTGTTTTTCTGTTGACATCTTACTCGCTCACCTCCTTTAGCCTGTCCATCGTATCGAATAGCTCCTTTAGTTCCTCTGCCGTCCATGCTCCCCTGAGCTCGTGTATCTCCTCGGCGCTTACAACCGCTATACCCTCTTTGGCTCGTACTGTCTTGGTCATCCTTCCATCCTCCTCTGTGCTGGTACCTCAATTTCATCTATCCAGGCGTCTAACTCTTTTTCTACTTGCCTTGCCTGTGCAGCCAGTTCGCCTAATGTCTGACCGCATCCTTTATATGCCAGTAAAACCTCTTTAAATATTGAGGGGTCTACTGGTTCCCGCTGGTAGGTTTCTTCCATCTTTTTTACTCCTTTGCTCCTTCTCGGAATCAAACCGAGTTTAGCATCACTGCAAGGAGCATAAAAAATAATTAGTAGTTTTTTATCGGGGTTCCCTTCCCATCGCGCGGCTAACTCGCACCTTGATTTTCTGTGTCAGCTCATCCGCCCTTCTTCGTTCTTCGTTCACCATTCCGCTTTGGCGGTTGGCTCTACACCAACCATCTTAGCCTGCCGCTTGTCATCGCTTACTTCTCTGAATTTCAGCCGTTTACCGAATCGCTTTTAATCGCATCCGAAGCCACTCGGATGTTCATCCGCCTTCCGCCGCCCGCTTTAAAAAGGCGCTTTTAATTTCTCCCCTCCCTCCTGTACCAAAATTGCGAACCACTTGTCTGATGGTTGACCAAATAAGGGGAAATGGAGAGTAGTGTGGATGTGCCCGACTTAAAACCTCCCGGAACGGGAGTCTACTCATAACTCAGATTTGGGAACGTCAGAAAACTCTACCGATGGTTATACGACAATTCATGTTCCCAAATCTGAGTTCTTAAAAGAGGGAGATCCTAAACGGCCATTTCCGGATTCCTTATTTGGTCAACCTGATCCCTAGCACATAACTCGGATGTGTACAACGGTCGGGCTTGGTTTTTGATAACTTCTCAAGAAATCCAACCTTATAAAAAAATCAAAAACTTGCGGCTTTACCCGCTTGTCGGAGTAAAGCTGCAACCCGACTGATCCCAGTTACCCTTATACGATCTCTGTCTTCGATAACGCTTAACACTATACGCAGATGGTCGGAAAAGTTTTATAAAAAGGCTGTGCCTTAATAATGCTTTTCCGCTTGTAGTTTCCTTTATACGATCTCTATTCGGTGGTGTTCATACGATCTCTACTTAATGACGAAAGGAAAATTAAGGGAAGAGTTTGAGAAGACCTGTAAGAAACCCGGGTGTCTTACTGGTCGTCTCACCTTGTATTAGCGAAGAGTTAATGTAGTTCAAACCCTGAAAGGGCTTGGTTATTTACGTTGGAGGGACGAGCTGGCGAGGGAAGGAGACGTAAAGAACTTTGAGCTATATTGACTCGGCTTGTAATTTTTCTTTTTGGCAAAAA
>JAUWND010000187.1 GCA_030612835.1 Candidatus Methanophagales archaeon | reverse complement strand
GGGTAATAAAAGAGACCGCGGTAAAAACCATCCTGGTAGACCATCATTTCATGCGCGACCTGAAATACAAGGAGCGAATCGCAGAGGTGTATGAATACGCAGCGGAAAAGGAAGTGAAGGTGACGTCGGCGGCGGAATATATCGGGCGTGAGGTGGAGATGCTGGAGGCGAGGAGGAGAGAGCTGTATGAATAAGGGGCCGGACATCAAACTTTCTTTCACAAAGAAAGTTGGATCAAAGAAACTCAGATGATTTTGATCGAACCTTTTCTAAAGGTTTGTCTTATCAATCAAACTTTCTTAGAAAGAAAGTTTAATCAAAGAACTTTTATTCCAACCTTATCGCAGGGATCCAGTCATAATGAACTTTCCCATTCGCATCCTCAAATGAAGTGCACGTGATTGTTCCTCCGGTTACGTCTTTGCTTTCTGCATGGATAATCTGCGGATACGAGCCCGTTTTTATGACGTAACGGTATTCCTGCTTTTTCAACAGCGTGACATAAGGAGATCCATCTGTTACATTATGTATTGTTAGGTTATGCCAATCGCCTACGTAGCCGTTCCATGTGCCGTTTGCAATCAATGTATCGTTTTCATAGAGTTCGATAGATTCAGTATGCCCGCCTGTTCCCGTGCAGGGATAGGTGTATAATTTGCTCACGTTGATATCACGGAAAGGAGTGATTGTGCCGTTGTGCGTGCCTGAAATAGAGGGGTATGGATTTGAGCTTTCACCGGTATCAAATATGCTAAATTGGGTTACTACAATGTTTCCACACCATATAAGGTCGTCACACCCAGCTTGATTTATCGTAGCATCTTCGATAATGCTGATGATTTCTTCTTGTGTCATGTTTGACACATCTATCGCTCCTAATTCTGGACCTGCTCCGTCCAAATCCAGGATGCTGTCAATAAAGGAATAATATGAATCGCCATAAACGCAGTCTATCCCTGGGGAAAGCACGAGTATTGTATAATTTCCCGTGTCGGCACCTGTGTCAACCTTTATCTTCTTGTAGAAGTTGTTTAATGCATCAGTAACTCTATCAGTAACTCTAAACGTCAACATTGCATACAGGTCATCACTACCCGCTACCTCGATTGTCGCATCTTTTATCATCGCTATGATTTGTTCCGGGGTCTTTCCCACAAATCTTTCCGGCACTTCATAGCCCTGAGCCTCAAGTGCATCTTCTAACTCGCCGCCCCCAAACTCTGTAGCTGCATATACGCAGTCACGTCCCGGTGATAATACGAATGTAGTGTATTCCCCTTCTTCAGCCTCCTCAGGTATAAATATCTCATCCTCAAATTCATTTTCGCTTACTGATGACGTTATCAGCTCAAAGCCATACTCAATGCCTGTTCTATTTTCTGTAAGCCCCTTAGGACCTATTATGGCAATATCCACCTCGTTCACACCCGTTGCAGTCCCTCTTACTAAATAAAAGCTCCCTCTTGCAATTTCATCTTTCGGCTGTTCCACAGTTAGGCCGGGTTCTATTAATCTTATCGTCGCCGTTGCATCTGCATCTAAATCATGTTCATCTATCTCATCTGATACATTTGTGCCCAACATAGCAGAAGTTAGCGCATCACAATTGACAAAAACTTCTATAGTGTAAGTTCCGACTGTTTTTCCGACTGTTTTTCCGGCTGTATCCCATTCTACATTCGCTTCTCCATTAACTAATGTTTCATCGTTGAATTCTAATCTGTCATCAATGACTATATCTACATCGTCACCCGCAGATGCCGTTACTTCAATTTGCACATCTTCTCCTACCACAGCAGTTCGTGGGACATCTATTGTTACTCCCGGTTTTATTATGATAATTGTTCCATTTTCTCGATTCGTCGTGCCATCGATGGTTAAAGGCTCACTCGCCGTAGTTTCGCTGGTCGTTCGATTGGTAAAAACGTGTATTTTATAAGAGCCTGTATCCTCTGTAAATGTAGGAACCGTATAAATCGAGACACCATACAACCCATTCATTCCGGTTCCGTTTCCCCCTTTTGGTGATATTGTCACGATTTCAACGTAATCAAAAGAAGTATTTCCGTATATTTCGAAGCTGTCACCAATGGGAACTGTACCCTTTGAGAGATTTGCATCCAGGTAAGGATAAGAAATCAATCTTATCGTGGTGCTCCCATCCGGGTCTATGCCCGCAGCTTCTATCTCCTCAAAAGAATCAAACAGACAATCTATATAAATATCTATCCTGTATGAACCCAGTGTTAAGCCTACTGTATCCCAATCAACTTCAAATTCTTTGTTCTCGTCCACTGGTTCATCATTGAAGTATTCTACGTCTCCATCTTCTATAAGTATATCAACTATGTCACCACCGCTAACTGACCCTTTAATCGCCACCTCTTCTCCTATTATTACAATTGATGGTATATCGAAAGTCACCTTCACAGGTTCAAGCTTTACCTTTTCCTCATCCTCGTCTTTTTCTCCTGTAACATCAGCAGGAGCTGCGAATTCATCAGTCTCATTTGGCACTGCCCCTGCAACGTGGTAAGTATCATATACGTGCATCGTATATATCCTTTCATCTGCGCCATACGTGCAAATCTTAATATCCGCAATACCATCACTTCCGGTCTTTATCCATGCCGCAGTAGCTGCACCCGGACTCCCTTCCCCAGTCCCAAAACTTACAATGTCAGCAGTATCTTTTATGTGTGGCTCTTCCCATGCTGTAACATTTTCAATCGCAAAGTAGTAAAAGTATTTAGGATAGCCTGTAACTGTTAATATAATGTCTTCGCCTTTGTAAACAACTTCTTTTACGGCATCTATTGAAAGTTCCGACGAACGAATCGTAAACTCGTATTCGGGCGATGAAACATCAACTTCGTTACAGGTAGCTTTGTCTGTTGTTATCTTCATTTTCCAAACACCGATATCCCACCAGGCAGTATCCAATTGATCCCAAACAACATCATTCATACCTGCAGTTGGACCTACTGTTATCTCTGAAGCGTTCGCATCTATCTTTTTCGTCATATAGATTCCATCAGGGTCAATTAATTTTATTTTGATTTGACTCCAATTTCCATTCGCAACATTCTTCATGATACCACCGAAGTTTGTGTTAACACGAATCGTTAGTTTCGTTCCCGCAGGTATCGTTTTACCAACAATAGAATCGTACGTGCCTTCAATGAACACATCAGCAGTGATTTTAGGTTCATCAATCGCTATATCAGCAGCGGTGCCTTCGGCATTCGTGACATTGTAGGGTCCCTCCTTAGCACTCAGTGGCACGTTAAAAGAGGTATTATCGGGGACTGTAATGAGCGCTCCATCCGCAGTAGTACCAGCCATCCCATAGAAAATACCACCGCTCGCTATGATGGCAGAAACATCAAGACCTTTCTCACCACAAAACACAACATCTCCTCTTTCTATTGCGCCTACGCCATCTCGTGCGGAAGTCGGTGCCAGTGCACCAAAAATTGAAACGAGCATAATCGCCGCCAGTGCAACGCCGATTATCGCTTTGCCCTTACCACGCCCTTTATTTTTATCTTCCTTCATTTTCATTTTTTCCCGCACCTTTTTGAAAATTTAGCTTATATACGAAATGTAGGTAACACCACTTAAAAGTTTTTCGGTTATGCATCAAAACCGACAACTTTATAAAGTAACAAAACACTCATTTTAACGGTGATAAAAAATGCCTGAAACAATAGTAATATGTAAGGAGGGGGCGATAAACTCCTATTTGAGTTCTCTTATCGTTGCTACAAATAGAAAGA
>JAUWND010000193.1 GCA_030612835.1 Candidatus Methanophagales archaeon | reverse complement strand
GGGGAAATCTTAAAAAAGGGGGGGTTTGATTGCGTGATTGGTAATCCGCCTTATGTGCGCATCCAGACCATGAAAGAGTGGGCTCCAACTGAGGTGGAATTTTACAAGAAGCACTTTGTAGCAGCTAGCAGAGGCAATTATGACATCTATGTCATCTTTGTAGAACGTGCACTTCAATTACTCAACGCTCGAGGACGGATGGGTTACATATTGCCTCATAAGTTCTTCCAAGCTAAGTATGGCCAACCTTTGCGCGAGTTAACTGCAACGGGGAATCACTTGGGCAAAATCGTTCACTTTGGCGACCAGCAGGTATTTGATGGGGCGACCACTTACACATGTCTACTTTTTTTGGACAAGGCGGGTAACAAGAGCTTCCGCTACGACAAAGTCCGCGACTTAAACGCTTGGCGGATTAGCGGCGATGCAACCGATGGCAAAATCCATGCGGATAAGGTGTCGGGTAGTGAATGGAACTTTGTTATAGGTCCTGAGGCATCTCTGTTTGAACGCATGAGTGAGATGCCAGTAAGGTTGGAAAATATAACAACAGGAATGTTCGTAGGACAGCAAACAAGTGCTGACACTGTTTATCTGTTCAAAGAATATCAAAACGAAAACGAAGATATTGTTGACGTTTGGTCGAAAGAACTGAACGCATGGATCAAAATAGAACGGGCCGTTCTCAAACCAGTCGTTCGGAGTGGGAATATCAGCCGCTACTCAGCCAATCCTACAGCTCTTGTACTTTTTCCCTATGAAGTCCGAGAGTGCACTGCACGTCTTTATACACCGACGGAGATGCGAGAGCAATATCCTCTGGCCTGGGCGTATCTTAAGCAAAACAAAAGGCTGCTTGAAGAGCGTGAGAAAGGAAAGTTCAAAGATAAGCAATGGTATCACTTCGGGCGCACCCAAAATTTAGGCATGTGGGAACAGCCTAAGTTAATGATCCCATACATGATAACAAACCTTGCTGCTTACTACGATAAAAACGATAACTTTTACTTCATCAATGTCACAACGGGTGGATACGGCATCACAATTGACGAAACGATGTTCAGTTATCTGTATTTGTGTGGATTATTAAATTCTCGATTGTTAAACTTTTACCTTAAGCAAGTAACTACTAACTTCCGAGGTGGCTATTTTGCAGCAAATAAGCAGTTCATAGAGCAACTTCTCATTCGCACTATCAACTTTAACGATCCAACAGAAAAAGCGCAGCACGATAAACTCGTTTCTTTGGTGGAGAGCATGCTCGAACTGCAGAAGAAACATCACGATACGAGAATGGAGCAAGATAAAGAGCTTTATGAACGGCAGATAAAGATTGTTGATACGCAGATTGACCGGCTGGTATATGATTTGTACGGGCTGACGGAGGAGGAGGTGAGGGTGGTGGAAGGGGAAAGAGGGTAGGTAAATAGAACGCAGCAGAAAAAGTATATAAGCAAATACAGCTTAACAAGAGTTGGAGGTTATGAATAGGGGGAATCAATAAATAAATGATAGAGGAAATAAACGCTTATTGCCAAATGGTCGGTGGTATATGTTCTCATGAACCAGTGGATATAAAACCTGACTCGTACTTCTTGGTTCAGCCCTTTGATAGCGAAAAAGAAGACCGTGAAAAGGCGATAGAAAATGCACTTAAGAAATTTTACGGTAGTAAAAACTATGAACTTAAAAAGTCGGATTCCAAAATATCTAATTCAAGCATTTATTGTGATATTTGTCGTAAAATAAAGTCATCTCGATTCTGTATAGTTGACATATCAGGGGAACTTCATGAGACTATTGATAAGAAGTCGGGTAAAAAGGAATCGAAAGTATTCTTACGTCCTAATGTTGCTTTAGAGTTAGGGATGGCATACGGATTCAATAAGCCGGCATTGATACTGTCCCGTAAGTTAAATGGCAGACGTCTAATCCCATCGGACATAGCGTTTGTTAGATACATAGATATTTCATTTGAAGGGTGGTCTGTTGCTTCTCAAAAGTTATTAAAGCGATTAAGAGAAAGTGTACTACCTTTTAGGACTATTAAAAAGTCCTTTGATTTGGACAATAGAAAATTAAAGGAGGATTTTAAAAAGCATTATAAGTCGTTACTTCATTTAAAAGAAAGATTACCATCTCTACGGAATAAAGATTTCAGTATAAATCAAATAGTATATCGCGACGGTATGCTGGTTGGCATAATAAAAGATGCAAAAGATTTGATAGAAGGCATTTGTTTTAAATTTTATGTATTAGATCAGGAGATTGAGCAGTTAGCAGGACAACTTAAAGTTTATCATGTGCAACCAAAGGGATTGGCTCAAGTAGAAATTACTAGTAGCATAGAAGGGGGTGGAAATTATTTGAACGAAGTTGCTCAATATTGTTTTAGAAATGATACTTTCGTTCCCGGTGAACATAGACTTGAGTTGGTAGTTCCCGAAGAAATTAAAAAGATAAAGTTAAAAGAAACAAAAAACATAATAAACATGTTAAGTTAATTGTATAGGCGGTGTGATATAATGGAAGAGATTGAAGGTAAAGTCGCGAAGATAATGGATGAATATACCGTTGTTATTAATCGAGGGTCTGAGCACGGTGTCGAAGAGGATATGCGCTTTGTGATCTATGAGCCGGGCGATGAGATCAAGGATCCTGATACTGATAAATCTCTGGGTAAGTTTGAACATGTAAAAGCGAAAGTAGAAGTTACTAATGTTAGTGAAAAGTTCTCTACGGCAAAGACATACGAGACACACACAATGACAATGCCTGCCCTACAAGAAGCCATAGTCCGGGTAACGGGTCAGACGATGCGCAACGAGCTACCCTTAGATGAAAAAACGAGAGCAGGATTGCCAGAGCGCAAAAAAACACTAGTCAAAATCAGGGATTTAGTTAGGCAAGTTTTAGACTGATTTTGTTGGGTTTTATTACAGATACAAAGCATCCGAAATCGAAATCTGGAACACCAAAAAATCAAAATATAGTCAAGCACGATAAAATGCTAGATTTTGTGGATAACATGCTCGAACTGCAGAAGAAACGCCACGAGGCGAGAATGGAGCGGGATAAAGAGCTTTGCGAACGGCGGATAAAGATTGTTGATACGCAGATTGACCGACTGGTTTATGATTTGTATGGGCTGACGGAAGAAGAGATGAAGGTGGTGGAGGGAGCTTTTTAAATGAGGAAAGTATCCAACATCTAATTAGTCAACATAAAAGTTTGGATTAAACCAAAAGAATTGATGAAGAACAGAGGGATATGGGTATATAAATGGCAGTTTTGAAAAAGATACACGAGTTTGGAAAAAGGAATAGAATAGAATAGAATAGAATTCACACACCATGCACGTTTGAGGATGTACAAAAGGGGAATTAGTGCTGAGGACATACGAGAATGCCTGCTCAAGGGTAGAATAGTAGAAAGTCATCCAAATGATAGGCCTTATCCAAGTTATCTTCTCTTTCTTGAAGATAAATACCT
>JAUWND010000212.1 GCA_030612835.1 Candidatus Methanophagales archaeon | reverse complement strand
GTTGCATATTGCTCAAATGCTCGATGCAATTGGAGTCCAAGAGATAGAAGCGGGTATTCCTGCGATGGGTGAGGAAGAGCAAGCGACGATAAAAGCTATTATCGGGCTCGGGCTCAAGGCAGAGACATCCACATGGAATCGCGTAGCAATTCCGGATATTAAAGCGTCTGCGGAATGTGGTGTTAAAAGGGTTTCTATCGCTGTACCCGTTTCTGATATTCACCTGAAATATCATAAACAAATTGAGGACGGAAATAGATATTGACATAGAGATACACTGCCACAACGATTTTGGAATGGCAACGGCAAATACCCTGGCAGCAGTCAGAGCAGGCGCAAGATATGCCAGTGTTACGGTCAATGGACTCGGAGAAAGAGCGGGAAACGCAGCACTTGAGGAAGTGGTTATGGCACTCAAACATATCGCGGGCACCGACCTCTGCTTTGATACCGCACGGTTTCGTGCGCTGTCGGAATACGTAGCGAAGGCAGCCCTGCGTGCTATTCCCGTCTCGAAACCAATTGTGGGTAGCGATATATTTGCTCATGAATCCGGCGTTCATGTAGATGGCATCCTGAAAAATCCTCTAACATACGAACCGTTTGCCCCGGGCGAGGTTGGACTTGAGCGGGCGATTGTAATAGGTAAGCATTCGGGTTCACATGCAATACTGTATGTGTTTGAGAAACGCTGTATTAACCTTACCAAAGAGGAGGCGGATGCCATTCTCAGAATGGTTCGCATAGCGGCAGAGAATACGAAGAAGGCACTCTCAGAAGATGAATTGATTCGTTTATATCAGAAGCTAATTGCACATTCGCGTGTGTATGGAAATCCAGTATAAGGGAACTCCCTGTAAATAATTTACCAATTTTGATAAGTATCATATTTTGACACAGATTTCACAGATTTACACAGATGCTACCCTAAAGTCCCCAAAAGATTATTAAGTTTTTACGGGTTCATAGAATCAAAATTAAAAAAGCAATTATTGCGCTACTTTAAATCTGTGTTAATCTGCGTTAATCTGCGTCTTAAAAATCATTGGAAAATGATACATACAGTTCTGGTAAATTATTATTCGTGAGTTCCCTAAAACATTTTTCATAACTTTTATGATTTTTTGTGCAGAGTTCTCAAATAGGCTAATAGGGGTGTTTAAGCAATGTGTGAGCAGGAGGAAAAAAATGGAAATAGGAAAAAGAGAAATATCGGTGAGACGGTTGGCTATCGTGCTCGTGATGTTGAGCATGATAATAGCACTAATACCTGCAGTAATGGCTGGAGACCCAACAGGGGCAACTACGCTTGAAGAGGATCCGGGTGCGCCTGTGGATTATGTTTGGATTCTAATCTGCGGATTTCTTGTGATGTTCATGCAGCCGGGATTTGCAATGCTTGAAGCGGGCGTTTCACGGGCTAAGAACACTACCAACGTGCTGATGAAGAATTTAGTGGACTTCTCTATGGGTTCACTTGCATTCTTTGCCGTTGGCTTTGCGTTGATGATGGGCACTTCCACGTATATGCTCGTCGGAACGGATGGCTTCTTCTTAGCAGGCGAGTCATACGATGTCGGCACAGCTCTAACCTGGTTCTTCATGATGGTTTTCTGTGCAACAGCAGCGACAATAGTAAGCGGTGCGATAGCGGAGCGGCCGAAGTTCAGCACATACGTCATCTACAGTGTGGTCATTTGTGCTTTTATATACCCCATCTACGGGCACTGGATATGGGGCGGTGGCTGGCTGAGTTCTGCGGACTTCATGACAAAACTCGGTGGCGGCTACGGTGCACTCGACTTCGCGGGTTCAGGTGTCGTTCACGCAGTCGGCGGCTATATCGGACTCGCTGGATGTCTACTGTTGGGACCGCGAATAGGCAGGTACACAAAAGAAGGAAAGCCAATACCAATACCGGGGCACAGTGTCGCGTTTGTAGTGCTTGGCGCGTTCATACTCTGGTGCGGCTGGTTCGGCTTCAATCCCGGCAGCACGCTTTCGGCACACGAACTGCGAATATCCGTAATAGCAGTGAACACGACATTAGCTGCGGCTGCGGCTGCAATGACCGCGATGTTCATCACCTGGAAGAAGTTCGGTAAAGC
>JAUWND010000036.1 GCA_030612835.1 Candidatus Methanophagales archaeon | reverse complement strand
TTGCTCTTTCAAGGAGTAGCCGGGCTAGGAGCACGCCGCCTGTCTGGAGGTCAGAGGTGTGTTCTTCCGCTGTGTCTGGGCCATATGTCTTTTCATCTATCTTAAGTGCCCGCTCGAAGTGCTCTTTTGCTCCTTTCAGGTCGCCCAGGTCTTGCAGGACGAGGCCGAGGTTGTTGACGACTGTGGCTACCTCTGGATGGTCAGGGCCATATGCTTCTTCAGCAAGAGACAAAGCCCGATCATACAGAACTTTAGCCTCGGCGAACTCCGCACGTCCGCGCAAATACATGCCTGTTTGATTCAAAATATGTTGCGTTACTTTAGGAGCTACCTCCCGTGATTCGGCATGAGCAGCCGCCGCCAGAGCGTGAGGCAAAAGACGTGAGCACTGATGCCATGTTCGTACGTCATCGCTATCGAAGGGAAAGGCTGAACTCAACAGACGTACAACTGTCTCTATCCATCTATTCTCCTCGTCTTCACTCAAACGGTCACGTACCACAGCCTGAACCAGCCTGTGAACTGACAGACCTTCGCCGCTTGTAGCAATCAGAGAGTATTGCCTGAGAGCTTTTATGGCACGATTCATCGCCAGCTTGTCGGCTGCTGTCGCTGCAAGTGGTTCAGGGAGATGTTCTACTCCCCCACACAAAAGCTCCAGAGAGATGTCGTCCGGAGCCAAAAAGGCGCATAGGTTCAGCAAATCCGCAGCCGCCTGAGTTTCCTGACTGACTTGCTCCATAGCAAGGGACCATGTGGTAGCCACCGACTTGCGATCGTCCGGCGGATGGGACTCGTCCACCCAGAGTTCCTTCCGCCGTGATTGGAATAGTTCCTGGTACTCAGTTAGCGAGATGCCAGTTGTTTCGATATATGCACCTGCCTGCTCCAGCGCCAGAGGCAGGTCGCCCAGCTCGTCTGCGAGCGCATCCGCAGCTTTATTGTCCTCCTGCCCCGTACGCTTACAGAGAAATTCGATTGATTCCGCTCGATCAAATACCCGAGCTGGCAGCCGTTTGGCTACAGTGCCCCAAAGAGGGTTGCGAGAAGTGATGATTACCTGACCTGCGCCTCCCAGAGGTAGGTAATTGCGAATCTCTCCGGGGTCCTGAGCGTTATCAAAGATGAGCAGCCAGCCGGGATTATGCTCCAGCCAGCGCTTCACTGCTCTGGCTATCTCTGTTTGATCTTCGAAGTCTTTCTCCGGCAAATTCAGATCAACGGCAAGGCTGGCGTAATCCGCAGCCATCGTCGCCGGCTCCTCAGACCGAATCCACCAGATGACTCTGTAATCAGCCATATGACGGTAGATATACTCAACAGTAAGCTGGGTCTTGCCCACACCGCCCATGCCGGTTATAGCCTGTTTCCATGCGGCAGGCTCGCCTGAAGTGAGAGCTAACCTGAGCGCTTTCAGGATACCTTCTCGACCTGTGAAGTTGGGGTTCCGGTGCTGTGAAATGTTCCATATTGGCGGCAGCAATTTCCGGATCTCATCCAGTTTGGCGTTCTTTTGCTGTAATAGCTCGGTAACGTTCTGCAGCTCTTCCGGTGTCATCTGCCTGCGCAGTTCGTCATACTCGTTTTGGTAATGAGTCAAGGACTTACGCTGTCGTTCGATCTCCCGGCGATAACGTCCTATACGGCGAGGGTCTGTCTCATATCGCAGTTTGTCCTCGTACTCTTTGAGCAACTTTAGATCCTTTCGAATGAGGTCTTCGAGATCTTCCATACGTTTGCGATTAATGTCCTCGTTCATTGCTCACCTCGCACCCTGGCTTTTAAGCGCTGCCATGCGCCTTTTAGATTCAGTCCACTCTTCAGTCCGACCTCGGTTTCATATGACAGAATGAGCGGAATGATGGGAATCGAAACTTTGAGCTTATGAGTCACATCAAGTTTCGGATCATCTACCACTTCAGACAGACTCTTTGCTTCGCTCACCAGTTGGAGGTCATTCAATCTCGTCTGTCTAATCTCCAATAGAGCTTGTTGAAGGGCGTTCAAAGTTTCTTGCAACTCGTTTTCCGGAACGCTGTGGGCTCCTATTTCGTCCTGTATACTCAGCACAGTTGCTAATTGATTTTGGTCGAGCCGCTGATTGATCGGTTTTGCTTCCATCTCCCGCAACAGATTTGCTGTGTCCACCATCTCTGCGGACGGCACGCCGGTCACCTGCTTCTGCAATTCGTCGTACTCCTGCTGGTAACGAGTCATGGATTCACGCTGTCGTTCAATCTCTTGACGGTACCTCGTCAGACGGCGTGGATCTGTCTCGTATCGCAGTTCATCCTCGTACTCTTTAAGTAAGTTCAGATCCTGACGGATATTGTCTGCAAGATCTTGTATTCGCAGCTCAGTCAGCATTGGTTAACCTCCTGAGAACACCTGCCTCCCGCTCTGCCCCTGGTGCGTTCGACGTGGTCATAGCTAATGATAGTAGATATGAATACTATTAATAAATCTCTTTAATATTTCGGCTATCATATTTGTATATTTGGGAGCGGAAATCCCAAATCACAAACAAATCCTAATGCTGCTGTCCCGCAATCACCCAACAACCAATAGAAATTATACAATAGTACATAAAAAGCGAAATTAAGCCCTGGCAGCGAAAAGGATGGGTAATTCCACCAGAGCAAAACGGCAACTTTGTTGCGGATATCGATGACATTGCGGTTGTCAGGAAAGAGGTGTTGGCATGGCAGGAATTCAGAAACAATAAAAATGCGAAAGTTAATTGGCAATTCACTGCCGAGGATGCTAGGATGAAGTTATCTCGCCTTTATCCAACACTTGAAAGTTGACGCGACACTAGTATCCATATATAACTTATTCGCCCTTAGCCCTCGTTTGCCCTTAGCCCTTAGCCTTTAGCCCAATCGCCGTCATACACTCACCTTATACACCCCGTATCCGCCTTCAGAACGCCCATCGTCTTGACCTTCACCTGCTCTTTCGTTCTGAACGTGTAAATCAGTGAGCTCATAGCATTTCCACATCTCTATCTCGTCACCTCGCATTCTCTTAAAAACTCCTCAGCACCGCCAATTATCCTTTTCGCTTCTTCCTCTTCGATTTCGGATAGGAGTCCATAATCCGCTTTTCATCCAATTAACACACCTTCCTTCATGATTTGCGCGATGAAATGCGTGTTTTTTAAACGTTCAAACTCTTCTGGTGAAATGACCTTAGCGGAAATGTAAGTCCCGGTATCAAGAAGTATGTCCGTGACTTTTCCACTGACATCTTCTTTTGTCTTTAGTTTATCTCTGGATATTACCATGACATCTACATCGGAATCCTCTTTATCCTCCCCTCTTGCGACAGAGCCGAAGAGGATTATTTTTTCAACATCCTTTAAAGAGGTTGCAAATTCCTTCGCTAGCTCTAATTTGTTCATAGCATATAAAAGGTATTATTTTCTTAGTAAAGCTTTCTTCACACTTTCTTTTTTATTCCGCGATTTTAAATATCACTTCTGCAAACTCGGCAATTCGTTCCAGAGCTTCCGTTATTATTGCCATATCGAGGCTGTTGTACTTATGTACAACTGCATTTCTTATGCCGTTGAACTCTTTTAATAGCTCTCCTTCTTTTAATCCGATTACATTTCCATGTATTAATTTTTCTATGTTCGTGTAGTCATCCACTACAACTAATCCGAGCTCTTTTATTTTCATCGCTATTATGTCCATTCCGGACTCGATTCCGATCTGCAAGGAATAAAGTGCGGCTCGTTCTGTTACTTCACCCGTTATCTCGTGGCTGTTTATGTATTCCAGTTCCCTTTCCAGTATCTCAATCTTCTTGAGGTATCTTTCGCTCATTTTTTAGCCATGCCCGTCTCTGGTTTATCATTTCTCTTACACTTTTAAATTGGTTACTCAAAACTCGATGTTCCATATCTTGCCATTCCTTTCTGTACCGGTAAAAGTAGTAAGAGAGTTCTATTTCATTACCTATGATGACTTGATGATTATTGATAATGTCCATTTTTATGTGTAGCGGCAAATCCTCGAATATTTTTATGTCGTATTTTCCGCCAACTCGTTCAAATACCCTAAAAAGCACGCGCCTGGTGCTTGGTCTCACTAGCGCAATGTCTATGTCAGATCTCGTGGTTAGTTCGCCTTTCGCCGCGGAGCCGAATAGGAGCACGCCTTCTACTTCGTCGCTTATAAATTCAAAATCACTTTTTAGGTCTGAAAGCATCATTGTTTTTATCGCATCATGCTTACATTAGGTATTTGCTTTTAGCCGAGCCCTCAAGTATTTTTTCTTCCTCTCTGTTTGTTAGATCTGCCACCACAGACACGATAAAATAACTTACGAAGTCTTTAGGTAACTAACCTATCATCCCTTGCCCTTTCAGCACAGCTTTCAACTTCTCCTCGTTAGATGCACTCAACGCACCTAACGGAAGCCGAACGTGCCCGGCAGGCAGCCCCATCATCTCCGCCGCTTTCTTTACTGGTATTGGATTCGTCTCCAAGAACATCGACTCAAACATAGGATATAGCCGTAGATTGATCTCTTTCGCCTTCTCTATCTCTCCGTTCAACATCGCATCTACCATCTCACTCATCGGCTTCGGCGCGATATTCGCCGCCACGGAAATCACGCCCTTACCGCCCAGGCTCATTATGGGCAGCGTAAGGAAATCATCACCTGCAACAACCGTGAAATCTAGACCCTGTTCCGCGGCCAACATTATAATCGTGCCTATCTGTTTCAAATCGCCAGAAGCTTCCTTCACACCTTTTAGATTCTCTACTTCTGCCGCGAGCTCCACCATTGTCTCTGCATTTACATTTTGGCATGTTCTCGAAGGTATGTTATATGCAATCAAGGGTATATCCACAGCGTCACCAATTAACTTAAAATGTTCCTTCAGCCCTTTCACATTCGGCTTGTTATAATAAGGCGTGATCACGAGGCAAGCGTCAGCGCCCACATCCTCTGCATATTTCGTTAGTACTATCGCCTCCTTTGTGTTATTCGAGCCTGACCCTGCTATCACAGGTACCGTCGAGCAGTCCACCACCACCTCTACCACACGCTTATGCTCATCATGAGAAAGTGTCGCGGATTCACCGGTCGTACCACACGGTACTATCCCAGCTACACCGCCCTCTATCGCATATTCCACAAGCCGCCTTAAACCGTCCTCATCCACTTCGTCATCCTTTGTGAACGGCGTTATAAGCGCCGGAAACACACCTTCTATATTCACTGTTTCGACTCTCGCCTCTTCTTGTGTGTTATGTATCCTGCTATTCTATTCTGTACCCCTTTGCCCTTTACGTTTGTATACTCCTTCACTATCTTCTTATTCATGTCAAAGTCATCAGAGACGTCCGGGACGTCCCTCAGTAATTGTTTCCCTAATCTCTTTACATATGTAGGTTTAACTGCGCCCACTGTTAATCCCCCTCTCCTTTCTCACTGCCTTCACTTATATCCTCTATCTCTTCACCTTTTTCACTTCCTTCACTTATATCCTCTATCTCTTCTCCCTTATCTCTCACATCGCTCACACCGATCATCAGAAATACCGCGCCAACTAAGAGCACAATGAGTGGAATAGCCCCTAATATGACCCACTTTAACCCTACTCTAAAGAGATCTGTCTGCGGAAGAACTAATATGCCTATTCCCACTATTACTAATACTACCCCTGCCAATATCTCTCCAAATCCTTTCATTTTTTTATTTGCACCTCCTCTTTATTTCCTCATAATAAATTCGGCAATTTCCGGCTTATACCGCCATTCCTCTGGTAAGACCTTCTCCCTTCGGTAATACTTCACAAGCCGCCTTATCTTCGATTCGGTTAAGTGCAACGATCGTTTATTATGGTTATCTTTCTTATTCACGTCTACATGCTTTCGTACCCGAAGCGCTTTCCGCATCAAATTCAGTAGGTCTTCCGGTATCTCACCCGCGATATTCTTGCCCTTTAGTATCGCCGTTATTTTCTCCCCTGTAACCAGTACAACACTCGGCACACCGTAGCGATCCCTTAGTACTGTTCCTATTTCACTTGTTGTAACCCCTCGCTCATATAGCTCAACTACCTTTCTCTCTACTTCTTCTGCGGTCATCTCTACCCATTCGGGCACGGTTTCCATAAGCCTGAAGCTAAACGGCCTCTTAGAGCCTGATCGTCCACGCCTCCTTGCATACATTCTTGCCATTATCTTCGTTTACCTAAAGCCTTCTATTCTATTTGCCTTTGCCTGATTATCTTATCGTCACTTGGTATATAAATATTTTATGATGTTCTTTGCCATCAACTTGATAAGACAGGGATTCTTTAAAAATTCATGAAATACAATAGAGGGGTAGTCAAGATCACCCTTCTTCTGTATCTGTTGCAGTAGTGCATCCTGTGACAACGTCTGGAAAATCGTATCGAAGTCCTTGTCGCTAAGTATACACCTTAACCTGTGAACCTTCACCCCAAACGCAATTTCATTGCCTATTTCCTTTCGCCATCGTCTTTCATACGCAGTCAGCATCTTCAGATCCCCTGTCAAGGACGCTTTTGCCGCTATCTCTCCCGCCATCTTACCACATTTCATACCGTAATACACGCCGCCGCCAGTGACTGGCTTAACCTGAGCCGCGGCATCACCAACCAATAATATCCCTTTATTCACCCGTACAGTTCGCCCTCGCTTTTGGACTCCTATAGGGATAGTCCCCGCGGTAAATTTTGAACGGGCGCCTTTGTATCGCTTCGCTAGGATAGGATGCTCAGCCAAATTCCTTTTTAAGTATAGCAAAGGGTTTGACTGTGCTGAAAACCGCTTGTCTATGCATAGGCCAATACGAGCGATGTTTTCCGCTCCAAGCGGAATAGCCCAAGCGAAAAAACCAGGGGCAATAGTGTTACCCACGAAGAGCTCTGCAAAATCCGCAAAAGCATCTTCTGTTTCATATACCCCCTCTACCTGCACGCAGTTCAGGAAGCTTTTTGCGACACGAAGCCCGGCCATTTTAGCCACTTTGCTCTTCACACCATCGGCGCCAATAACTACTCTTGCACTTATTTCTTCTTTACCGTTCGCCGTGCTTATCCGTAGCTTTGTCTCTCCTGGCCCCTTAGTCACACTTTTAACCCTGCGCCTCAATATAATCTCAGCACCTTCTTTCTGCGCCTCTTGTGCCAATACCCTATCAAAGATTTCGCGCTTAATAGCAAAAGCGATCTTATCCGGTGATTCTATCATTAATTCTTGGGACTGCGAACGAACAATAGCACCTTTTATTTCGCAGTTTATGAATGATTTATCCTTTGTTTCGCTCTCGTCTATTGCTCTTTTACTTATAAGTCCTGCACATTGAACGGGCTTACCTATTTCCGTATCCGCCTCAATAATAAGTGTAGAAGCCCCCGCCTTTGCTGCATATTTCGCAGCCATGCAGCCCGCAGGTCCACCACCTACCACAACAACATCGTATTCGAGCATAGTAGCCATAACAACTCCTTTTTATTTGGTAATGTTAATAAGAATTGTAGAGTATAAGATAGTCAAGGATGGATGATGAAAATGAAAGCTAAGATGTCTAAGCAACCGAGAAAACAAAGGAAAGCGAGGTATAATGCACCTTTGCATATACGGCATAAGTACATGAGTGCAGCTCTTTCCATGGATCTGCGCGGTAAATATGGGAAAAGGAGTTTCCCGCTGAGGAAAGGCGATACGGTGGTGGTAATGCGGGGAGATAGCAGAGGTAAAGAAGGCAAAGTGAGAACAGTAGACCTAAAGCGGGAGAAGATAACGGTGGAAGGCGTTGTTATTTCAAGGTCAGATTTATCCGAAGTGCCTCGACCAATACATCCCTCGAATGTTATGATAACAAAGATGGAACTGAAGGATAAGCAAAGAGAAAGTGCATTGAGTAGGTAGTTAGTTATTGGGCTGAATGCAGTTAGAGGTTTTTATATTTTACTATTATTAACCTTTACATGCACGTTTAGCCCGGTTACTTCCTTATGTAGCGTGACCATCCGCTTTATAGAAGGATGATTTTCGCCTAATTTCGCCTTCAAATGTGCTATTTCGGGTTCTATGCTCGTTCTCCTTACCCCGTCTATTAGGTTATCCGCATGCGTAACTATCTTCTCTTCCATTGTTCTTGGCATGAAATCTACATCCTGAGGTAGCCCATGTTCTTTTGCTTCTTCTGCTGTTATTCCCGCGCCCACATGCCGCTGTATTATTCTTACCACTCGCCCATCCAACTTTAACGCTTTCGCTACTTCTCCACCTACAAAACCATGATCTATACCATGTGTGCGACTCCTACCAATATCATGGAGCAAAGCCCCCCTAAAAATTAACTTTTCGTCTACACGGCCATAATAATAACGACGCGCAAACTCCAATGCGAGTTCGGAAACGGCAACACAATGTTCGATAACCCTCGCCTTACATCCAACATCACGCAATAACGTTATGCACTCGTCTCTTATTACCCTCTTATCTTCTTCTTCCACTTCTCGATCTTAGCTATATCCGCCTCTAACTTTTTTATCAAATCACTGTTATCCGAGAATTCGAAATTCGCGTTACATTCATCACACCAGAAGTCCTTCTCTACTGCATCTTCAAACAAAACACGCAGACATTTACACTGGTAAAATACACCGCCACGCTCGTATTCCAATTTATTAGATAATTCCGCCAACTCTACTTCCGCTTCTTCTTCCATTATCTTCGTAACATTGTCCTGATTAAAGCACCAGAGATAGGTGATCCAGCCGCTATTATCATCGCGTTCCGTCCGGTATTCCGCTATTCGGTTCTCATATAACCGATACAGAACCTTTCTCACCGCAGTGAGCTTGGTGTCACTCAGCTTTGCAATTTCCTCGTCTGTTATTTCACCATCCGGAACATTCGCCATTATCTCCAGGCCCTCATCCCCTACCATCTTCCGAAAATATTCCTTCACTAGGGGATTGTCTGAGTCCAACATTTTCTACACCAAATGAGTATTATAAGCTTTTGTAAAGATAAACTTTTACCCGCTTTTCCAAGAAATTCGAAGACCTAAACGAACACGGCAAGTTTTAGGATGTAGCTGCTATTATCACCAAATAATCACCTTCCTCTAGCATCGCATCCGCTGCGAAATCGAGGATAAATCTACCATTTTTGTATAACGCAATCGCCTTTTCATTTTCACTCAACGTCATATCTGACAACTTCGTCTTCGACTCTACTTTTATTTGTTTCATGTCAAATCCTTTAACAGATGTCGTAGCGTCCACAATAAAAGCCACAACTACCGGCTCTGTAACCGCATGAGCGAGTAATCGGCCGCTTATCTCGGCATAAGATATTATATGGTTTATTCCCGCCCCACGCATCATATCCACGTGTTCCCGCACCTCGCATGTCGCAATGATATTTATATTGGGATTCAGTTTCCGGACCGCGAGCGCAATCATTATCGTCTCAGAATCGTTCTCCAGAGAAAGCATCAGCGTCTTCGCTTCTTTTATATTGCATCTGTTCAGTGTCTCACTCTTTGTCGGATCACCGCTAATATGTTGTATCTCTTCTGCATTCAGCGCGGCATGATCCAATTCACTACCTACCACTAAGAACTCCTCATCTGCGTGCCTTAGCTCTTTTATCGCCTCTTCTGCTTTGGCATTCCAGCCCACAATAATCGTATGCCGCTTCATCTTCACCGCTCCGGACCCAAATAATACCTTTATTTGATTCTTAGTAGAAAAAGATATGAGTTGTTCGAGTACATACGCAATAGTACCTATACCACCTAATGCAACCAGCACAAATATGATCCGGCCACCCAGTGTTGTTGGTGTGATATCGCCATAGCCCACTGTCGTAATCGTCACGACCACCCAATAAAGAGCATCACCCATGTTTAATTCCTCAATACCGCCTCTTTCAAAATAGTAAAATGCTATGGTGCCGAATAGGACCACACCAAAGAGCAGAGCTAGTATACGAATCGTTTCTATGTACTCTTCTAAGTTCTTAGCTTTTAACTTTTTTATTAGCCATAGAAGCATTTTTTTAATACTCCCTAATTATCACAGGTTTATCAATAGTATTTATAAGATGTGTATTCTCAATATCTTTCAGAAGCCAGGGTGGAAGCGCGAAGAGCGAAAAATGCGTCGCTTCACTGTATGTGTTTGTTTCGATTTCCGCGATAACAGCCGCAATCTCGGTTTCACTCAGTTGCAGCGGGTCATAATGTTTGGATGCAATTGCAAATCCCCATTGACCGAAACTGGGAATATATTGCGTGTAGAGCCGAACAATCGGAAATTGTGACTGCCGCAATGTGTTTGCAATTACCACGTATCCATCAGCGTCCAATGCCCAATCTGCCTGCGTTGCTTGCGTTGCCATTATACCCTCTTCGGCCAGCAAAGAATAAACGTCATTGTAGAGCTCCAGCGAATAGAAAGTTGCGAGCAGATCATTATTAGGGTCTGGGAGGTCTAGAATAACGAGGTCGTACTTTTTACTGTCCCTTAGCGCTTCACCTATATATTTTCGCCCGTCCATCGCCACATACTTATATCTATGGTCTTTCCATGAATCATTATGTATGCTTACCAGATATTGCTTAGCGATTTCTATTACTTCCGGGTCTAAATCCACAAGTGTTATGTTCCCTATTTTATCATCTGGGAACCTAGTTAATACCTCTAAGACGCCGAGGTCTCCACCGCCAATGATGATAACATCAAGTTTATGCGCTGCGTTATTCAGTAAAGTGACTGCGGCAGGCAATACCAGCGCCTCTGAGTATGGCTCGTCATCACTCTCTGAAATCTGCACTCGGCCATCTAGGAACAGAACACGTCCAAGAACATCATGGTCTATTACTGTTATCGACTGGTATCTACTCTGTGTTCGCTCAAGGACGACCTGTCCCCGATACAAATCACCTACTGTTGTATATTCCAACTGCTCTGCCTTGTAGTAGCCCATGGCAAAGAGCGAGAGAAAAAAAATGAGTGTGATTATAATTGCGGCAAGAATCACCCGATTCTTTCGTGGGCGTTCTGTTTGTGTCGTTATAGGGATTTCAGAATTCCGAAACAAGATCATGAACAGTGCTACACTCACGGCACCTATGGTATTCAAGATTCCTCCAGTGTGGGCTGTCGTTATAGCGCCGAATAGCGGGATCATTATGAGCCCGGCAGAAATCGCCCCGATTATTCCGCCCAGGGTATCAACGAAATATGAATAGCCGGATACTTCACCGATTCTTCCTGTTTTTGTCTTTGATAATATGTTTATGGCTACCGGGAGTTCTCCACCCATCAACACAGCAGGGAGGAGCAAAATGCACGAACTATAAAATAGCAGGATATGCCATGATGTGGGTGTGAGCTTGATAAATTCAAATGCGTATATTATTCCGTCTGTTAGCGTCCACGTATCGTAAAGTGCAAGTCGCCTCGTGGCGGGTACGATAATAAGAGCAATAAGGGCAATGAGCATTTCTAATACGAATAGCAGAAGGAATGGATTCTTCGTTCTATCCGAGAGTTTACCGATGGTGAGGCTTCCAATAGCGAGACCGCCCATTATCGAGGCTAAAACGATCGAGCCGGAATAAAAAGAAGAGCCGAGAAGTAATGTAAATTCCCTTAAGAGCACGACTTCATAGATCATCGCTGCTGCCCCCGTAGAAAGCAGAGTTATTGTGATGACAATGAATACAGCGGTGTGATGTCTATCTGCGGTCATAGCTTTATTTGCCGGATGATAATCTCTAAGATATAGAAGAACAAGAATAAGATAAGATAAGATAAGATAAGATAAGATAAGATAAGATAAGATAAGATAAGATACATTGAAAATAATAGGTCGTATTTGTATCCTATCCTTTTCTTTATCTACAAATAAGACAAGCTTGCACAGTAAGTACCATATCAAAATCAGAGAGCTATAAGATTTGGTTACTGTCTCGCCCAAGCGCAAGGTAATGGTCAATTGCAACCCAGAAACGGTATTCACTGGTTACGGCACTTCAGACAAACTTTATTTCGAGCCCCTAACTGTCGAGGATGTCTATATTGCCGCAGTAAGGGACATATAGAGCTTGTCAGAGTACACACTGGAGATTGCGCATGCGTAATCCCACCGTGTAATATTACAGTTCAAAAATCTGATTGGGCGCTAAAGCTGCACGAAGGTCAACCTAATATAACGGACGACATCTATAAAGGTAGGATAGGAAAGGAAAGGAAAGGAAAGGATACGATACAGATGATGATCTATACGCAGACAGGAAGGAAAGGTAAATATGCCGATAGCTATATCCGTAAAGCTGCTATCCCGCATAAAATAGCGTATATTACTACTACCGCGGCTGCTATAGCAACGGTTGCGTGAATAGAGACGGTGAAGTCAGGAGATGAGGGGGTGGATTTTATTCAGGATTATCATAATGGAAGTAATCTATAATGATATACTTAATTGAGTATTTTGAGTAGAATGGAAATTAGCCCCGATACGATAAAGGACGTTGAACGACTACAGAGATATGAGCGGATAGTCCAAAAACTCGTAAAAACCGAATCATTCTCGAAACCGGACATCTGGGCCTGTGGCGAGAGTAAAGGCTTAATTGGTAAGATAATAAATCTACTACTTAATGAGGGTTCAATTGTTGAACAGGGAAAAGGGATTTTTCAGTGGATGCCCTCTGCTATGGCGGCATATAAGAAAGAATGGATTACTTCTTTGCGCCCGACACACCAATTAAAGCGATTGAGGAAGGAAGAGCGCCCACGGGAGAAACTGCTCACATACGGATCTTCTAAACTCACCACATCCGAACTATTAGCTATCTTTCTGCGTTCTGGTATACCGGGAAAAAGCGCGATCGTAATAGCAAATGACCTCCTCACGCAATTCGGTGGTGTGAAAGGCATATTTGAAGCGGATAAAACGGAACTCATGGATATAGAAGGTGTAGGTGCGGCGAAAGTAGCACAGATAAAAGCTGTTCAGGCATTGGCGGAAGAATATCTGAAAGAGAGTATGAAATCGGTGAGTAAAGTGAGGAACTCGAAAGAGGTATTTGATTACCTGTATCTAACGATGCGTGATTTGAAGATCGAGATATTCAAGGTTATCTTCTTAGATAGTGCGAATCATACAATTGACGATGCGAATCTCTTTGAAGGGACGTTAAATGCAAGTTCGGTATACCCGCGCGAGATAGTGAAGAGTGCAGTAAATAAGAATGCAGCTTCGCTTATTTTTGTGCATAACCATCCTTCCGGCGATCCCACACCTTCGGGGAGCGACCGGGCGATAACGGAGGATCTGGTATATGCGTGCAATCTCGTGCAAATTACCGTCCTTGACCATATTATCATAGGCGATAATGTGTATTTCAGTTTTGCTGATGAAGGTCTGCTTGAAGAATACAACCGGAATTATTTGAGTATAAAAGAGCGAAGGGGGAGACCCAAGGAGTGATATATATATAGTTCACAATAAAATTTCCTTCTGTACGAGCGGCTCGCATTAGTTTAATAGCGTTATTTCTTCTTACCCCACTCACCTTTTAACAGTCTATTTAAGGTCTCGTCAACTGGCTCATCCGTATACGTTAGTGCCAATAGGCCTAGCTCTGCCGGATCAATATTGATAAATTCCACGTACTCCTCGGGCGTTAAACTGCTCAGATCAGCCCACGCTTTCTTGAAAAGATACGATTGCCTCGCCCTCTCTTCATCCGAGTTCATGTTCATTTTATGTATAATGGGACATCATATAAAAAAATAAATATTTTGAAATATTTGTTTAGCTTCAAATACGAATTTATTTTATGCACAAGAAACGAAATAATAAGTATGGGCACGAATTCATACGACTTCGAATTAGACAAGATAAAGGAATTGATAAAGAATAGGGACGCGAGAAGGGTAGGTCTGCAGCTCCCGGAAGGTCTCAAAACAGTGGCAATTGAGATAGCTTCCGAGATTACGAAAGATACCGGAGCGGAAGTGATATTATCCGGGTCTTCATGTTTCGGTGCCTGTGATGTGGACGAGAAGCTGGAGCGGATAGTGGATCTACTTTTCCATTTCGGGCATAGTGACACTTTTTCTTTTAAAAAAAGAAAAGTTTTTTTCATAGAACTCAGGAGCAATGTGGGGATTAAGTCAGTGCTGGAGAAAGCCATAGCGGAACTAAAAGGAGATTGTGTTGGATTAGTCGCGACGGTGCAGCATGTTCATGCATTGGAAGAAGCGAAGATATTGCTTGCCCATGCGGGAAAGAGAGCGGTAATAGGGAAATCGAAGAACCTGAAATACGATGGGCAGGTACTGGGCTGCGATTTCTCTTCCGCTACGGTCCCCTGTGACGAGATTTTATTTTTAGGTAGTGGCAGCTTTCATCCGATTGGACTAGCGTTATATGAGGGTAAGCGAGTAATAGCCGCTGATCCTTTCACAATGCAAATAAATATACACGAGCCGGATGAACAGAGGAAAAAGAGGTATATCGCGATAGGGCGAGCACTGGATGCCAAGTCGGTTGGGATTTTGATAGGGCAGAAATGCGGTCAGTTCAATCTTAACGAAGCGGCAGCTTTGAGGCTAAAAGCGGTACATAAAGGGTTAGATGCATATTTAATCGCGCTGGAAGAGATAACCGAGGCTAATTTGCTGGGATTTAAGGTGGACGCATTTGTGAATACTGCATGTCCGCGGTTAGCAGAGGATTTTGTCCATTTTAAGAAGCCGGTTATTTCTGCTACGGAGTTCGAGGTGGTTCTCGGCGAAAGGGATTGGGAAGATTTATGGCAGTAGATGAAGGATGTTTTTAGTCACTCTAAAAAAAAAATCACAATAAATTCTAAACACAAAACTTTATAAAAACGAAAGGTTTATATGCACGTGATAAAGGAAAGATGGAAAGAGGAAGAGCTAAATTAGGGCTGGCAATCGCCATCTTAATGCTGGTATTAGTACCCTCTGCATGTGCCGATGCGATCATCATTGGTCACGCCTGTACGAATCTTTCGCAGATACCGGATGCATGGATTGAACAGGCCAAAAGCAATCTCCATATTGCATATCAGCATACCTCTCATGGCAGCCAGTTGGTTACCGGTATGAACGCCCTTGAGAATTTCCCGCCGTTTGGGACAAAGTATGAGTGGTCAGATGATGGATCCGTAGGTTTGGATCTGGATGATTATGGTATACCAGGTTGCGCGGATTTGAGTCAGGGCGATTGGATCGATGGAAATGGAGTTACCCCCTGGGTGACGGCAACCCGGAATTTACTGAATACGCCTGAGAATGACCATGTTAACGTCATTATGTGGTCATGGTGCAGTATTGACGGCCATAATATCACACGTTATCTTGATAATATGGAAATACTTGTCGCAGAATATCCCAATGTGGATTTTGTTTTTATGACCGGTCATGCACAAGGGCAGGGCGAGGGGGGTTTTATTTATGCAGCAAACCAGCAGATAAGGCAGCATTGCATTGATAACGATAGGATACTGTTTGATTTTGCGGACATCGAAAGCTACGACCCTGATGGGACTTATTACTATGATAACCTGATGTGGGATGATCTGGATTATAATCCAGGTCGTACGAATAACTGGGGAATAGAATGGTGTTCGGCTAACGTTGGTTCCGAACTTGAGCAATTAACAACAGGGAATGGCGTAGCTGGATATGGCGGTTGTGGTAACTGTGCTCATTCGGGTTCTGCCGGGGGCGGGGAGACAATAAATTGTGTACTTAAAGGAAGGGCAGTATGGTGGATGATGGCAGGACTTGCTGCTGAAGGACCCGCAATCTCTATCGCCCCCACCTCTCACGACTTCGGTGATATGTACGAGGGAGTGACGGACAGCACAACATTTGAGATCTGGAATTCCGGTACGGACACACTAACCTATTCTCTGAGCGAGAGTTGTGGTTGGATAGATGTAAATCCAACAAGTGGCTCTTCTTCCGGAGAACATGATAGCATAACAGTTGACATAGACTCCACAGGCTTATCCGAGGGGCCATATACTTGCAATATTGCAATTAGCTCGAACGGTGGAAGTGATACCTTCTCCGTTACGGTGAACATAATTCCCACAACAGGGTCTATCTCTGTCACTTCTACACCTTCTGATGCAAAGGTATACTTAGATGATCAGGGATTTCCACGCAATTAAATATTTCCCAAACCTTCTCAAAAAACAACATAAATCACATCCGTTTGCCAATTCCACTATCCACAACAAAAGTTGGAGTAACTAATTTTCTGTCACCAATTACATGTGTAGCAAATCGGGCATCATAGGATGGCACCCTTTTTATCACAAAACCACTGTTTTCTGCCAGTATCAACCCAACCCGTTTTATAGGACATCTTTATTAGTGACAAAATATATGTTACGTATTGGTGGTATCTATGAACACTTTAAGAGTTGAAGGGGAGAAAGGAAGAACTTTTGAGATAGACCTGGAAGAATCACTTCAAAAGAGATATGAGCTGGTGCGTGAACTCACTCTGAGTTCAAAACCGAGGGTTGAAATCTGTGCTAAATACGGCTATACCCGAAAAACAGGCAACGAATATCTCCGCGCATGGCGCGAAAAAGGGTGGGAAGGACTCATGGACAAGCCCAGAGGTCCAAAAACCAAAAGCAAACGTACACAAGAAGTTGAAAGGCGAATAGTGGACATGAGGTTTAGAAATCCAGAGAAAGACATGTACGACATAGCAAAAACGCTAAAAAGCGAAGGATATGGGATAAGTGCAAGAAGCGTCGCACGTGTGCTCTCTGAGCATGGCATAACCCTAAAAAAAACGAAGAAGCTATCCTTGCGAGTGAACCACGGGAAAAAATCAGGAACCAGGATGTCGAACACATCCTAATCACGGGGTTCCATACCAATTACGGCGGGGCATTTTTACTCCTGCCGCATCTCGCAGCTCTGGATTTAGATAAGCTGGTGTGCAATCTGGGCATTGAAAAACAGAAGGGCATAGCGACACTCCAGAACGTTTTAAGCCTCGTATTCCTCGCTGTTATTGGCAAAAAACGTGTAATTAAAGTAGAAAAGGTTAAAGACCACGGTATAGCTGTGCTTGCGGGATTCTCAAAATTGCCTTCTAAGAGCAATCTTTATGGCTTCCTCGATAAAATCTCGGTTGCCGGTGCCGAAAAATTTGGGATAGCCTGCGCAAATGCGTTTAAAAAGGAAGGCATCTTCAATGGAAGAACAGTCAACTTGGATGGCCATCTCATAAGCTATTTCGGCGATTTGAAGATTGTCAAGGATAAACATCCTACGAGAAACGTTATCATGCGGGGGATCAAGGCATTCATTATACAAGATCAGGATACGGGCAATCCGGTCTTTGGCAGGGTAGAATATCCTAGAGAGGGGCTAAAACCTGCGACTGTTGCGGTGCCCATGCTGGAAATAGCCAGAAATATACTGCCAAACCTGGAGAAGGTAGTTTTCGATAAATGGTTCTCGGTAGGCTCGCTTCTGGAATATCTGGATAAGAAGATGAATCTCAAGTATGTCACACTGATAAAGCTCTATGAGAATCGCATAGAAGAAATGAAGAGCATCCCGAAGGCGGAATTCGAACCGCTTGTTGGAACTGATCGACTAATCGCGTTCAAGGATACGACCCTTCGCAACTTTTCTGGCAGTATGAAGCTCATTGTTGTGTGCTTTCTTGAGGAAGGCATAGAAAAATATCACGGCTACCTGACAAACGACTACGAGAGCAGTGAGGTGCAAATACTCAATGAAAAAAGCTGGAGATGGCGGATCGAGAACTTCTTTAAGGACTTCGATTTCTTAGGACTGGATGCGTTGCCAAGCATCGAATTGAACAAGATTGCAGCGATGTTTGCGTTGAAGCTGTTTGCATTCAATCTGATGGCATGCTTGAAACGGGACATGGAAGGTGAGTTTGAGAAACTGACAGTGGAATCGCTTTTTGAGGAAATTATCGCTTTTCCTGCTCTGGTAAAGGCTAAGGGTGATCGAATTGTTGTAACGTTCTACGGCAATTATAAGGAGAAGCATAGAGTAGCTGTTGAAACACTGCTGAGGATACTTGATGAATCTGGCAGAAATCTACCCGTACCATGGTTGGGAAATAGAAGAATTGAGGTCCGGTTCAAATGAATGATGTAACATAATTTTTCTCGTGGAAATCCCTGATGATAGGTATAAAGGAAAAACACCTCATACAATTACTAATGTACCTGCGGGCATCCATACAATAAATCTCACTCTTACGGGTTATCTAGATTGGTCAACAAATGTACACGTGACGGCTGGCGAAACAACACACGTGCTTGCAACGTTGACGCCAATAGCTACTGGCGACATAAGAATCAATGAGATTATGTATAATCCAAGTACAGAGCAGGGTAGCGATACAGACATGGAGTGGATCGAGCTTTACAATAATGATACAGAAACAATAAACATTAGCGGTTGGACAATAGATGATAATCCGATATCAAACAATGTAATGCAGCCATGGGATTATGTCGTGCTTGCAAGGAATAAGGCAGCGTTTGAAGCTTATTATGGCGCATTATCATGTTCCGTAATAGATGTAACATTTGTACTTTCGAACAACCCTGGCGACACAATAGTCCTGCGAAATAGCGCTGGTGCTGAGATAGACACTGTAACATATCAAGCTTCCTGGGGTGCAGACGGAAACGGGAAAACGCTAGAACGAAAAGAAACAGGAGGCTGAGCAGAGAGTCTTGAAGATGGAGGGACACCATGCCACCAGAATAGCTTGACACCTTGTTTCATAGCAACCGCAGCATATGGGACGCCTTTACATGAAGACATAGATGTATTACGTGATTTCAGAGATGAATATCTAATGACAAACCCAGCCGGGCGAACATTTGTGAAGGTTTATTATACCACGAGCCCGCCGATTGCAGATGTAATAGGGGCGAATGAAGAGCTAAGGATAATTGTACGGGAGCGGCTGGTCAAGACTTTGGTTTATGTTGCGAGAATGCTTGTATGAAAATAAAGTATTGACACAGATTAACGCAGAAGAAATTAAATCCGTGTAAATCTGCGTCCTAAATTAAATAGTTAAAAGTCATACTTTATATACAATAAAAATAGCAGAGACATAGCGAAGAGGTAACACAAGATGGCACTTGGCATTATTGGTGGAACAAGTTTATTTGGCACGAAGCTACTTGAAGGTGCAAAAGAGAAGGAGGTGGAGACAACGTATGGCAGCGCTTATCTGCTCGTTACTGACGAGCTTGTCTTCATCCCAAGACATGGTAAAGCGACAAATATCCCACCACACCGGATAAATTATAGAGCGAATTTAGCGTCATTTAAGCTGCTGGGCGTAGAGAAGGTTATAGGAGCTACTTCTGTTGGTAGTCTAAAGCGTGCTATAACACCACGATCATTAGTTGTCCCCCATGACTACATCTGTCTGTACAATATACCGACTGTTTATGATGATGAGATCGTGCATGTTACTCCGGGCTTGGATGAGGATTTGCGAACTATGATAATAGAAGTGTCGAAAGATTTGGGCTTAGAACTCATTGAGCAGGGTGTTTATTTCCAGACCGTGGCCCCGAGACTCGAGACGAAAGCGGAGATAAGCTTCATGAGAAACTATGCGGATGTTGTGGGTATGAACATGGCTTCAGAAGCTACACTTGCAACGGAGTTAGGGCTCAAATACGCAGATATAAGCACTGTGGACAATTATGCACATGGTATAATCGAGGAGGAAGTGTTGGACTATAAAAAGATAGTAGAAGATGCATCTAAAAGCAGGGTAGATTTGGAAAAGGTGCTTATAAAGTTGATAGAAGTGATCGAATAAACGTAAAATGGTAATTGTTTAGCTAACCACAAGATTATTTAGACACAGATTTACACAGATTGCACTGATTTATTCTTTTTTTATTAAATCTCATGGTTTTTAAAATCTGCTATGGAAATACAAGAAAGTTTTGGGAAAGAAATATTTATACTTCGTATACAATAAAGTATTAAATGAGAAAAGCGTCGATGGTCTAGAGGCATGACTTGGGCCTTCCAAGCCCAAAGCCCGGGTTCAAATCCCGGTCGACGCATTTAAGAAGAAGTGGTTTTGCAATTCCGAAAGATGTTAGTAGAGTATCTCCTCGGCATAGTGATCCTCATGCTCGCTCGTCAGGCAGTCCTCACATAGGCATATATCCTCTCCTGCTTCCTCTGAGCATTCGATGCAAATCCACATGGCAACTGTTTTCTTTCCCATCTCCTTGCACTCTACGCAGTATCGTTTTCTCGTCTTACTCTTGGCAGTGATGCGTGGATATTCGACCTCGCTCTCTGGTACCACAATCTTTTCCAGTGAGATAACATGCTGGATATTGTCACCAAAATCATATACGTACTCTAACTTGTCCCCTTCAGAGAGCCCGAGATCAGCTATTCGCACTTCTGCACCATTTCCACCACCAAGCGGATCGATCTCACCAAACCCGCTCATACCCCGCGTATGCTCCGGGTAAAATTCGCTCAAATGGTCCCATGTGTCATGGTCAAATGCCTCACGCATGATACCATCGAAATCAGCAAGAGTCTGTCCACCTTCAATCTCAATACGACGCCAAAGCCCCTTCCGGTACTTAAAAGGGCACAATCGAAAAAGTCAGTGATTTTTTAATTTTTCATCCATCATACCCGACATTTTCATCGTGTTTGCAAATAGTAAACAACCATAAACTGATTTCACATTAACTTCCTGTCCAAAATCCACACTATTCTTATCCAA
>JAUWND010000025.1 GCA_030612835.1 Candidatus Methanophagales archaeon | reverse complement strand
TCTAAGTCCCTCATCGCTATTCTCACAGGCGGTATTATTCCGCAGCTCGTTCTTATTTGCGAATGATTAGACAATACCATCAAAATTCATGGAGAGCGAATTGTGCGTCACTATGTTCTCCTCTGAATCTTGTATTTTAAGTCCGCTACCGCTATTCTCAGAGGCGGTATTATTTATTATTTCGTTAGTATCAGACGAATCCTGTAAATGAATGCCATTAACCTTGTTGTTAAACGCAGTATTATTTGCTATGGTATTACCACTACTGGAAAGTAAAGCAATCCCAAAATCATTTTCAAACACATTGTTATTTTCTATTTTACAGTTCTGAACATTATTCAAACGAATGCCAACATATCCGCCCTTGACGTGAAAGCTGGAGAAGACAACATTATTTGCTTCTATCCATACTACGGGGGCGCTATCATCCGCAGCTTCAATGGTTACATTCCCCGCTGCTTTCAGAACAAGCGGTTTATCAATAACCACATTTTCGCGGTAAGTTCCTTCACAAACGATAATAGTATCACCATTTTCAGCCATATTCAGGGATTCCTTTATAGTACCACAATAAAAATCACCGATAGTGTTAGCAGGTGATGTCTGGTTGACAACAATCGTAGCAGCCGAAGCGCATTCTACCCCTATCAGTAAAACAAAACAAACAATCACAAAAAATTTAAAAAACGTGCCGCTTTGATACCACAACCGGCACGTTCTTCTTTTTATACTCTTCTCCATTTGAGCGTTCCTTTCAATCCACACCATTTTACCCCGTAGCAAATGACAAATTGACCAGACCATAGCCAGTGTCATTACAAGGTGGAGAACAAGGCAGGATCGGCAGGGCGTTTTCAATGAGCAGCTCTTTGATTCCGTCAGGAGTTATGCTAGAATTTTTGCTGAGTAACAATGCAGCAGCACCCGCGACATGAGGCGCTGCGGCTGATGTACCACCGAATAACCTTGACCGCTCGGGTAAGTTCAAATACGCATAATTAGAAACATCGGTAGGTGCTACAATATCTGGCTTTGATCTTCCATCGTTTGTTCGACCACGTGAGCTATAAGACATAAGTTCCCAACTAGTACAATTGAATGCACCGACAGTTAGTGATTTATTAGCAGTCCCACAACCACCAAGGCTACTATTTTGTACGATGTACTCCGGCGAATTGTATGGTGTGTAGATCTCAAAATGGACATCTCTGGTGGCATTGTATCTGTATATCATAGCATGATAATGACCCGTTACTGGCGCATAGAAACCTATCGCCTCAATTGGGATGTCCCCTCTATTGCCGTTTTGCTCTCTGTCTGATACGACACGGTATTGAAGTGTCGGATCGAATATTTCCATATCGTAATCCTGAGTTGCGTTTCTCCATGAATCATTCCAACTTAAACATATCTGGAGGTAATAACCTTTCTCCACAAAGAAGGATAGGCTTTCATCTTCTCCGTTGAAATTATGGTATCCATTTCCATCAGGATCATAGAACCCGCCCTCCCAGTGCCTGTCTGCGTAATTACCTGCACTATTTGCCCATACAACACTCTCTTCCACCGTTTCGTCTATCTTCTTATCCCAGCTATCAGTACCATCAAATAGCCCCACTAACATGCCCGCTGAATGTGATACTACATCTACATGTTGCTCAATTAGCCAATCTAGCGCATCTTCGAACTCCATATCATCTATGTAATTCACCAGAAACAATTCCGCATCAGGCGCAACGTCATGTATTATTTCTGCGCATGCACTGCCATGTATTTCGCCACCGCCAGTTATGTCTCCATCTGCTCTAAAAGACATCACCGTCATATTTTTGGGTAATTCCTCGCGTTCTTGTAGTTCCCCGTATCCCTCAAACCCAAGGTCTAACACTGCAACCTTAATACCCTTACCAGTCACGTTTAACCCATGTAACTTGTCTGCATGCATACACTCGACACCTTCGCTCACCATCGCCTCTAAGTAGGGGTGGAGAGGCTCATCCACATAACTAACGAAGTCCAGTCCTGCAATATCGGTAATCCTGTTTGTGTATATCTTAGCCCTCACAACGTCCTCCTTCTCATTTAGCATCTCTATCACATATGGCTCGAGTTCCGCGATGTATGCCTGATCCTCTTCCTTCGTATAGATTTTTACTATCATCGGAGTCAGCGGACCACCAATAGGTGGCGGGATATTCTGGAGCACAATAGGACTCATCTTCGGATGCTTAAAAACAGGAGTAAATGAATCTTCATTTACACTCAGTGTCTCTAAGTTGGAATAGAGTGGCGTATCCACATAACTAACGAACTCCAGTCCCGCAATATCGGTGATCCTGTTTGTATATATCATAGCCCTCACAACATCCTCCTTCACATTCAGAATCTCAATCACGTATGGCTTGAGTTCCTCGACGTATGCCGGGTCTTCTTCTATCAGATAGATTTTTACTATCATCGGAGTCAGCGGCCCAGCTACCGGCGGGGGAATACTCATTATCACTTCCGGACTCATCTTTGTATGTTTGTAAACGGGTATAAACGGGGTGTTCGTACTAGATGCATCCTCAGATCCCAACGCTTTGTCCTCAGCATCATTCGCCGAATTAGTTGCCATATTTACAGCGCCTGCAACACTAGCAACCATCAAAAGTATAACGAAAATCGCCAATATCTTCCAAACTCTTTCGCTTTTCATCTTTTTCTTTCACCTCCTAAAGTTTTCTATGAGTAAAATCCAAGTTCGTATATATAAATAAATCTTTGAATCTTCCTGTTTAGACCATTATTTTTAGTTTCACGTTGTACGGAAAGCGTAGTTTCCATTTATTTCTTTACTTTTCTACACATTTCCTACTGCTACATTTCCATTATTGTCCACTGCTTGCACAAAGAACTCTATTCCTTCTTTAGCAGATATGCTACAAGCCCACAAATCGCCTTCTTCGTGCTTGCACTCTTTACTTCTCCATTCTCCCCATCCCCCATTAATATCCGTATAGGTCACCAGAACCCGTTGTATACTTGATTCGTCCCAAACATTAACCGTTATGTTAATCGTATCATTGACTCTATTTGAAGAGACCTCTTTAATCTCTGGCGGCTTTGTTTCCTCATCCGGAGACGCATAATAAAGCTGGAAAGAAAGTTCATCATACAGCCTCTCCTTTCTTTCTTCTAAATATGGTGTGGCGAGTGTTGGTCCTTTATATTGCCCCGTTACTACAATCAGGTATTGACGAGATTCCATAGGTGCTCGTGGATAGCAGAGCGATTTCAGCTTGAATATCTGTGCGGGACACCAATTGTCTATTACTGGGGATCCGGATTTTCCTATCCAGACCGGCGATTGCATATAGGCATCTATTAAGGGGATAATTGACTTGACCGTATACTTTGCACTTGTAAGGACCGCACCATGTAGCATTCTCGTGGGGGTAGGATAGAATATTCTTATCTCCTTTGGTTGGACGGGTGCATTGGGCTCTAAAAAGAGTTCGCCACTTTCGCTCTTGTAATAGGTAATCGGAAGAGTAAGCATTGTGCTTATGTTTATTCTGGTGTAGGTTGGACGGATCACCAGGATGTCGGGTTTGCCTCGCTCAAAGCTCATGATCTTCATCTCGGACTCATTATAAGACGTATTGGGGCGCGGAACGTTGATCCTTGCCATAGGTAAGCCGTAAAGAGTTGTGGTCTCAAGGACCTGTTCATCAATGTAGCTAATGTCGTAGTTCGTTGCCCAGTATTCCTGCTTTGCTCGTGTGAGGGCACTTCCAACGTCCATACCCTCGCACAGATATTGTATGAAGTAAGTGATGAGTAGTTCATGAGCTCCTATAGTCCTTTGGAGTCCTATGCTATAGCTTGTCGGAGCGATGTATGCCAGTACCCCTTTCTGCGCAAATGCCTGTGCGAGATCGAAATCATCGGTGGATGCGTTTGGCGGTACATTGAGGCCGGAATGACAGCCCAAAGAACATACTATTGAACCGTTCAAACCAGCAGCAGTGGCTATTATCTGCGAGGTGATATTCTCTGATCCCACCTGACATTTTTTAGGGATATTAAATAGGTCATGTTCTGCGTGTTGGAAGAGAAGGACAATGTTATTGCTCGTGTTTAACAACTCATCTTTGATGTTATCGAAATATTTTTCTGTTACCTCTTTTTGGCTTATTACGTTCGTTGTATTTCCTTTTGTTCTATTTTCCAGTGTGGAACTACAATCCGAAGCAGAATCACTCATAAAATCATATCCCGTCACGAAGATCTTATCAGGATTTACATATTCCTTTTGATAAAAAGCAGCTATTACCGCTGATATATCCTCGGGACTTTCCACCAGCCTGCCAATAGGTACGTCCGGGACGAACAATTCAGGTATAATAACATCGGCGGTTTTCCATTCCATTGGCCTATTCGTGGCATAGATATTGTCAGTTAAAAACATCTTATTGTGAAATGCAGAGCCAACGGCGCTATCAATATTGACTTTATGATATTCATCCACAGTTTGCCAGAGCTCAGGACAAAAAGGCTTGTCCGTATTGTCCGGAATTCGGTAAAACGGGATGATCCGATCATCGCCAACAATGATGATGTATTTGATCCCTGTATATTCTTTCAGCTTCGCATCTATCAGTTTCTTAATGTGCTTTGAAACATTGTTTGCACTTTGAGGGTCTTGTAAATTCAAATTCCACGATTCATATGCGCTTGCAACGGCTCCATCCTCTTCTACATAAACGGGAATCCCAGCAACTCCGACCTGATAAGAGAGCTTGATAAGCTTGTTCTCCAGTTTCTCTGCTCTATCGGGACTCCAGAATGTGGCAAGTCTTTCTCTGTTTGTTAATATAAGCGTCTGCGCAGCATAAGGCATGTCAACCTTAACAGAGACTGTTAGACTGGCAAGCGGAAGCGGTTTATCCTTTAACTTCACTTCTATCAGTATGTCATACGTCTTTGGTGCGGCATTAGTGGTGTCCCACTTGAAGATAGCGGATTTGGTCTCTTTGGATTCTATATTTTTAATTGTTGTGTTGCCCAAGCTTTTGTAACCTGCTTTGAATTCTATGCTGACATTTTTCTCTCTGAAGTCACCGGTATTGTTTATGGTGATATTAAACAGGTTTATCTGTCCTTTTATTACTCGGGATTGAAGATCAATATTCCTAATTCTTACATCGTGACTTGGAGGTTTTACAAAGCCATAGATCAAAATGGTTTTATTCGGTGTGATTTTATCATCCGATTTAATTTCTATACTTCTCAGAATATCACCTTCTAGGTTCGTACTGTCAATCGTTACATTAAACGTTTTTGAAGAGCCTTTTTGAATTTTCACTGGTATTTCTATGCCTGAAATACCGACGTTTGGCTCTGAACTGATTGATAGTATGTTTAAGTCATATCTGCCCTTATTGTAAACAAAAGCATTTTGGATTTTAAATGTCTTCTGCACCATTTTTCCCTGATAAACAGTGCCGAAGTCCCAATCTCCTGGTGATACTAAAAAGGTTAGCCAGCCGCTTTTGTTTACAAAGGGATATAAATCGTAGTCCTCTTCAGGATGAGGTGTATCTGTATCGCCAATACCATCCCCATCAGTATCAGTACCATTATAATCAGACCAGTAATTCCCCTCTAATAAATCGCGATGACACCAACAATTGTTTAAGGATTCGTCATCCTCTACAGTAACCTGAAAATTGTTGTCAATCATGTTGTTGTGATATAGAGTATTTTCCGTTGAGTTCTTGAAATCGACACCATAACGATGATTTGATGAAATATTGTTACACGTGAGTAGGTTGTTTTTTGAAGATTCGAGGAGAAAGACCCCTGCATGTTTCGTTGATCTTATTATATTATTTTTTATAATATTATCCTCAGAATACTCAATCTCAAAGCCATTAACACCGTCAGAAACTATGTTTTTTTCTATAATATTGTTATTGCTCGAATCTCTAATGCGAAATCCCGCACCATTTTGTTTCACAATATTACTCTCTATGATATTATACTCTGAACCCCCTAGCCGGATACCCCACCCATCGTTATTTAAAATAATATTTTTCTCAATTATAGTGTTATTGCTTAAGTACGAAATAATGCCCACATTATTTGATTTTATGACATTATTTTTGATAGTATTATTATTTGAATTCTCAACATAAATACCATAATAGCTATTTGAAATCATATTTTCTTCTATGATATTATTATTGCTTGATTCACTAATTTCAATATTTCTATTAATTGATTCCAAAGTGTTATTTTTTATAATATTATCGGATGAAAAATCAAGATAAATACCCTTAACACTATTAAAAGCCACGTTTTTCTCTATTGTATTGTTCTTGCTTGCGGATAACAAAATCCCAATTACAAAATTTGATTTTAAAGTGCTATTATTTATAACATTATCAAATGAGGATTCAAGATAAATACCAGTTAAATAGTTGTTTATTGCAGTATTTCTTACTATAAAGTTATTGCTAGATTCAAATAGTGCTATACCATCTTCCACGTTGTTTGAAGCATTGTTGTCTATAATGATATTATCGTTTGATGATTGTAACCCAATACCATAATAACTTGAATTGGCCATGTTGCCTCTGATGGTATTCTTGCTTGAATTAAGCAGTCCAATAGCAGCTTGCGTGTTATTTGAAGCTTTGTTCTCTATTATGATATTGTTATTTGATAAATTTAATTCAATTCCGTTATATTGTTTCGAATTTGCAATATTATTCGAAATGAGGTTATCATTTGAGTCTTCCAAGGATATTCCGCTATTATTATTACAATTAGCGGTATTGTGGCTGATTGTGTTATTAGTGCTTGATAACAGGAATATCCCGTTTCTGGTTGAATACATATTATTTCCAGATAAGTTACAATCATCAGCATCGTTCAAAAATATACCATCAGCGTCAGAATTTCTAATTGTGAAACCACTTATGTTAACTTTATTGGCTGTAATACTAATAACGTTGTCTGTACTATTTTTAGCTTCTATTATTGTATCTGAGACTCCTTTATAAGAGCGAATACTTACTGACTTATCCACTTCTATATTTTCCCTGTACGTTCCAGGACAAACAATAATCTCATTCCCTTCTTTAGCTCTATCCACCGCAGCCTGGATTGACCTGTAACACTCATCACAGGAAGTGCAAGCAGGAGATGTCTTGCTAACAACAATCGTAGAACCAGAAGCACATCCAATCCATAACAGCAGGACGAAACAAACAATTCCTATAATTTCTAATGCTACCCCAAATCGGTTCATGGCAGTGTCCCCCTTTGTTCTCCTACTGCTACATTTCCATTATTGTCCACTGCTTGCACAAAGAACTCTATCTCTTCTTTAGCAGATATGCCACAAACCCACAAATCGTCTTCTTCGTGCTTGCACTCTTTGCTCCTCCATTCTTCCCATCCCCCATTAATATCCGTATAGGTCACCAGAACCCGTCGTATTCCTGATTTGTCCCTAACATTAACGGTTATGTTAATCATATCATTGATCATGGTTGTAGAGACATCCATGATCACAGGCGGTTTTGTTTCCGCATCAGGAGACGCATAATAAAGTTGGAACGAGAGTTCATCATATAGCCTCTCCTCCCTTCCTACTAAGGATGGTGTGACACATGTAGGTCCCCTATATTGTCCCGTTACTACTATCAGGTATTGACGAGATTCCGTTGGTGCTTGTGGATAGCAGAGCGTTTTTAGCTTGAATATCTGTGCAGGACACCAATTGTCTATTACAGGAGATCCTGATTTTCCTATCTGGACTGGCGATTGCATATAGACATCTATCAATGGGATAATTGACTTGACCGTATACTTTGCACTGGTAAGGACAGCGCCATGTAGCATTCTCGTGGGGGTAGGATAGAATATTCGTATCTCCTTTGGTTGGATGGGTGCATTGGGCTCTAAAAAGAGTTCGCCACTTTCGCTCTTGTAATAGGTAATTGGAAGTGTAAGCATTGTGCTTATGTTTATTCTGGTGTAGGTTGGACTGATCACCAGGATGTCTGGTTTGCCTTGTTCAAAGCTCATGATCTTCATCCCGGACTCATTATAATATGTGTTGGGGCGCGGTATATTGATCCTTGCCATAGGTAAGCCGTAAAGAGTTGTGGTCTCAAGGACCTGTTCATCAATGTAGCTAATATCGTAGTTCGTTGCCCAGTATTCCTGCTTTGCGCGTGTGAGGGCAGTGCCAACGTCCATACCCTCGCACAGGTATTGTGTGAAGTAAGTAATGAGTAGTTCATGAGCTCCGATAGTCCTTTGGAGTCCTATGCTATAGCTTGTCGGAGCGATGTAAGCCAGTACCCCTTTCTGCGCAAATGCCTGTGCGAGATCGAAATCATCACTGGAAGCGTTTGGCGGCACATTGAGGCCTGAATGACCGCCCAAAGAACATACTATCGAACCGTTCAAACCAGCAGCAGAGGATATATTCTGCGAGGTGATATTCTCTGATCCCACCTGGTATTTTGGGATATTAAATAGGTCATGTTCTGCGTGCTGGAAGAGAAGGACAATGTTATTGCTCGTGTTTAACAACTCATCTTTGATAGTTTTGAAATAATCATCTGTTATCACCTTTTGGCTTATTACGTTCGTTGTAGTTCCTTTTGTCTTATTTTCCAGTGTTGAACTACAACCTGAAGCAGAATCACTAAGAAAATCATATCCCGTCACGAAGATCTTATCAGGATATACATATTCCTTTTGATAAAAAGCAGCTATTACCGCCGATATGTCCCCGGGATTTTCAACCAGCCTGCCAATCGGTATGCCTGGGAGGAACAATTCGGGTATAATAACATCGGCTGTTTTCCATTCCATTGGCCTATCTGTGGCATAGATATTGTCAGTTAAAAACATCTTATTGTGAAATGCAGATCCAACGGCGCTATCAATATAGACTTTATGATATTCATCTACTGTTTGCCAGCGTTCAGGACGGAAAGGCTTGTCCGTATTGTCCGAAATTCTGTAAAACGGGATTATCCTATCATCACCGAGAATGATGATGTATTTGATTCCTGCATATTCTTTCAGCTTCGCGTCTATCAGTTCCTTAATGTGCTTTGCAACATCGTTTGCCATTTGCGGATCTTGCAAATTCAAATCCCACGATTCATATGCGCTTGCAACAGCTTCATCTTCTTCTACGTAAACGGGAATGCCAGCAACGCGGACGTGATAAGAGAGCTTGATAAGCTCGTTCTCAAGTTTCTCTGTTCTATCTGCTCCCCAAGCTGTGGCAAGCCTTTTTCTGTTTGTTAATATAAGGGTCTGTGCAGCAGAAGACATATCAACCTTAACCGGTACTTGTAGAGTGGCAAGAGAGAGCTGCTTATCTTTTAGCTTCACTTCTATCAGTATGTCATACGTTCTTGGTGTGGCATCGGCAGTGTCCCACTTGAAGATGGCCGATTTGGTCTCTGTTGATTCTATATTTTTAATTGTTGCATTGCCTAAGCTCTTGTTACCTTCTTTGAATTCAATGCTAACATTTTTTTCCCTAAAATCGCCAAGATTCTCAACGGTAATGTTAAACAAGCTTATTTGACCTTTTATTATTCTTGATTGAAAATCAATATTCTTAATTCTTACATCGTGACTTGGTGGTTTGACAAAGCCATAGATTAAAATAGTTTTATTCGGTGTGATTTTATCGTCTGAATTAATTTCTATGCTTCTCGGTGTATGAGCTTCCAGGTTTGTGGTGTCAATCGTTACATTGAACGTTTTTGAAGAACCCTTTGGGATTTTCACTGGGCACATTATGCCGGAAATACTGACGTCTGGCTCTGAATTGATTGACAGTATGTTTAAGTCATCTCTGCCTTTGTTGTAAACAAAAGCATTTTGGATTTTAAAAGTCTTCTGCACGATTTCACCTTGATACACAGTGTCAAAGTCCCAGTATTCTGGCGATACCAAAAGGGTGAACCAGCCGCTTTTGTTTATGTATGGGTATTTGTCGTAGTCAATGTCAGGATGCGGAATTTCCGTATTCCCTATTCCATCGCTGTTTATATCAGTTCCATTATAATCAGACCAGTAATTCCCTTCTAATAAAGCGGGATGATACCAATTATTGTTTACTGATTCGTTATCCTCTGTATAAATATCATTGTCAATTATATCATTGTGATAGAGCGTATTTTCAGTTGAATTCTTGAAATTGACACCATGATAATGATTCAATGAAATATTGTTATTTGTGATAAGATTATTTTTTGAAGATTCATAGACGCTGATCCCTACATGCCCATTTGATATTATGATGTTATTCTTTATTATATTATACCCGGAACGTGAGATCTCAATACCATTATAACCTTCAGAAACTACGTTTTTTTCTATGGTATTGTTAGTGCTTGATATAATATCAAATCCCAAAACATTTTGTTTCACAATATTACTTTCTAGGACATTATATTCTGAACCCCATAGCCCGATACCATAATCATGATTCAAAAGGATGTTTTTCTCTATTGTATTATTATTACTCACATGTAGACAAATGCCATCATCATTTGATTCTAGGACATTATTTTTTATAATGCTGCCATTAGAGTTCTCTGCATAAATACCATAACAGCTATCCGAAATTATGTTCTTTTCCATGATGTTGCTATTACTTAAATCCTTAATATTTATATTTGTCTCGATTGAGTTCAAAGTGTTGTTTTTTATAATATTATCGGATGAGTACACCAGATCAATGCCGAAAAGATTATCAAATGCTCTGTTTTTTTCTATGATATTATCATTACTCCTTTCTTCTAAACGAACACCAGTCAAAATGTTTAATTCTAAAGTATTGTTCTTTACAATATTATCAGATGAGGAAAATAGATTGATGCCACTCCAATAGTTTGCTATTGCGGAATTGTCTATTAGGATATTATGTAATGATGAGTCTAATTCAATTCCATGAGATTGTTTATTCGAATTCGCTATATTACCTGTAATGGTATTGTTATTGCTCGAATCAAATAGTGCTATTCCACTGTAAAAATTGTTAGAAGCATTGTTTCCTATTATAGAGTTGTTATTTGATGTGGTTAATTCAATTCCATGATATTGCTTATTCGAGTTTGCTGTGTTGTCTCTGATGGCGTTGTTGCTTGAGTTAGTTAGTGCTATACCATCCAACTCATTGTTAGATGCATTGTTGCCGTTGATGATATTTGTATCGCTTGAATCGAATAGTGCTATTCCACTGTAAAAATTGTTAGAAGCGTTATTAGCCATTATAGAGTTGTTATTTGATGTGGTTAATTCAATTCCATGATATTGCTTATTCGAATTTGCTGTGTTGTCCCTGAGGATATTGTTGTTTGATTCAAATAGATATACACCACTTAGCATATTGTTTGAAGCATTATTACCCATGATAATGTTGTGGTTGCAATTTGAATCCACGCTGATACCGTGATAGGTAAGGCTGCTTGTAGCCTTGTTATTTTTTATTGTGTTGTAGCTAGAGTCATTTAAATATATACCGTTATTTCCATTTGATTTTAGTGTATTGTTGAAGATTGTGTTGTCATTGGAAGATATTAAACTAATACCTTGAAAGTGATTATTAGAAGCATTGTTTCCTATTATGATGTTATTATTTGACACACTTAAATCAATCCCGTCAGATCCTTTATTCAAATTTGCAGTATTATTCAAAATAGAGTTATTATGCGAGCTTTCTAAAGATATCCCATCATTATTATTCAAATTCGCCCTGTTGCCCGTAATGATATTGTCATTGCTCGAATCAAATAGTGCTATGCCACTGTAAAAATTGTTAGAAGCGTTATTAGCCATTATAGAGTTGTTATTTGATGTGCTCAATTGAATTCCGTGATATTGTTTATTCGAATTTGCAGTGTTTTCTTTGATAGTATTGTTATTGCTTGATTCAAATAGTGCTATTCCACATTGAAAATTATTAGAAGCATTGTTGCCCATTATGATGTTATTATTTGACGCGCTTAAATCAATTCCGTGATATTGTTTATCTGAGTTTGCGGTATTATTCAAGATAAGATTATCATTTGAAGATTTTAAGAATATTCCACTATTATCATTCAAATTAGCTGTATTATGGGTGATTTTATTATTAGGGCTTGATAACAGGCATATTCCAATTCTGGTTGAATATATATTATTTCCTGATATGTTACAACCTTCAACCGCGTCTAGATATATTCCATCACCCTTAGAATTTCTAATTGTGAAACCGCTTAGGTTTACTTTGTTGGCAGTAATAGTAATAACGCCGTCAAAGATATATCTAGCTTCTATTATTGTATTTGACGAACCTGCATAAGAGTGAATATCTACCGACTTATCCACTTCTATATTTTTTTCCTTGTATGTCCCAGGGCAAACAACAATCTCATCTCCATCATTAGCACCATCCACCGCAGCTTGGATTGACCTGAAATACTCGTCTCCAGAAGCGCATGCAGGTGTCGTCTTACTAACAACAATCGTAGCAGCGGAAGAGCATCCTACCCAGAGCAGGATAAAACACACAATCACAAAAAATTTAAAAACCGTGCCGATTGTGGTATCAAATCGGCACATTCTTCTTTTTATTTTCTTCTCCATTTGACCGTCCTTTTCAATCCACACCATTTTACACCGTAGCAAATGTCAAATTGATAAGACCATAACCAGTCACATTGCTAGGTGTCGGAGGCGAGATGGGCATGGCGTTTCCATTGAGCAGCTTTTTGATTCCGTCAGGAGTTATGCTAGAATTTTTGCTGAGTAACAATGCAGCAGCTCCCGCGACATGAGGCGCTGCGGCTGATGTTCCACCGAAAAGCCTTGACCGCTCGGGTAAGCTCAAATATGCATAATTAGAAACATCCGTTGGCGCTACAACATCGGGCTTTGCTCTTCCATCGTTTGTTGGACCACGTGAGCTATAAGACTTAACTTCCCAACTACTAGTACAATTGAATGCACCGACAGTTAGTGATTTATTAGCAGTCCCACATCCACAAAGGCTACTATTTTGTATGATGTACTCAGGAGAATTGTAAGCAGTGTATATCTCAAAATGAACATCTCTAGTAGCGTTAGTTCTATGGACCTTGAGAAGATAGTGCCCTGTACTGGGCGCGTAGAAACCTATCATCTCTATTGGGATGTCCCCCCTATTACCTATTTGGTATCTATCTGATACCATACGGTATTGAAGCGTTGGATCAAATACTTCCATATCGTAATCCTGGGTTGCGTTTCTCCATGCATCATCCCAACTTAAACATATCTGGAGGTAATAACCTTTCTCCACAAAGAAGGATAGGTTTTCATCATCTCCATTGAAATTATGGTAACCATTTCCTTCCGGATCATAGAACCAACCCTCCCAGTGTTTTTCAGCGTGATTCCCTGCACTATTTACCCAGACAACACCATTTTCAACCGCCTCGTCTATCTTCTTATCCCAGCTATCAGTACCATCAAATAAGCCCACTAACATCCCCGCTGAGTGAGATATTACATCTACATTTTGTTCGATTAGCCAATCCACGGCATCATCGAACTCGAAAACATCAAAGTAATTCACCAGAAACAATTCCGCGTCAGGCGCAACGTCATGTATTACTTCTGCGCATGCACTGCCATGTATCTCTCCACCACCAGTTATGCCGCCATCTGTTCTAAAACATCTTGTTGTCATATTTTTGGGTAATTCCCCGCTTTCTTGTAGTTCCTCATATCCCTCGAACCCAAGGTCTAACACTGCAACCTTAACATCCTTACCAGTCACGTTTATCTCATGTAACTCGTCCGCATGCATACACTCGACACCTTCGCTCACAATCTCGTCTAAGTAGGGGTGGAGTGGCGTATCCACATAACTGACGAAGTCCAGTCCGGCAATATCTGTAATCCTGTTTGTGTATATCTTAGCCCTCGCAACATCCCCATCCACATTCAGAATCTCTATCACGTATGGCGCGAGTTCCTCGATGTTTGCTGGGTCCTCTTCTATCATGTAGATTTTTACTATCATCGGGGTCAGCGGACCACCAATCGGCGGCGGGATATTCCGGATCATCTCAGGACTCATCTTTGGATGTTTGTAAACAGGAGTAAATGAATCTTCTGTTGCGTTCACCTCTATATGGGGATAGAGTGGCGTATCCACATAACTAACGAACTCCAGTCCAGAAATATCTAATATCCTGTTTGTGTATATCTTAGCCCGTACAACATCCCCCTTCACGTTCAGAATCTCAATCACGCAATGCTTAAGCTCCTCAACGTATGCTGGGTCTTCTTCTATCAGGTATATTTTAACTATCATCGGAGTCTGCAGACCACCTATGGGCGGCGGGATATTCCGGATCACCTCAGGACTCATCTTTGGATGCTTGTAAACAGGAGTAAATGAATCTTCATTCGCACTGACTGGGTCTAAATATGGATAGAGTGGCACATCCACGTAACTAACGAACTCCAATCCCGCAATATCGGTAATCCGGTTTGTGTATATCTCAGCCCGCACAATATCGCCCTTCACATTCAGAATCTCGATCACGTATGGCTTGAGTTCTGCGACGTATGCCGGATCTTCGTCTATCAGGTATATTTTAACTATCATCGGAGTCAGCGGACCTCCTATCGGCGGGGGTATACTCATGATCACCTCTGGACTCATCTTTGAATATTTGTAAACGGGGATAAAAGGCGTGTTCGCACTCGATGTATCATCAGAACCCAACGCTTTGTCCACTTCATCATCCGCCGAGTTACTTAGCATATTTACAGCGCCTGCAACAATCGCTACCACCAAAAGTACAACTAAAATCGTCAATACCTTCCAAACGCTTTCGCTTTTCATCTTCTACTTACACCGCCCAAATCTTTTTTTACTAAGAAAAATTGTCTTGTAGAGATATATAAGCTTTCCAAGATTTGGACGAGCATCTAAAAAGCAATAAGAAGGAAAAGTGTAAAGAAAGCTTTGCCAAAGAAATATATTATACTTTAGCTACAATGGAAATAGCAAAAACGAAGGAAGATCATGTCATGAATAGAGTAAAAGCGATTATCCCCTTTAAGAAGAAAGGAGCAAAAGCGAGATTACGAACGTTTTTAACTGAGGCAGAGCGAGAAGAACTTGCTATGAGGATGTTAAAAGATGTTTTAGTTGCTTTATCTGAGTCGAAGATAGAAGAAGTAGAGATAATCTCAAGGTGCTCTAAAGAAGAACTATTAAACGAATTGAAACTTGAGCTTCGGAATTTGAAACTGACAGTAAGGGTAGATGAAAAAGGACTGAACGAGGTGTTAAACGAAGTAATACAAGATGAAAAAGATCCTAGGCTGATAATAATGGCCGATATACCGCTTGTAACACCAGAAAGTATAAATGAACTCATCGGGTATGAAGCGGATGTGGTGATAGCACCGGGAAGAAACGGTGGTACAAACGCTTTATTCATGCGAAGACCATGTAAATTCGTCGTTTCTTACTATGGGGTTAGCTGCCTGGAACATATAGAAACGGCGAAGAGGCGGAATTTGAGCTACACCGTTCACGATTCGTTCTTTATCAGTGCAGATATAGACGAAGATGATGATTTGATGGAGCTATTAATACACGGTAATTGTTTTTCCGCGGAATATCTACGTATGATTGGTGTTTTTATCCATGTGGATAAAGAATCTAAGGTGAGGGCAAAAGTGGATAGGCAAAAGCAAAAATTGTGTTTGTGATTTTTACGGAGGACAAAAAACAGAAACATTTATTACTTCTACATCATCATCGTTCTTTGAGGTGAAAGAAAAAAAATGGAATTTGAAGGTGTAGAAATAGAAGATACATTTGCAGAGGCGTTTCCGATAAAGGTTGCGCGAGTATTGATAACGGCGGTGAATGAGAAATGGGCGATGATAGCGGCGAAGGAGATGACGGGATTTGGCACTTCCGTGATAATGTGCCCCGCAGAGGCAGGGATAGATAAAATAGCCGCGCCTGAAGAGACCCCGGATGGAAGACCAGGAGTTTATGCAATGATCTGCACATTCGGCTATAAGGCATTAGATGAGCAGTTGCTTGCGCGGATAGGACAATGCATCCTCACCAGTCCAACAGCGGCGGTTTTTAATGCTATGGCGGAAAGCGAGAAGGAGTTTAATACGGGCTTCAAGTTGAAATTCTTTGGTGACGGATTCGAATCAGAGGATGAACTTGGCGGTAGAGAAGTGGCAAGAGTTCCGATAATGGGTGGCGAGTTCGTGATAGAGAAGAACCTGGGTGCAAAGGCGGGCGTTGCAGGCGGTAATATTTTCATCCTCGCGAAGGACCAGATGGCTGCGCTGACCGCGGCGGAAGATGCTGTTGCCGCAATACTGGAAGTTGAAGGCACAATAACGCCGTTTACTGGTGGCGTTGTCGCATCTGGCTCGAAACCCGGCTCAAATAAATATAAGTTCATGCATGCCACGATAAATGAGAAGTACTGCCCCACGTTAAAGGACAAAATAGAAGATACAGAACTGCCTGCGGATGTCAACGGCGTTTTTGAGATCGTAATAAACGGAGTTAGCGAAGATGCGGTTAAGGAAGCAATGAAGGCGGGAATAAAGGCGGCGGTGAAAGTTCCAGGCGTGGTAAAGATAACAGCAGGTAACTTCGGCGGTAGCCTGGGGAAGTACCATCTCGAGCTTAAAGATGTGCTGGGATTGTAATAAAAGCAAAAGAACAAACGCAGCGCACAGAGGACCTATAGTCCTCACCTTCTATTTTTTTTGTACGTAACAATTGAAAACAAAATTACTAGATTAATTTATTTTAATTTAATTTAATAGACAAAAAGCGATTGCACAATATCTTGTAGCTGAACCAGAAATTCAAAACGAATAATAATATAATGTCTTGAAAGCATATAAAGGATGAGGCTACATTAGGCTACATATATCATGAGATGGAAAAAAGAAGAAGATAGGAAGGAGCATGTTACTGTTTGGATCGACAAAAAGAATCTGGATTATTTAGATGCGCTGATCGATAGAGGTGTGTTTGAAAATAGAAGTCAAGCGATAAGACATGCTATCAGGACTTTTGTGAATATAGACAAGGGATTGATAAGATACATAGATAGCGCTAGCTCTCCAGCCGAGTGATAAATCGGACATTCATGATTAGGTAGTTTGGGTACTTTATCATCGGCTAAAAATCCGCCACATGAAATACACTAAAATGAGAATCACAATCACTATTGCAATTGCTGGGATGAGATAAGGTAACAATTTGATTATCAGCCATATCACGCCTAAAATAAAGAGGATAATAACCAGTAGAAACACCAATGCAGGTATCCCGCTTAGAAAGTCCGAAGCTGGCATACTTCTATCATTTCCTCCGCTATTTTTACCAATCGAAGCCAGGTATTCACCGCTGCTCTTAGCCTTACTACATCATCACCACATATATAAATACCCAATTTAGTCCCTTTGAGCTCGATGTTAACAAAGGAGCGCCTTTTATCTGTCTCATCAGCCCACTCCTCTTTTACAGCCTTATATACCGCTTTTAGTTTCGCCACATCATCATCGAACTCAAATTCCGCTTCGACTTTCATTACAAACATCAGGACCGTCTGATCAAAACGTTATTAAACGGCTTTTACTTGTTTCACTATCGCTTCCGATCTCCCCTTCCTCATTGCCCGATATCCACAGTATGGGCATCGTACCCCCCGGTACACTTTATTGTCTATTTCCACATGCCTTTTGCATCTCATGCAATAGTAATCCATAGTAACTTTGACTATTCGCCTAGTTCTCCTTCCGCTTCCATCGTCTCTTTACTTACAATGCCTATTTCTGTACCTTTTTCAACTGCCCTTTTAAGTGCCCGCTGTGACGCTAGCCCCAGTGGGGTTTGAGGGACATAAGTCCCACCGGAGAAAGTGTAGCCGCATTTTGCACATTTCCATATCCCGGTACCGATCCTTTTCACTGACCCCCTTTCGCATTTGGGGCAATTATGTGCCGCATGTGTCCGCTCTTCTATTGCTACAACCGCTTTTCTTATTCGAGTACCATAGCGTACGCCAAACCTACCTGCGGATTTTGTCTTTCGTCCCTTCCTTCTCTTCTGCTTCTTCGCCATTTTTCCTTTTATAACTTCAAATTAAAATAAACTTCCCTTCTTGATGATTGAAATAAGGAAGTAATATATATTTATTCTAATTCTGAAAATGAGATTATCAGACTTGAATTTGGGAATAGAACTGGAGCCTATTGTTAGTGACCTGGAGTTATATCCGCCGCAGGAAGAGGCGATGAAAGCGGGCTTGCTTGACACTGCCAATAATTTCGTTATCTCGTCACCAACCGCAAGTGGAAAGACGCTGTTAGCGGAATTGGTGATGTTGAAATCGATATTGCAAGATTCAGGTAAATGCCTTTATGTCGTGCCGCTGAATGCATTAGCCTACGAGAAATACCAGAATTTCAAGGATAAATACGGCTCTGTTGCCGCCGTTGGCATATCAACCGGCGATTATGAAAGCTCTTCCAGATATTTAGAAAAAAACAACATTATACTCCTGACACTGGAGAAACTGGATTCGCTCACGCGATTAAAGCCCGCGTGGTTAAGCAAGATTTCCGTTGTTGTTGTGGATGAGGCGCATGTGCTGGGGGAAGAGAAGAGAGGCCCAAGGTTAGAGGGTGCTTTGGCAAGATTCATGAGCTTTAATCCTTCCGCGCGGATCATCGCTTTATCAGCAACCATGTCGAACGTAGAGGAGTTTGGAAGCTGGCTGCATGCATCTGTAATAAAGTCCGAGTGGCGACCGGTGCCATTAAAGGAGGAAGTACTTCTGGCTGAGGACGACCGGGCGATAATAACACGAGTGCTAGAAGAGGTGAAAGAGGACGCACAAGTTCTTGTTTTTGTGAATACAAAGAGGGGCTCTGCCTCTTTCGCGAGAAAGATTGCAGCGCAGTTAAAGATGAGAAATGAGGAGTTGGACAAACTCGCAGAACTTGTGGATGTCGGTGTGGACGATCTTGCAGAGATGGTTAGATTTGGCGTTGCATATCATAATTCATGGCTGCATCCGGAGCAGCGGAGAGCGATAGAAGACAGTTTCAGGAACAGGATATTGAAAGTTATCTGCTGCACACCAACCCTGGCAATGGGGGTCTCTTTACCTGCAAAAATGGTCATTATCAGGAATTATAAGTTCTTCACGCTCGGTAGGGGCGTTGAGCCGATGCCCGTATGCTGGGTGAAGCAGGTATTTGGTCGTGCCGGAAGACCCGAGCATGACACGTATGGACTAGGGCTAATAGTAGCAAAAAACGAGGATGAACTCGAAGCAATAGAACGTGTATATATAAATGGCGAATTAGAGCGGATAGAATCGCGATTTTCGAACGATACAATGACTGAGCAAGTTCTTGCAACTATTGCTGGCGGTGCACATCGTATAGATCAAGTCTACGAGTTTCTCGACTGCACCTTCTATGCGCATCAAAATGGCGGAGAAATAGGATTCGTGAAAGCGGAACTGGACAGCATACTGGAGGGGCTGACAAGAGCAGGTTTCATAGAGATGGACGGCGATAGTATACGGGCAACCAAATTCGGAACGCTTTCTTCAAGGTTGTATTTATCGCTGAACTCGGCATTGGGACTGCGAGAAGGGATAACCGCTTTAAGCGATAGCAGGGCATCGGATTTTGACCTCCTGCTACTGGTGGCTAAATGTGAAGAAGTCATCCCGCTGAAGGTAAAGAATGCGATGGAAATAGCAAGCAGCTTTAGTGATAATCACGAATGGCTGTATAACGGTGCACATGCGTTGGGCAGTGCCATCATTGCACATGCATGGATAGATGAACTCACGTACCCCAAGTTAAAAGAGCTGTTTGGAACATATCCTGGTGAGGTACACAACAATATATACGTCCTGGGGTGGATAGGCTATGCTGCGTCGAAGATGGCGGAGTATCTTCAGGATGATGAGATGTATGCGCGTCTAAACGGGTTAAAGGATAGGATCAGGCATGGAGTTAAAACGGAATTGCTTAGATTGGTATCAATAAAAGGCGTTGGACGGATAATAGCAAGGCGATTATATTCGGCTGGGTTTCGGAATGAAGAAGAAGTGGCAAATGCTGACTTAGAGCGGTTGGGGGGAGTTCATGGAGTGGGTGCGAAGCGAGCGGCGAAGATAAAGGAAGAAGCAAAAAGTTTTAGCCTTAGAAAGCCATAAAAGAAATAAAGAACAATTGAGGTAATAAAAATGGGAGAAGAGATAGAACTCGTATTAGATAAGTATAGAACGGCGGGAAGGATTCTGGCAGAGGTAAGAGAAGAGGCGAAAGCGAGAATAGAAGAAGGTGTTTTATTATTAGATGTTGCGGAATTCGTTGAGAACAGCATAAGAGAAAAGGGCGGGGAACCTGCATTCCCGTGTAATATATCAAGGGACGAGGAAGCGGCACATGCTACACCTGCGATAGACGACAATGCGGTCTTTGGCACGGAAATTGTGAAACTTGATATTGGTGTTCATGTAGACGGTTATATAGGCGATAGTGCAGTGACAGTGGATTTAAGTGGTAAGAACGATGAGCTGGTGAAAGCGTCCGAAGCGGGGTTAAACGCGGCGATAAAGATAATTCGTGACGGTGTAAGCACAGTTGAAATAGGCGAAGCAATCGAGAACGCTATAAGAGAACATGGGTATAAACCCATCGTTAATCTCACAGGACATGGTCTCACGAGATATGATGCCCATGCGGCACCGGCAATACCAAATGTAAAGCATAAAACGGGTGTGGTATTAAGGGAGAACGACGTTGTTGCGATAGAGCCATTTGCAACGGATGGTGTAGGTAAAGTAGCAGAGCATGGAAATGCGGAGATATATAGTCTAATAAAAGCGAAACCTGTCAGGATAAAAGAGGCGAAGAAGCTGTTGGAAGAGATAAAGAAATATCAAGAGTTGCCATTTGCTAAGCGATGGCTGCCAAGAGAGCGGCTAGATTTGGCATTCCGGACGTTAGAGGGCACAAGAGGCATATTACGAGCGTACCCGATATTAAAAGAAGAAGGGGATGGTTTAGTTTCTCAGGCAGAGCATACATTAATAGTGAAAAAGGACGGTTGTGAAGTGACCACAAAACTACCCTAGTATATTTCTTTCTTAGTAAAGGTTCTTTCTTTGGAAAAGAAAGAAAGTTTTATGATAGAAATAGACGGCTCATTTGGTGAGGGTGGCGGGCAGATAATAAGAACTGCAATTGCTCTTGCGGCAGTAACAGGAAAAGAAGTTGAAATAAAGAACATAAGAGCAGATAGGCCGAAACCAGGGCTTTCTGCACAGCATTTGCATGCTGCGAAAGCGGTAGAGAAACTGTCGGGCGGTGTGACAGAGGGGCTGGAGTTGCGTTCTTCACGGTTGAAATTCTCGCCTGCGGAGTTAAAAGGATTTGTTGGCGAAATAGATATAGGCACTGCAGGAAGCGTAACGTTATTATTGCAAGCTCTTATACCCGCTGCGCTTTTTGCCGATCGCGAGACGATTGTGCGTATAAAAGGTGGAACCGATGTTAAATGGTCTCCCCCGATTGATTTTTACACTAATGTGTTTCTCAAAGCTATTCGAGAGATGGGCTGTGATGTGCAAATACGCTTGAAGAGGCGGGGTTATTATCCCAAGGGTGGTGGATTAGTGGAAGTGAGGGTAGCTCCTTCGCATCACATGAAAGGAATTGCTTTTACGGAGCGAGAAAGAGGAGGGCCCATAAAAGGAGTTTCTCATTCCTGTGGCCTCCCCACACATGTTGCCAAAAGACAGGCGAAAGCTGCGGAAAGGAGATTGCATGAATACGATACCGCGATAGAAATAGAGATAGAAGAGGGAGGGGAGAGGACGACAGGCTGTGGCATAACTTTATGGCGTGGCTACAAAAGTGGTAGCGCAGTGGGAGCGAGAGGAAGAAGAGCGGAACTCGTTGGCGAAGAAGCGGCAAGAGCGTTTTTGAAGGTGTCCGAATCAGCATCAACTGTTGATGTCCGCCTTGCCGATCAGCTTATTCCTTACATTGCGCTCGCAGACGGTAAATCCGAGATGAGTGTTAGAGACGTGACAGGGCATCTTGAAACGAACATGTACGTGACGAAGAAATTTTTGGATGTTGAATTTGAGCTAGAGAAGGGGGATGTGTTCGTGATCAGGAAGGGTAGGACGTAATTACACAAAACGCAGAAGAAATTAAATCCGTGTAACTCTGCGTCCTAAATTAAGTAGGTAGAAGTCATACTATATACAAAGAAAAAGGGAAAAAATAGGCGTTACTTGTGGTTATTAACGGCAGGCACTACGCAAGATCATCAGCAACTTTCTTCGCGCCATTCGCGATCGCTTCCTCTACAGATGCCAGATCCTTCATTATAAAGGTCCTTTCCTTTTCCTTTTCTGTAGAGTCGATCGAATTTCTAAGTATTGGCGCATACTTCTTAAATCTGTCTATCGACACCAGATAATCAGAGGTATCCTCAATTTTGACAGTTTCAAAACCATGCTCCGTGAGATATTTCGTTACCGTTTCCAGCTCCTCAGCGTTTTTAAGCTCAAACCGATATTTCGCGCGATTGTAATAATCACCCAAACCCATAAAGAGCTCTCGATCACCGAAAAAATATTTGAAACACCACAGATCGCCTATTTTAAATATATTTATTCTTTCCTTCACTCCAGACGTTTGTTCACTCATTTTGTTCCACCTTTCTTCTTATTCTTCTGTTTTTACACTAAGATGTATCATAGTATAATGAAGCAATATATAAAAGCTTTTTTATCCTCTCATCAAAGATGTTCTTCTTGATGCAAAAATTTGTTGATGGCGATCGTATAAGGATAAAGAAGGAGACTAACAGTGCAGTTTATGAGGGCGTTGTAATGCCAACAGCGTCAAGAGATATTGTTATAAAACTCGATAGCGGCTATAATATAGGGATAAGGCCGGAAAATGCGGAGATAGAGGTTATAAGAAGCGCAGAAACATTAAAAGGAGAGCGAAAAGCCAAGATAAAAGAAGTAAAAGAAGGTGTCCCCTTTTTGTCCATTCTCTCAACTGGCGGCACTATTGCTTCAAAAGTGGATTACAGAACCGGCGCGGTCTCGCCCCAATTCTCCACGGATGATATACTCGATGCGATCCCGGAATTAGGAGAAATAGCGAATATCAAAGGAAAGGTAGTTTATAGCATCCTTAGTGAGAATATGCGTGCAGAATACTGGCGGAAACTCGCAATGGATATCTACAACGAGATAAATAACGGTGCCGACGGGATAATCGTTACGCACGGCACAGATACAATGGGCTATACTGCTGCCGCTTTGTCTTTTATGGTGCAAACCCCGGTGCCAGTCGTTCTTGTGGGTTCGCAACGTAGTTCAGATCGTCCGTCCAGCGATGCCGCAATGAATGCGATCTGTGCCGCGAAAGTGGCTTGCAGCGACCTTGCAGAAGTAGTAGTTGTGATGCATGGCAGCACCTCTGATGATTTCTGTCTCATTCATCGGGGCACGAAGGTGAGGAAGCTGCACACGTCCGCGAGGAATGCTTTTCAATCGGTAAATGACGTTCCAATAGGAAAAGTGTATTATGACGCAAGAGATATAGAAAGGATAAGGTTTGAGTTCGACGCGGCATATAATAAACGAGCAGAGAACAAATTAGAGCTGCGGGACAAATTTGAGGATAAATGCGGCCTCATTAAATATTACCCTGGTGCCGACCCTGCAATACTCGAGTTCTTTATAACGCAGGGCTACAAAGGCATAGTATTAGAAGGAACGGGTTTAGGGCATGTTTCTGCTGATTGGATTCCCAGTGTGACGAGAGCGATAAAAGATGGCGTACCGGTGGTAATGACTTCTCAATGCTTATATGGGTCTATTTGTGATAGAGTCTATGACACGGGTCGTGATTTGCTCCATGCCGGGCTGATAGAGGGTGCGGATATGCTGCCGGAGACCGCTCTGGTGAAGTTGATGTGGGTTCTCGGTCAGACAACAGAGCTGGAAGAAGTGAGACGATTGATGCTCGAGAACATAGCAGGGGAGATAAATGCTAGGGGAGGGCACTGTCGAATTTTTCAGTGAAATCACTATATCTTCAAGTTTTACCGCAGAGCGCGCGGAGAACACAGAGGCATTAGAAAACCCAAGAGGGGATTGGAACACTCTTAAACTCTGCGCCCTCTGCGATCTCCGCGTTGAT
>JAUWND010000196.1 GCA_030612835.1 Candidatus Methanophagales archaeon | reverse complement strand
CAACCTTTTTCACTGATTTTCCACTTTCAACAGCAGCTACGATCGCCTTAACGACTATTGCTAACCCCCCTGCGGTTGTTTTGGTATCAATGACTTCAACCGGAATATCTTTAAATGATTTCTGTGCCATCAAGGCTGAATCTACTGTTCCGCTGATCCCTGAAGATAATAGTGCAACAACAATACCATCATAGTCAGGCGCATATTCTTTGAAGATCACTTGAAAATCTCCATACGTTGGTTGTGAGGTAGTTGGGAGTGTGGAAGATGCTTTCAACCGATCATAGAATTCATCCGGTGAGATATCCACATTATCTTTATAGGTGTCTCCATCCCAGTGTAAATTCAAAGGGATGACTTGAATGTTGTGCTTTTTAACATAATCTTTTTTCAAATATGCTGTGCTATCCGTTATTATTGCGATTTTTGCCATTTAAAACTCCTTTATACATAATAAATTATTACTCTCTAATTTTAACAATAAAAAATATAAGTATATAACGCCATAGCATTTTTTTGTTCTAATGCTTTTAAAAAAACAGAGGTAAAAAAATGACGACATATAATTGGTTGAGGAAAAAATACGACCCGAATACCGAAGAAGATTTAAAAGTCCCTGGTGAGGAGGAAGCGCTGGAGCTGGTCAGATACCACGAGGCGGAATGGAAGCGGATAACGAAGAACATTAATCTACGGGAGTTGGATTGGACGAGGAAGAAGCTTGAAGAAGTCGTCCACGATTATAACCAAACACAGCGTTTGAAACCGTATGATCGCCTCTTTTACCGGGACCATTGGGTTCGTAGGCTTGATCATCCCGCACATTACTAGAATCCTCGTCGGCCCGGATCATCGCATACTCATTCCCGCTTCTGCATTGCTGGGTGGGATTTTTTTAGTGTGGACGGACGCACTGGCACGTTTATTAGGTGAAATGCCGGTAGGGATAATAACCGCGTTCTTCGGCGCGCCGTTCTTCATTTATCTGCTTAAAAAGCGGAAGAGCTGTTATTATGCTGCATGAAAATAAATTGTTGACACAACACTTTTTCTTTTTTACAAAAAGAAAACTAAACCCTTACAGGGTTTTCGGGGTCGTGGGGCAGAGCCCCACAGTGCTAAAAGAAAAACATCAGGAGTATTTCAGTCAAGGTTTTTACCGAAGGTAAAAAAGTTGTGTGTAAATCTGTGTCTTAAAGAGAGGGCAGTTATACATTATATACAACAAGGAACGGGCGAAACACGGTGCAATTGAAGCGGTAGACTGGAGAAATAATGTGGCTTCGTTTATAAAGCAATGTGGGAATGAAGGTGGGGCGGTCATGTTCTGGACGAGATACGCTGGAGTACGGTTTGACGATTTGAACCATCCAGCGCAGTATCTGGTGCTTGGTATCTGTTACGGCAAACATCATAGGTCGCAATGGTTCAAAAACGTGGAGCTTGAGGATGTAACAAAATTTACGCGTAAAGTTTTTAATATGTTTTATGTGAGTTCAGAAGAAGAACGTGAAGAGAGGGAACGAGAAATACGAAGATACATGGACTGAAAAACGAGATAAATGCAAAGAAGGCAATTGAAGCTATTGTGGGCAGGTGTACTATTTATCGTTATGGGGAAAAAAATCACTCCGCAGACGCTGGGTCTGCGGATTCTTTCTTTTTCTTCTCTTCTATGTTCTCTTTAAGTATCTGGAGCGATTTGACCATCCCACCATTCACTTTCGGATAGAGCATTTCAACGGCACGTATAAAATCGTCTGTTTGTACTTCTCTTCGATTCAGCTTTGCGACAGTGGATACAACTCTTAAAAGGCTCTCCTTCTTTCGCATACTTCCTCGTACCTCTTCGTTGAGGTCAATGAACATCTGCATTAGCTCTCCGAATACCTCACGTGTCTCTTCGTTTATCTCTGGTTCGTAGTTCTTTATCCACTCTAAGTATCCTCTGAGCTTTTCCCCGTAATACTCTGCTTTCTCCCTTCGCCAGCTATCTATTACCGAGACGATGATCTCTTTCTCTTCTTCCAGTTCCGGTATGTGCATTTCCACTTTGAAGTCAAATCGGTCAATTAGTTCTGGCGGTAACTTGTCAATTGTGTTCGCGCTTGCGATTACCCTGCACCGAGCGGACAATCGAGTTCGTGTTTTGCCGGCAGTTATAATGATCTCGCCCTCTTCCATGCTTTCCAGCAGCCCGTACCAATCTCTCTTCTGCCTGAATTTCTCTACTTCGTCAATGTATATTGCATTCCCATCCGCCTGTGGTAACGCTCCAATTGTAATTTCGTTACCACTCACATCCGCTGTGAGTCCGACATCGGTCGTGCGGTGTGATGCGCCGAAGATACCAAGATTGTGAACCAGCCAATCACCAATCGCACTCTTTGCCGTCCCCGGTTCGCCATACAAAAGCACATGAATACGCCCTCTATCGCCGAATCTATCCTGTACTGACGCCAAACTCAGAAGTGCTGCCGTTTTCTCGTATTCGAGTTTTAAAATCTTCGGGTTGATCCTCTGTGCCCAGTAGGCGACCATGTCCGTACCGTCTTCCAATAGTGTCTTCCACTCCTCGATCCACGCCTTATTGTACGAAACAAAAGTGGATTGTTGTGTGCGTTCCTCCCGTTTACGTATCTCCTCACGTATCTTCTCGTCTTCGGCTGTTTCAATTGCCTCAGCCAGTTGCTCTTCTGTGATATTTATTTTGTAGCCGTTATCGCTCTCTTCTGAAAGTTCGAGTATATTATTCTCCAACAAAATACCCAGCATCACTTTTGATACGCCCAAGTCCGATTCGGTTATCTCTTCTGTTTGCTTGCTTATGCGTTGTAGTATCTCCTTCAACTTCTCATTACCCACAAGTGCAGTTAGTTTATTCTCTTCTGCCATCTCTTCTCTTTTTCTCCTTATCCTTCTCAATCTCTTTTATAAACCGTTCGATTTCCCCTATTTTCTCCCGGACATAATCAAAACTCATGTACTCGTTGCTTGCTTCTTCGACTATTGCTTCACCCAATCTTTTAATGTAGTTGGGATTATATCCATCCTTCTCAATCTCTTTTCTACTTATCATTTCTTCAAATACCTCTTCAGTATCTCCTCTTCACTATCGTCTGTCATGCTTGCTTTCTCCAGTTCTGTAATTGCGTTTCTCATCGAGCCTTTGCTTGCTTTTACTATCCGTTCCAGTTCCGCATCCGGTATTGTTATTTGTTCGCTGTCGCAGATGAATTTCAAACGATTCGTAATGTCCTCTTTCCTCAATGGTTTGAACTCAAAACACATACATCTGTTCTGAACTGGTTCTTTTATTCGGGATATATCGTTGCAGGTGAATACGAATC
>JAUWND010000020.1 GCA_030612835.1 Candidatus Methanophagales archaeon | reverse complement strand
AGTGCTGACACGGGATTGCCAACAATGATTCGCTCTCTTCCTGGCAGTGTGAAGGATATAAAAACCCTCTATCACTCGATCAATGAACTCGATATTGAAGGAAAGATCCTCATCCTCGACCGTGGTTTCTTCTCTGAGGATCGACAGGAAAAAATTTGAGGATATGATGAAGAAGGCAGGGAAGATCCTTATTGTCTCAGATATGGATGTTGAGAAGCAGGAGATTTATCACCTATAGAAGAAACGAGAAGTGGTTGAGAAGATGTTTGACACCTACAAGACGGTGCTTAATGCGGACAAGCTCTACCTGCAGAATGATGAAAGCGTCTTTGGACACGTATTCATCGCGTTTCTTTCTCTTTATATCTACTGTAAGCTGGAGCAGCTCTTAAAGAAAGCGAAACTCAATCATAAGTTCACGCCGATTGATCTGTTATTCAAATACGGTACGGTCTACCATTTTGAGATGAGTGGGCGTGGCATGATCACCGAGGTTCCAAAGAAGGTGATGGATCTTGATGAGGCACTTGGATTGCATATGTTCCCTAAAACGATTCGAAGTTAAGGATCTAATATCAAAATTATAAGTGGTATTTTTGCAATTTGAGAAAACTCGGGCTATAATTGTGCATCAAATCCACCTTCTCTCGGTTTTTCCCATCTCTCGACCAGCCTATGCGGTATCTCAAATTGGTCAAGGATTCTTGCCACTATAAAATCCACCAGGTCCATTATGGACTCGGGCAGATGATAAAAAGTAGCCATTGGTGGTAATACAATCACGCCCATTCGCTTTAGCCGTAATAAATTCTCGAGATGGTTCTCATTCAAGGGTGTCTCCCGGGGAACGATAAGTATCCGCCTATTTTCTTTCAGCATCACATCAAAAGAGCGTAAAAGCAGAGTATCTGAGATACCATGAGCCATCTTTGCTACCACATCCATTGTGCAGGGTACTATTACCATACCGTCTCTTAATTGAGATCCGCTGGCAATATCCGCAGCAGTATCTGAATTGTCCCAGCATTCTGTTGCAAGAGTGCATAACTCTTCGCTGGTAACTCCAAGTTCATATTTTATGGTATAAACCCCTGCTGGCGTTATGACCAAATCAACCTCTACATCTTTAGCTTTTAGCACTTCCAATAGCCGTTTTGCGTATATTGCGCCACTTGCGCCTGTTATTCCTATGACCAATCGCATCCCAAAACCCCCCCCCCTGTTAAAAATCTCTTACACCTACAAAATCCGCTATCATTACGAGAAATTCTTTCGCCTCTGCTCTAAAATTCGACCCTTCGATAGCATGGATCGCCTCTTCGATCTTCTCGCCAACTAATCGTTTTGAATAGTCAAGCGAGCCGGTTTCTCGTACAATATCCCTGATAGTATCAATCTCCGCCGTAGTAACATCTGCATTACCCAATGCGCTTGTAATAATACCCTTCTCCTTTTCGCTACAATTACTCAGAGCATGGAGAATCAATAGTGTCTTCTTCCCTTCCTGTATATCCGAGCCAACGGGCTTACCTATTTTTTCTTCTGTGCCAAATAAACCCAATATATCATCCTGAATTTGGAATGCTAAACCTAAGGGTAGACCATAGTTGCTCATAACCGCTAAATCCGCTTCCACGGCACCTGCTAATATCGCACCAATTTGAAGCGGGTTTTCTATTGTGTAACTCGCGGTCTTTAGTTTATGTATCAGTAGAATTTCCGCCTCGGTTATGTCCTTCTTCTTCTCTGACATTATGTCCAAAATTTGGCCATAACCAACGTTTTTCACTATTTCTGCATATTTCTGTAATGCCTTCGTTATGTATTCTTCTTTAAAACGCGAATTTGTTAATACGTCTATACCATATGCCTCTAATAAATCGCCGGCTAGAATCGCTATATTCTCACCAAATTTCCGCGTGTCATCCTCCCCAAATAGAGTAGCACAAATATTCCTATACTCTATATGGAATGTAGGTTTTCCTCGACGAAGTTCGTCTTCATCCATAATGTCATCATGGATTAATAAATAGCTCTGCATCAATTCGATAGATATGGACGCTTCTATAATCGCATCTATATTATCATCCGCGAGACATTTATAACCGTAAATGAGGAAGATGGGCCTGAGTCTTTTCCCACCTCGTAATGTGTACTCCTTAATATTGGCTACTACTTCTTGTGTATAGTCCGAGATTTTAGAAGCTTCCTCTATCTTCTCGTCGAAGAACAGCCCCAAACGCTCGTTTATCTTGGCCTTGTACTGTGCCACTACACCATCTATATTTGCCGCCATATTTACCCCTAACTGTTATCTGAGTTAACGAAACTGAGCTCTAAAGAGCGAATGGGAGTCAGTCCCCTTACGCTGCTCTTCTTCTTTTCTACTTCTCTCCTTTCCTTTTTATTATTAGCTTCCCGATGCTAATGTTTGCATCCTTAAATATCAACTTTAATGGAGCTCCTGATGCCATAACTTGCGTCATTGGTACCTGAGCAAGCCCTTTGTCGACAGGAACAGCCGCTGCAACAGCCGCAGGAGCTACTTCCTCCTCCTTCTTGGTCCACCCTTCTGTTATCTTTGTACCGTCAACTTCACGCGTTACGCCATTAACTACCGGATGGTTCACGCTCTCCAAGAATACACTTAGCTCTTCTATATCTTTTGCGTTCTCCTCTGTCGCTATCAAATCTTTCATCTCTTCCGGAATAGCATCTCCCACGCGTTCCTTTAAATCTGACGCCATCCAGACTACACGACGCCATCCGCCGTCATACTGGATGAACTTGGGGCTGTAGAAGTATTGTATACCAATCCCGAGGAAACCTCTTACTTGCTTACCACCGCCTACAGAACCCGCAACCGTTGAGAACGGTAGGCCAATAGGAGTCTCAGAAACTTTCGAACCCCTATTTACCCAGCCTATACCATCTACTTCTGGTATATAGAATCCCGCAACTTCAAAACACCCGCAACTCGTATGTGGCTTCTCAAGGAACGAATGCAGCTTTATCGAGTCATATTCGCCACTGGATAGCTTTACCGCCGCTTCATTTACGCCTGTATATTCTCCGCCTATTGGATCTATGCACTCTCCTTTTGGTATAGCTGCATTTGGCCCCTCGGGGTCAACTCTCGCGGCTGCTCGCGAATCAAACCAGCTCATCGCACCACAAAGTGCGGTCCTATCTGGCGTCACCACACATACATTCGTCGGTGCAAATGACTGACAGAGCGAGCATTGATAAAATTCGTCTACATCCTCATCATGAAGCCCTCTCGATCGCACATCTCTCGCTTCGTATATCTGATTCGCTTCCTCTAACTTCTGTATCACCGTTTCTTCATCTGTTATATACGTGGCCTCCATCTTCTCGATGAATGGTAGTTCTGCCTTAAAAAGCGATATAGTTGCTTCACCTATCTGTTTCAGAGATTTCAGCCCCTTCTTCACTGCGTCTTTGCTTATCCGCACCCATATTTCTGCACGCTGGTTGAGATGCATATAGCCCTGGATATAACCCTGATACTCATGATCCCGCCGCTCTATTACTGCCTCCAAGTCCTTTTCTAGCTCTTCACCTGATACCCTATATATCATCGCATATGCGTACAGACCGCCTTCTTCCATGTCCTCTATATCTGGCCCTATTAGAGTGACCTCACCATCATTTATCTTCGCAGGGTCAGGCTCAAAGAGAACAAGCTCGAAGCCCGGCTTATTCACGCCTCCTAACTCCACGTACATCCCTGATTTTCTTACCCTCTCACCCTCATACATAGGGTTTATGTCGAAAGGGAATTCTGCCTTCGCTTCTGTCTCACCCATTTTTTCCTTTTCCCGTCCCCGATAAATGATAAAGTAACGTCTTTAAAAAGGTATATGGTATTTATCTTATCAATTGCAACACCAACGCCTTTTGTGCATGTAGCCGGTTCTCAGCCTGCGTGAATATCACTGAATTCGCAGAGTTCATCACACCCGCTGTTATTTCCTCTCCGATATGTACCGGCATGCAGTGCATTATAATCACACCCGCCTTTGCCACGCGCACCAGATCATCATTTATCTGATACATCTTTAAATCATTCTTTATCTGCTCACTCTCGCCCTCGTCGCCCATAGATACCCATACATCGGTGTATAGCACATCAGCATCTGCAGCCGCTTCTTCTACGTTTCCCGTTATGACCACGTCACAACCCAATTTTTTCGCTTTCGCTACTAGCTCTTTAGCAGGCTCGTAGCCCTTTGGACATGCAACGGACATGTCCATACCCATGATCGCAGCACCGCCGATTAACGAGTTGCAGACGTTATTACCATCTCCGATCCATGCTATCTTGACACCCGCTAATCGGTCTTTATATTCCTTTATCGTCATCAAGTCTGCCAGGATCTGGCAGGGGTGCTCGAAATCAGTCAGTCCGTTTATTACGGGTATCGAAGCATACTGCGCGAATTGCGCTACCGTATCATGCCGGTATGCCCGTATCATGACTGCATCAACATAGGAGGAGAGCACCTTTGCTGTCTCTTTTATCCTCTCCCCTCGGCCCAACTGGAGTTCGTTCCGATTTAAACTGACCACATTACCGCCTAACTCCAACATCGCAACCTCAAAGGAAACACGAGTGCGTGTAGAAGGCTTCTCGAAGAGCAGTGCTAAGGTTTTCCCTCTAAGGTCGTCTCGCGTTCTTGCGCCTTTTGGCTCTCGCTTCAGCGCAGCCCCCTTTTCTATTAGCGCTTCTATTTCCGCACGCGATAGGTCGAATATCGAGATGAAGTTCATAATAAGAGAAAATGACAAAAGCTATAAATAAACCTTTAAAACTTTCAAAAAGTTTTAAAAACTTTACCAAAGAAATATTATTTTCATTGCTAGATGTCCCGACTAGGATGTAGTCGGCGATAAGATCACCGAATTAATCGCTATGATGGCTGGAATGGGCGGCTTTGCTGCTTCCGGAGAGAAGATAGTGCTCAAACTAAATCCTCTTCAACCTGCCAAACCGGAGCAGGCACTGACAACTCATCTCTTAAATTTTTGGCGCCTTCTGCTTTCCCAGAAATGCTTTTAACCCTTTTCGTGCATCTTCAGTTGCAAGTGCGGACCCGAAGCATTCCGCTTCATATTGCAATGCCTGCTCCAGGTCCATTTCTATACCTTCGTTTACCGCATCCTTTATTATAGCGAGCGTAACAGTACTTTTTGTAAGCAGTTTTTTAATGAACTCATCGACAGCAGCATCAAGCTTATCCGCCGGCACGACATTGTTCACGAGCGATAACCGAAAAGCTTCTTCTGCATCTATATGCTCGCCGGTCATCAACATCTCCATCGCTTTTGTCTTTCCTATCAATCTCGTTAGTCTTTGCGTGCCCCCACCACCGGGAATAATTGCCAGGTTTATCTCTGGCTGACCGAATATCGCTTTTTCGGACGCAATCCGAAAATCACATGCCATTGCAAGTTCCAACCCACCACCCAAACAGAACCCGTTTATCTTTGCTATTACCGGCTTCTTCATTCTTTCCATCTGTGTTATTATCCCCTGAACCCACTGTGACCATTCGCTTGCTTCCATGGGACTTTTATCAAGTAGCTCTTCTATATCCGCACCGGCACAGAAAGCTTTAGCACCCGCTCCTGTTATCACAATTGCTCGCACCTCGGAATTGGCTTCCGCATCCTGCAGCGAATCTCGCAGCTCCGTTAATAAGTCGGTGTTCAATGCGTTCAATGATCTCGGGCGGTTGAGTGTTAGTGTCGCTACTTTTTGCTTCTCCTCATACATGACATATTTATTTTCTTCTGTCATTTTTACCCCGCTTTCTTTTTATCTTTGTATAACTTCTACCTCTCTAATTTAGGACGCAGATTTACACAGATTTATTTTTTTAGACAGTGTCGCCTGTCACTATGTTCTCTGCGTGCTCCGCGGTAAACAAGTATTAATAAGGTATTTCCATACCAAAGTCAATATGATGAAATTCGCGGGCTCGCTCTCAGAAGCGGATAAGGAAAAAGCAAGGTATGAAATAATAGGTGTCCCTTTTGATAGCAATGCCTTTAAGAAAGGGACAAGAGAAGGACCAAAAGCGATACGGAAGGCATCGCAACTGCTTGAAACATTCATATGGGACTATAAACTCGAATTGTCCGATTTGCTCTATTACGATTCCGGTGATATGATATTAGAACGTGACTTTAAACGCATTGTGGAATTTGACATCACGAGAAGAAAAATCTTCATCGGTGGTGACCATTCCATTTCATATCCGCTCGTTAAATCACTTCTCAAGCGTGATGAAGTCGCCAAAGTGATAGTCATAGATGCCCATGCCGATTTCCGTGACTCCTATAAGAACAATAAACTTTCCAACGCATGTGTGATGCGTCGAATAGCGGAATTAATAGGATTTGAGAATATACTACAGATAGGTGTCCGGTCTTCTTCTGAAGCAGAGTATACGTTAATAAAAGATCGGATAAGAATTTACGATGCCGCGATGCTAATGGAAAAGGGTATAGACAGGATATTAAACGAAATAGGTAGAGATAGTGAAAAAACGTATCTGTCGATTGATATTGATGCGCTCGACCCCGGTATAGCGCCGGGAGTAGACAATCCGGAGCCTTGCGGGCTATCGCTCGAGAGCTTGATCGCTTTGGTACGTGGGATAATAAAGAGGGTAAACGTGGTTGCAAGCGATGTGGTAGAGGTGAATCCAAAGCGGGATAACAATAACTGTATTACCAGCATTAACGCTTCAAGACTCATATTTGAGATATTAGCAAGCTATAGCGATAAGCGTTAATTAGTTTAGTATGAAAGCTATCTATACTATACTATATTTGTGGAGCCGTGTGGTAGCGGACTATCCCATCGGGCTTCGAACCCGATGACCTGGGTTCAAATCCCAGCGGCTCCGTATATATTTCTTTGGTAGATAAAGTTTTTAAAACATTTTGAAAGAAAGGTTTTTTTTATAACAATTTCTTTTTGTTTTATTTATATAGCAAAATAGAGTATATGATGTAAAAGGAAAATAGAAGGAGGTAAAACAAAGATATGGAATATATATATGCTGCACTGCTCTTGCATAATTCGGGTAAGGAAGTCACAGAGGATGGAATGACTGCGATAATGAAAGCAGCGGGTGTCGAGGCAGAGGTAGGTAGAGTGAAAGCATTGATTTCCGCTCTTAACGATGTTGACATAGATGAGGCGATGGCGCAAGCACAACCGGCATATGCTCCCGCGGCACCTGCGATGCCAGCACAAGCTCCGGCAGCGGCACCTGCTCCTGAAGCGGGCGAGGCGGAAAAGAAAGAGAAGAAAGAGAAGACGGCGGAAGAGGAGGAAAAAGCAGAAGAGACGGGTATGGAAGGACTTTCTTCGCTATTCGGATAGATAAAACGAATCTAATATTATATCAAGACTAATCGATTCTAAGTCTTTCCGCAGATTTTTTTTTTATTATTTGCTCCGGTAGTGTAGCTCGGCCAATCATCTCGGCCTTTCGAGCCAAGGACTCGGGTTCGAATCCCGACCGGAGCATTATTCTGCCCGTATTCTATTAGTCGAGAAAATTAATTATTGACACAGATTAACGCAACACTTTTTCTTTTTTACAAAAAGAAAATTTAGCCTGTGCTAAAAGAAAAACACAAATGTTCTTTTGGTAAAGCTTTTCTTTTTAAGAAAAGGTTTGTGTAAATTCGTGTAAATCTGCGTCCTAAATTAGATAGGTAGAAGCTATACTCTATATACGTGAACAATGGAATCTAAAGTTAGGGCGCATGTATTTGTCAAGGGAAAAGTGCAGGGGGTTCTATTTCGATATACTACAAGAGGCGAAGCGAATATGAGAGCACTAAAGGGATGGGTGCGAAACATGAGCGATGGACGGGTAGAAGCGGTGTTTGAAGGGGATAAGAAGAAAGTAGATGAAATGGTTGAATATTGCCATTATGGCCCACCGGCAGCGAAGGTATCTTCGGTTAAAGTTATAAAGGGTGAGTATACAGGGGAGTATACGAGTTTTTCCATACGACGTTAGAATTCCGCCTGGCACTGTCTAAAAACCAAGTTATTTATCACCGCGGAGAGCGCCGAGTACGCAGAGTTTAAGAGCGTTCCAATCCACGCTTGGGGTTTCTAATGCCTCTGCGTTCTCCGCGCACTCTGCGGTAAAATTTTAGGATCTGGCAATTTCGCTTAAAAAATAAATCCGTGTAAATCCGCGTCCTAAATTAAATTTATAGGTAGAAGTTATACTAGATATACAATAAAAAAAAAAACACGAGATTTCACAAGATTTACACAACACTTTTTCTTTTTTACAAAAAGAAAATTTAGCCTGTGCTAAAAGAAAAACACAAATGTTCTTTTGGTAAAGCTTTTCTTTTTAAGAAAAGGTTTGTGTAAATCTGTGTAATCTTGTGGTTATAAAAAGGAGCTTATGAAGTAATTACTATAGCCGCTGCATCCTCAATTAAAAGCTCGTTACCCCGTATATCGGTTGCAACTATATCCGCATAATATGTCGCTGCTTTTTCATAAAGCAACGTATGCCAGATCCCAGTGAAAATACCCTCCGCTTCAGCATCTGGCGGCATGTAGATTGTTATTACGGGTACTCCATCTTTCTTGACGATTGCCTTAACATTTCGTATTCCGGAAGAATCCTCGGCATGTGCGATGATATTTATTGGCGTTCCAGGCGGTACCTCATTTGGACTCACAGTTACGGCAGTGATGGCGGGACCCTCCTGGTCTTCCACCAGCTCAACATCAGGTGCCTTTACTGATGCCACATTGCCCACATTATCTCTTGCGATTATGTCAATAGTGTAAATCCCGCCGTCTGTAAAGACCATTGTACGCCATGTCCCGGTATATAGTCCCGTTTTTTCGCGATCAAACATGAACACTGTCGAAGGTTCCTCGCCACCTTTACTGATGAATGCTTTAACGTCCCTTACGCCCGAAAGAGCATCGGTGACTTCCGCAGAGAGCTCTATTGGCGTTCCTGAGTCCGCAGGAGTTGGACTTACCACCATATTTGTGACACTTGGAGCTTCTGTATCTACCGGTGTCGGAATTATCTCTATACTGGGTGCCCTGATTAATGCCTCGTTGCCTCTAGTATCCACTGCAACTATGTCAAGATTATAAATCCCACCTTCCGTAAAGATCATCGTATTCCATGTTCCGGTATAGATCCCATCATCATCCGAATCCGACATGAACACGGTAATAGGATCACCGCCTTCTTTTGTTAGGATACCACTGACTCTTCTTACGTCGGATAGATCATCGGTGACGTTTGCCGTGATAATTATTCGGTCGCCCGGCTTTGCAGAAGTTGGACTTACAACTATATCCGTAGCGTTAGGACCCTCGGTGTCAATGGGAACCACGACTTCTTGTGGGCTACTCGTTGCCACATTTCCCTCTGTGTCTGTTGCTTCTATGGTGACGTTATAAATCCCGCCCTCTTCGAAGATCATTATGCGCCATTTTCCCGTATATATGTCCTCCTCGGTCGCACTGGGTGTCAGCCAAATGGGCCATATATCTTCGCCACCTTTAGTAACGAAAGCCCTAACCCATCTCACCCCGGAGAAATCAAATGCATCCACGGAGAGGTTTACTGTATCACCGGGAAGTGCATAATTTGGACTTAGGTTTATATTCGTGATGGTGGGCGCAACGGCAAAAACACCGAAGTTTACGCTGCTCGAGCCCCGATTTCCCGACAGATCCTCAGCAAAAACAGTTAGATTGTGCGGCCCGTTCTTCAACTTCTCTAAGATTATGTTTCCTGATATTGTTATGTTTTCAGCGTCATCTAAGCTATAGCCAACCCATTTTGTGGGCTCGTTTACCGTGTAGATCAACTCAACCGAAGTAGTTTCATAGGTCTCTCTATCTACAGGCGAAATAATTGTCACCTCTGGTGGTGTAATATCAAAGACGGTAACACTAACCGAACAGTTAGCACTGTTACCTGATGCATCTGTTGCCGTGAATGTCACGGTGGTTGTTCCTAGCGGATATGTATCCGGCGCGTTACTTGTTACTATCGGATTAGGATCGCAAATGTCGTATGCCGTCACGTTAAGGGGTACTATCGTTACGCCACTAGCCCCCTGCTCTACTCTCACGTCGGCTGGGCATGTTATCTCAGGCGCTGTGGTGTCCACAACAGTAACAGTAACCGAACAGCTAGCACTGTTGCCTGAGGAATCTGTTGCTGTAAAGGTCACGGTAGTTGTTCCCGGCGGATATATTGCCAGCTTGTTACTTGTTACTTCCGGATTGGGATCGCCGAAGTCCGTCACAACCACATCCAGAGTAACTGCCGTCCCTTCTACCGTCGCCTGCTCCACCGTAACATCTGCAGGGCAGGTTATCTCTGGCGCTGTGGTGTCCCCGACAGTAACGTCAACAGAGCAGCTAGCACTGTTGCCTGATGCATCTGTTGCGGTAAAGGTCACGGTAGTTGTTCCCGGCGGATATATATCCCGTGTGTTATTTGTTACTACTGGATTTGGATCGCTGAGGTCTGTAACCGTCACATCCAGGGGAACTGCTGTCCCTTCCATCGTCGCCTGCTCCACCGTAACATCCGCAGGGCATGTTATCACCGGTGCCGTTGTATCCACAACAGTAACATTAACCGAGCAATTTGCACTCTTGCCTGATGCATCGGTCGCTGTAAAGGTCACGGTAGTTGTCCCCGGCGGATATATATCCCGTGTGTTACTTGTCACCACAGGATTAGGATCGCAGAGGTCCGATACAGTCACGTTCAAGACTACTGCCGTCCCTTCCTTCGCCTTCTGCTCTACCGTAACATCTGCAGGGCATGAAATCGCAGGCGGTTTTGTATCCACCATAAAGAAAACATTAGAGTTACCTACAACCCCCATCAAATCCGCTGCTGACACAGACAATGAGTTAGAACCTTCTTGCACTATTATTGCCACTGTGTTAGGGTCGAATGAGATAGGAGCAGCGCCGTTAAGGCTGTAGCTCCAATTGACTAGCGATACATTGGCCGCTACTTCCAGATATATCTCATTCGATGGATAAATCACGCCTTCTTCCGGCGATAATATCTTTATCTCGAGGGGCCCAAATGCCCCCACACTGTCTATACCAACGTTTGCACACATAAATGCAATCACTACCACAGCTATTAAACCAATACCCCTATTTAGCACCATTTTATTTTGCCCGCCCTTCTTCTTCTATTCTATTCTATTCTATTATATTATACTAATGACACTTACAATACAATATACCAACAGATATATAAAAACCCCTAAGATCTTTCATTGTATAACTTCTACCTATAAATTTAATTTAGGACGGAGGTATTTGTATAGCTAATCAAAAAACCACGAGATTTCACAAGATTAACACAAGATTTTTGGGTTAATAATGAATGGAATAGCCAATAGAGCACTAAAATCTGATTGTAATCATTGTTTTCTCGTGAAAATCTGTGTAATCTTGTGGTTAGCTAAACATATACGGACACGGATTTATTTAAGTTTGACCTTGTTGGGCTTTTCATCTGCGTTAATCTGTGTCATGGCAGAACGAGTTCCTCAAAGGAGAACTCCTTTGAGACTGCAAACTTGCCCACATACTTATCCCTTTGCTTTATATTCTTCTTGCATGGCTTCTGCCATACCGCTGTTGTCCCCCATGCGCCTTCAAATTCGCACATTACCGCATAGTTAAGTGACTGGTTATGATTAACAGCCGAAGTTGTCTTAATGGTAACTGTCTCCTGCTTCTGCAGCTCTTTTGCTTCGTAACTCTCCAATACTTGTGCACCCATACCACCATGGAATGCTGAAACCTCATACTTTGAGAAGCCTACGATCAAATCACCGCTGAATGAGATCTGCTCTGAGTGACAATAGTCGGTATCATTTGGATCCCTTATGTTCACACCACCTTTCAGTTTGACTACCGATTCACGTGCAAAACTACCTTCGGGACCTGTATCGCCACTAATCCAACGTCTAATATTCAATGCAAGCTCCTGGACCACAATCTTATCCCTTATCTTGAAAGCGCCAACGCCTTCTACTGTTGCTATCCCTGTGTATGTTTCCTCTTCCACGGGCTTTGGTATTGGTTGTACCGCTACCGCAGTCCCTACCAAGAATAGTGCTAATATCACTATGGCGATTCCAAAACTCTTCATCTCTTCTAATGTGAATTTACCTTTGACGGTATATAAGCTTTTTGGTTTTATTTTTTGTATATCTATTGAGAGTGACCTTCTGGTAGTGAATGGCAAGAGGAATAGAAACGGCTATATCCGGATAAGATTATGACGACTGAAGGAGAACCCAAAAACTTTTTAAGTTGTTCCTAAGAACAATAATATACTTTGAAAATAAAAAGCTTTATTTGGTACAATGAAATCGTTAGAAAGATTGGGCAAAAGCATAATGTTCAACAAAATGAAGTGCGTGAGATATTTGCCAAACATCCTCGTTTTCGCTTTGTTGAAAAAGGTCACAAGCCTGATGAAAATGTCTATGCCGCACTCGGGCGGACTAACTCGGGACGGTATGGTATCTTATCATTTTCTTTGTTTACAAAAAAGACAAGCTTGCACTTATCATCTCAGCACGGGATATGACACATGGAGAACGGAGAAGATATGAGCAAAAATAGAAGTTCCATATCAAAAGCAGAGAGCTATAAAGAAATTGGCGACTTTTGGGACACACATGACCTTGCCGATTACTGGGATAAAACCAAATCAGTTGAATTTGAGATAGATGTCCAATCAGAAGTAACGTACTATGCAATTGACAAAGAATTGTCGGCGAAAATCCGTGCTATTGCCAAACAACATGGTGTATCTGCAGATACACTGCTAAATTTGTGGGTTCAAGAGAAGCTGCAGGAACAAGCGACTTAATTTGCTGTTGTATGTAAGGGAACTCCCTGTAAATAATTTACCCTTTTTGATAATTATCATACAAAGACACAGATTTCACAGATTTACACAGACGCTACACTAAAGTCTTGATGATTAAATCTGTGTTAATCTGCGTTAATCTGTGTCTCAAAAAAATCATTGGAAAATGATACAGTTCTGGTAAATTAATATTCGTGAGTTCCATAAAACCGAAATGAATAAAAAAAAGAAAAGGGTGAAATTGTTGTTTTCACCCTGTATTTCACTAGTGCTGCATCAGCAATCACCCTTTGGTTCTTTCTCTGGGCATGGTTTGGTAACTTCTTCCTTGAACATCAGGTTCTTATCTACCTGGAATTCTCCACTGAAGAACTGGTGATGTTCTATCTTCTTACTGCATACCTTCTTCCATGATGAGTCTGTTCCCCACATACCTATAAAGGCATTCTTCGTATCGAAATTTAGCTCGTTCGCATTGTATGGCTTCGCTGCCTTGCAGGCTGTCCAATCACGAGTAGAACCATCATACGTAGCAGTGGTCGTCATCGTGACCTTTTCATCTTTCTGTAACTCCATCACCTCATAGCGTTCTGTTACTTGTGCATTCATACCACCATGGAAACCAGGGTTACTATATGTCGCAATCCCGTGAAGTCTGTAGTCCTGATTTGCGGGGTTGCTGTCCCCTATATCGAATTGTACCATCTTCTTACACTCGAAATTAATCATTACGGGGCTGTGAGCGTCTCCATAAATCGGATCATGTATCAAAGGTACACGACCATGATCATCTGGACAATTGCCATTGTTACTACAATTCAACCGAATCCCTTCATTCAGTATCTCGGTGATGGTCATTGCAAAGCTTCCATTCCCTGTATCTCCCCACATATGCTCTTCGACGTCTACTGCAATCTCCTTGTCTAAAATTATCTTGTCATATTCTATATATCCACTACCCTGCACCGCGCAATCCTCGCGGAATTTTTCACGCTGGTCAGGTGGATTGTTCGCAGGCATTGCAGCTACGGCACCAACAAAAAACATTGTGATTACCAATGCTGCTAGAATTATACCTATTTTTTTCATCTTTTTCTTTTTCACCTCCTAATGTTCGTAAGTTCCTATTGAAATAGGGTATATATAAAGCTTTCGGTTGGTATATAAATGTTTCGATTGCCGGTTTGCTTTAGTATATATGTGTTTGCATTTGCATTTGCATTTGCTTCGGCACAAATACCCGGCTGCTGAAATGAGCAAAAGCGAAAGATGAAGAGGGAGGGGGCGGGAAAATGGAGATTAGGAACTTTGATGCACGTACTAACTTAACGCCTTTTTTATAACCATAGCTTTGCTCTTCACCCGCTGTTATAACTTGTAACTTTACCATGTTTAAAAATTAGAACTATCTACGTTAGTTATACACTTAAATATCATTATAAATAAATAAATAAATAAAATTTTCCGCTTTGATCCTTCTTCCGCCCGCTTCCGCGTCCATGTTTCCAGTGGGCACAGTCGAATTTTCTAGTGAAATTGGGATACCTTTAAATTTCACTGCAGAGCACACAGAGAACGCAGAGGCACCAGAAAACCTAAGCAATGATTGGAACAGTCTTAAAACTCTGCGTACTCGGCGCTCTCCGCGGTGATAAATCACTGGATTTTTAGACTGTGCCTTCCAGTGCCGCTTTAATAGTGCCTCCGAGTCTATCCTTAGAGAGGCGGTCCTTGGATATGTGGTCAATAGCACCTTTATGTAGTGCTTGCACGGGCACTGTCAAATTTTCCAGTGAAATCACTATACCCCCAAATTTTACCGCAGAGCGCGCAGATAACGCAGAGGCATCAGAAAACACAAGCGAGGATTGGAACACTCTTACACTCTGCGCCCTCTGCGATCTCCGCGTTGATAAATCACTAGTTTTTACGACAGTGCCCTTGCACGGCAATCTCTTCGCTCCCAAATCCGGTGTGCATGACTATGGATGCTATCTTCTTCTGTGTAATAAGAATAAGCGGAAGAATAGTATCAAGAAGCCCCCCCCATTTCCGCTGTCTTATAAAAAACCCACGAGATTTCATGAGATTAACACAAGAAATTAGGATTATTTTGGTATAAAGTAGCCAATAGTATGTACTGAAACTATGCTAATATTATTCTTTTTCTCGTAAAAATCCGTGTAATCTTATGGTTATAAAAAGGAGCTAAACAAATCAAAACTCCTAATTTAAAATCGATTTGGACACGGAAAGACCTTTTTGGGGATGTGTAAGTGTATTTGATTGACGCTGTCTATGTTAATAATAGATGTAAAAAACCCGAAAATCAGTTTATAGGAGATAACTTTCCAATGTATTAAGAGGTTCGCTGCTTTGTGGGTGAGAAGAGCGAAGGGGAAAAAGGGTAGGTGGAAGGAGAGATAAAAAATGGGAAAAAATTTGGGGATTTTAGGGAGTTTTATAGGACCGATGGATTTGGATGATGTAGGAGATGGGAAAAAGTACGAGAGGTGTTCTAAATGAAGATGTCAAAATATCTTAATAAAAGAATTTTTATATATTTGAGTTTAGCATTGATATTTTTAATTGTAACAAGCTTTGTAGTAAGTTCTGGAGAAGCGCAGAGAGAAAAAATTAATATTAATATTACTCAATACCCAGAAACAGCTTATAGAGATGATGTGGTGATTTTCACGGGGTATATTATTCAACCCCCTGAGCTTCCTTACACAGGAAAGTATCGCTTTGAAATTGTTGATCCTAAGGGGAATATGATTAAAGGATATCCAATAGAGTTTGATATAGAAAATAAAGAGAAGAGTAGTATAAAAAGCTCATGGGAAATCCCTGATGATCCTATTGAAGCACCGATAGGATCCTATGAAGGCACCATTACTTTCCCCTATCCAGACCCACGAATTTCTGCTACTGCCCACTTTAAACTAGTAGAGACTTTATTAGTTATTCAGAAATTTAATGACACAAATCACAACCGCAAAATAGATGATGGAGAAGAATTACAAGGCTGGGAGTTCGAAGTCACAGATCCTAAGGGTAATGCCACTAGTCACTTTACTAATACTAAGGGAGAAATAAGAATTAAGATAGATCCAGGACAAGAAGGAGACTACAAAATAACAGAAATAATCAAGGAGCCAAAGAAGTGGAAACTAATAAAAAAAGATACAAATGCACCTGTTATAGATAAAGGCGAAGAATGGATAGTAATTAGGGTAGAAAAAGAGAAGAAATCAAAAGTTCAATTCCTCAATAATTTTTCCCTGCCTCCTACTAAACTAATAATCCAGAAATTCAATGATAGCAATCGAAATGACAGAATAGACGATCGAGATAAAGGATTACAAGGATGGGTATTCAATGTAACATATCCTGATGGGAAAACAACAAACTATACAACAAATGGCAGTGGGGTAATATTAATAGAAGACGTGCCTGAAGGAAATTACAATATAACAGAAATAATCGATAAGCCTGGCAACTGGAAACTAATTAAAATAGACAGAGATAGAGATACAGATCTTGTAGAAAAAGGCGAACAATGGATAAAGATTTTTGTGGAAGAAGGTAAAGAATCCCAAGTTGAATTCCTCAACCAACCACCCACGCCTACTCCTACACCCACGCCCACTCCTACCACGCCTACTCCCACACTGACACCTACTCCTACCAAAATGGGTCACTTAAAAATCCAGAAATTCTACGATCTCAACCAAAATAGGGTGCAAGACCCTGGAGAACAAGGCTTACCAAACTGGAATTTCCGTATATCGCCAAATGTAAATGATGGAATAGTCACAACAGATGCAAATGGCGTTTATATGCTTCGTAAGATACCAGTTGGAATATATGAAATAACCGAAGAACCGAGAGGGTGCCGCTGGACTAGCAGCACAGGAACTACACAAGAGGTTGACGTAGAGCCGGGCAAGGAAGCTACAGCCCTTTTTGGAAATTACATTGCTGAGTGTTGCATGCTACCTGGATGCGTATGGAAGAACAGTGATAAAAATATAGAGGTGTGCAAATCAGTGGATCCATGTAATGTTACTTTAGGCAAAGAAGCAGAAGTTACGGTCCATCTAGGACTATGCGTTGATCCTGAGCATATCCTAAACGGTACAAAAGTTAGAAATATCCGTGTGATTGATACATTGCACAACCAATTCACAATAGTAGAAGGTAGCTTCTCAGAAGACCCCAACGCTAGTTGGTCAAATCCTGACGGCACGACAACACTTGAATGGAACATTTCCAGCCTCTGTTGTGAGGAATGGCATGTCTCCTTCAATGTAACAGTAGCATTCGCATTACCGATTGATGTTACCGAATCTTATGGCGTGTCAATGGTTATGTATGACGACCCTAACATTGAAGAAACAAAGGTTGTAAAGGAACTACCTATTCCAGCGGGAAAGCTTCTATTTGTACTTCCAACTCCGACACCATCGCCCTCACCATCACCAACGCCAAAACCACCAGGCTTCGAAGCGCTATTAGCAATCGCAGGACTATTAGCAGTCGGATACATGATGTGGAGACGGAAGAGATGAAGCGGATAGTTGCAGTAGGTATAATCGCAGTTCTTGCATGCGCTTTGTTTTTGGTGCCGTATGCTTCTGCCGCAGGTAAACTAACAATTATAGACAAGTGGGTAGAGGGTCCGTCCGGAGAGGTTTTAGATGAGTACACTTACGTAGACGTGAATGGGGATTGCACATATAATGTGAAAGTAGGAATTGAAGGTACAGGCTTTAGGCCTATATTCGTCACAGCCAATTTAGCATTTGGACCAAACTATGGCAATAGAAACTGCCAAGACGATAGAACGAAGAAGGGTGAGATTGGTCAGGGCGAGACAACTACGACTATCTCCTTTGCTGATATTAGCTTCTTGCCATTGGCTGATTGCGATGAGGCGTTTAAAGAGTTTGCAGATGGAAAAAGTGGATGGAAGTGGGATAAATGCTGGTACAAATTTGATGTTGAATCTACAATGTGTGAAGGGACTGAAACAGAAATAGTATGTGGAATACCGAACCCAAGCTATGATACATTCGATGACCCACACGTAGAGCAGAACAGGACACTCAAAGGCATGACATTCGATTATTCTATCCCCGTTTGGGCAAATTGTGAGGACTGCATAGAGCTTCAAGTACGCAATTATACTTCTGGTCGTTGGGATAAGTATGGGCTACAAAATTATACTGAGCTTGACGTATACACAAATAAGACACTTACCTGGCATGCGGTTAATCTGACCCCTGATAATTTCGATTCCGAAGGGCATGGGCAATATAAATTTGTAGGCAATACCAGTGAATCTCAGCCATACTCAGGACCTACAATTGAAGAAAAGTTCTATGATTTACGTGTAACGCCTACACAGGGAAAAAACAATGTTACATTTAATTATAGCGTTACGGTTAATGCAAATATCAGCGACAAAATAGCGTTAGAAGTGAAAAATCATACTACTAATCATTGGGACTCGAAAGGAACGAGAGAATATGTAACGCCAAATGTAAATGAAACGCTTACATGGAATAACATACAATTGAATACTCATGAGTTAAGCAGACTTAACGAGTCAATATTTAGATTTGTAAGCATGTGTGGCGCGAAATCATCAGAGAAAGGACTGCCTATCTGGCCTATTCCTCTTTTTATAAATCATAGCGTGAAACCGGACAGAGGACTTTATAGTGATAATTATTATTACTCCGTTGATGTAAGAGCGGAAAAAAGCGGTACTGTGAAACTATCAATTCTTTGCCCTGATGGCAATTTATTGTACGAAACCGAGCAGGACTATATTGAGGCACCGGAATGGCAAACACTTAATTGGTCTGTTCAAAATTTTAACGGCTGTGACGTGAAGACAGGGGCTGCAAGATACCTGATCGAGTTCTGGTATAAAGGCAGCGTAATTATTAGCCGTACAGAAGAAGGGCCTTATATAGGGATCGCAAAATTTGGGAATGGAACAGTAGAGCCGGAAATAGGCACTGATAAAACACTGTTTAATTATTCTATTGATGTGATTGCAGCGCATGAGGGAGATGTTGAATTATTAATTAAATGCACGGGAGGGACACAATGGGATACAAAGGGTGAAATAGAGTATGACACGCGAAATAAGTGGAAAACACTCTCATGGACCGGAATAGAACCCCCCTGTGATCACTGTGGCGATGCAGAATATATGTTTAGATTTGTGCCGGGATATGTAAAATCTGAGAAATATACGGGTCCGGAGATAATAATAGAGGAATTTGGAGATCCTATTGTGGCCCCGGGAAATGGGACAAATTAACACAAGCTGTAAGTTTACATTCCACAGTGAAAATGTGAGCGATTCTACCCGCTCTTATCAAGGTCATAAATTAAATATGTAGAAGTTACGTTAGATACAAAAAAACGAAAATCATTTTATAGTATAGGGGCGATAACAACGTATCATAAGTTCGCTAATTCGTAGGTCAGAAGCGAAGCGGAAGGAGGTGGAAGGCGAAATAAAATGAGGGGGAAGATTGCAGTAGCTGTGATTGTGGTTCTCGCATGCGCTTTGTTTTTGGTGCCATCTGCTTCTGCAGCTAAACTAACAATTATAGACACGTGGGTAGAAGGTCCGTCAGGAGAGCGTTTAGATGAGTACACTTACATAGATGTGAATGGGGATTGCGCATATAAGGTAAAAGTAGGTCTTGAAGGGAGGTATAGCCTGAGACCTTTGTGTATCACTGCCAATTTAGCATTTGGACCTAATCATGGCAATAGTAAATGCCAAGATAGTAGGACGGAGAAGGGAGAGATTGGCGAGGGCGAGTCAACTACGACTATCACCATTGCTGATATTAGCCTATCGACATTGGATTATTGTGATGAGGCGTTTAAAGAGTTTGTAGATGGAAAAGGTGGATGGAAGTGGGATAAATGCTGGTACCAATTTGATGTTGAAAGTTGGATGGTTAAAGAAGGGGCTCAAACAGGTATAAAAAGAGGAATACCCGTACTCAAAAACGCTGAAGTAATATACTATAACTCACACGTAGAGCAGAATAGAGTATACAAAGACCTCTCGTTCGATTACCATGTCAAAGTTTGGGCGAATTGCGAAGACAGCATAGAACTTCAAGTACGCAATTATACTTCTGAAGGTTGGGATAAGCATGGGCTACAAAATTATACTGAGCCGCTATACACAAATAAGACACTTACCTGGCTTGCGGTTAATCTGACCCCGGATAATTTCGATTCCGAGGGGCATGGGCAATATACATTTGTGGCAAATATCAGTAAATCTCGGCCTGAGAAGCCCTACTCCGGACCTACAATTGAAGAAAGATTTAAGGATCCCAAAGTGGGCTACAAGAAAACGATAAATGAGCTGTTGTTATTTGACTATGAGGTCTCAGTTGAGATAGATCAGATAAAAGATAGTATAATGTTAGAAGTTTATAATTACGCTCTTCGCGATTGGGAAGAGAAAGGAATACGGAACTATACAACACCAGGTAAAAATCAAAAGCTTAAATGGGAAAGCATAATCTTGAGCTACGATTATTTTGATGGTAACTCACTTCGAGGGGAATACCAATTTGTAGGTAAGTATAATACATCAGAAAATGTTGGTCCTGAAATTGAAGAAAAGTTCTATGATTTACTTGTAACGCCTACACAGGGAAAAAACAATGTTACATTTAATTATAGCGTTACGGTTAACGCAAATATCAGCGACAAAATAGTGTTACAAGTGAAAAATCATACTAATAACGGCTGGTACTCGAAAGGAACGAGAGATTATACGACACCAAATATAAATGAAACACTTATCTGGCATAATATACAATTGAATACTCATGAGTTAAATCGACATAACGATTCGATATTTAGATTTGTAGGCATGTGTGGCGTGGAATCATCCGGGAAAGGATTTTCACTGCCTATCTGGCCTATCAATCCATTTTTTGAGAATCTTAGTGTGAAACCGGAGAGAGGACTTTATAGTGAAAATTATGATTACAGCGTTGATGTAAAAGCGGAAAAAAACGGTACTGTGAATCTATCAATTTTCTGCCCGGGTAGCCGTTTCTGGTACGAACCCGAGCAGGACTATAATAAGGCACCTGGATGGGTCACACTTAATTGGTCTGTTCAAAATTTTAATGGCTGTGATGTGAAAACGGGGGATGCAGGATTTCGGTTCGAATTCCGGTATAAAGGAAGCGAAATTATTAACCTGACAGGAGAAAAGCCTTATATTGGGATTGCAAAATTTGAAAATGAAAGAGTAGAGCCGGAACTAGGCACTGGTGGAACACTGTTTAATTATACTATTAATGTGACTGCGGCGCATAAAGGTGATGTTATATTATTAACTAAATGCCCGGGTGATACACAATGGGCTACAAAGAATGAAAAAGTGTATGACACGCCAGGAAGTGGGAAAACACTCAAATGGACCAGAATTGAACTCCGCTGTGATAACTGTGGGAATGCAGAATATAAGTTTAGATTTATACAGGGTGATGTCCCATCTGAGATTTATACTGGTCCGGAGATAATAATAGAGGAATTTGGAGCTCTTAATGTGGACCCGAAAGAAGGAACAAATTACACGCCTTTTAACTTCAGTGTCGATTTCACTACGAGTAAACCGCGAAATGTAACATTATGGGCAAGATATGATGAGGGGGTATGGGAGCTAGTAGAATGTAAGCCGGTAGCCAGCAAGCGTGAAACCATCTTATTTAGTAATATAACGCCGAGTAAGGCATTCAAGAAAATAGCGTGGAAATGTAAAGGTATTGTTAACGAATCAGGAATTACCTACACGCTTTGGGATATCGATTTAAAGTGGCTAAACGAAAGCATTGGTCGTAGTCCCGAAAAAGGATGGTGGAACGATACATACAATTTCAGCGTTACTTTAAGCGCAAACGCCAAAGGCAATGTAGAGCTCAAGGTTAAACAGGACTCTACTAATGAATGGAAATCCGTAGGAAATATGCCGTATACTGATCAACCAAATCCGCAAACGCTTACCTGGGCGGACGAGCAGATATGTAATGATCCCTATGAGGGTAACACAAGCTATAACTTCACCTTCCATTGGGAAAATGTGAGCTATTCTAACCGCTCTTATCAAGGTCCTGAATTATACATACCTGCATGTATAATTATTGCCTCATGTAACGTCATCCCGGCCAATGGTATAGGCTACATCGAAAACAGTGTGTTACAGGGTTATTTCAAGAACATGACTATCCCACGCTTTAATTATAGCATTAACGTTTCCGCAGCGAAAGACATACGCATTAAGCTTGTAACTACTGACTGCGAAGGGGAAGTGACCGAACACGAAGAGAAGCGATATCATGCACCCGGGCCAAAAACACTCAATTGGCCAGTAAAAAGCTCCGATTTTGATCGTATTGGGCTGTGGAATTATACTTTCTCCTATAATGATACAAGGTGGTCTCGCTGGCAGGATTGTGGATCGGAAAAGTGCGAAGAAGGGCCAGAACTAATAGCAATATTAAAGGAATTCACGATAGATCCGACACAGCCGTTTAGATTGTATGGCAAGTCTTGTAATGTGTCAGTAGTTGTGAATAGCAGCAAAGACCTAAACATAACATTGGAGCTTTGCACAACTGCTTCTTGCAAGCCTGTGAAAACGGAAATATATGAATCGAGCGGAGAAGAACGGGAAATGATTTGGACAGATATAAAACCGTGGGTGTATTTTGGAAGTGACGAGAAGCTAAAGTTCAACTTAAATGTGACATGGGGGGAAGGAGATGTATAAAAGAGTGTTGTTTGTCATTGCTCTGGGAATGCTTTTGGTTGGTATGACGGGGATCATATCGGGAGAATTCCCGATGCTACCATCAGCAAAGAATCCTGCGGTCAATTCCACAGCAGGGGAATGGGATGACTCTTATAATTACAGTGTTGATGTATTGTTCGATAAAGCGATAGATGTAGAGCTCTTGGTTTGGGACCCCTGGTTCAGTGCTTGGACCCCTCAGGGAACAGCACATTATAGCAATACAACGAATTGGGAACGGATTTACTGGAACGATACGCAGCCATTTTCTAAGGAGTGTGAGGGAACCATATCGAAGTTTATGTTCAAATGGGGTGAGGAAGAGTTAGAAGAGATAAAAGACGGCAGGTTTGTTACGCTTATGAGACCCGGACCACGTATCGGGGATATATCGCCTAAGGTGGAGTTCAAGAATGAAAATGTATCAAAAGGCAATGCAACCTATCGCGATAAACTTAATTACAATATAAGCGTAAAAGCAAACAATGCAGTGGATATAGAACTCAGGGTTTACGATCCCTGCCTTGGTATCTGGAAATCAATGGATGTGAAAACAGCAAGCAGAGGGAAATGGGAAGAACTATCGTGGGAAGAAGTAACACCATTCTCTGAGACGAACTGCAAAAATGGGCGTTCAAAGTTCCTGTTCAGTGCTTATTACAAAGGAGAACTGATCAATAATACAGAGACCTATCCTGGTCCTAATTTAATACCCCTGATTGAATTCCGGAATCCAAGAGTGGAACCTGGGAGTGGCAAATATAACACGAGCTTTAATTATAGTGTTGAGATAGCGAATGTATCCGATCAGGTTAATCTCACTGAGGTAAAATTGGAAGTTCTCAATCCATATACATCAAGATGGACGCTCTATAATCAAACAGATGGGACAAATAATACCCTTATATGGGACTTTAAACCATTCAAAGACGATAAGGATTGTCAAGGAACGGCGTTATATCGGTTTAAATATGGCGATGAACGCTGGCCGGAAGTGCCTCGCTATGGGCCAGTGATAACGACAAGTCCAAATGTAACGCTATCTCCAATGATAGAATTAGAAGGATGGGTAAGTTCCACAACGGCAGAGCGTGGGAACTTGGATATGGAGTATTATGTCCACACCGGCTATGTTACCCCGTTTAACTTTACAGTGCAATCAAATAGTAGCGTGGATTTAGAACTATTGATTCGCGATCCCGTTACCGAGACTTTAGAAAGGAAAGGGGGTCCGCAACATTGTGATCCCGGAGAAATCATTGCATGGAACTACATAAAACCTTTTGATTCGATTAATGAGGATGAAATAGTAGATTATATAGGGAAGAGATTTAATTACACATTCAGCTATGGCGGTAATCTATACGAGGAAGATTTTGTGGGTCCTGAGTTGGTGGTGGCATTTAAAGACCCGAAATGCCCCTCCGCGGTGATTTACAATGAGTCGTTTAACTATAGTATTTGGGTAATTGCAAATAAGGCGTTAAAGGTAACACTACAATATAATAATGGTAGTGCTTGGGTACCTGTGGGTGAACGTAGATATACTGACGGAAAAGAATGGAAAAGGCTAACATGGAACTGCATTGCTACGGAGCAATGGGAGACAGTTGGATTTAAATGGTGGTAACATTGAGTTCTAGTTATACTGAATCAGGAGAGTTAAGGAAAAGGAGCTATTAACTGTCGCTTAATTAGTGTTGAGAGAATGGAGAGCATAAGACAAAAAATGAATGGATGGATTGCCGCAGTATCTGCATTTGCAGCCCTGTTATTGCTAATTTCCGCATGTTGTGCTGTGGATCCATTTGTACCACAGATGCAGCCAAAAATAGATAATCATTCGGTAAGCCCGCCGGACTCTAAAACCTGGGATCAGCCTTTTAACTATACTGTCAATTACACTTTTCCCTATGTGGTTGACCTAACCCTGGAGGTTTATGATTTATCTGTGGGTGACTGGTGTCCGGTAGAAAGTGGGAATTCAACTGAAATCAAAAATGAGAAGTGGCAAATTGTGTGGGAAAATGTGACAATATGTTCGGATACATGTTCGGGAACATCGAGATATAGGTTCAAGTATAATGGGTCTGTATTGAAGTATGTGGATGGAACGGAAATAATCTATAAAGGGCCGAAAATAATAGCAGAAGAAAGTTTTGGCGGTGGCGGCGGCGGTGG
>JAUWND010000156.1 GCA_030612835.1 Candidatus Methanophagales archaeon | reverse complement strand
GCGTCCTAAATTAAATAAGGCCATATGACCCATACTATACCTATGATCCCAATACTTTATTAACATTTCTCTTTCTCACCACCACCATAGAGCTCTTTAATCAACTCTTCATACTCTAAGACCAGAGATTTACTCATTTGTGTCGTAAATGCCGTTTCTTCAACCGACAAACATTTCTTAAGGCAGAAGCGCACACGATCAAAATCGTTGAGATATCTATCAACGGCGTTGGGACTGTGATACGTTTCCCGTGCGATGTCCGGTGTAGCTTTTCTATCCTGAACCGACATTCTGCAGATGATTTTCTTATGCGTTGTACTTCTCCCCAGGTCATGCACGGTGCCCCTACGTGGGAGTACCACGTTATTCTCACGTTCATATTCGGCGATGTCCTTTTTAATGGTTGTGAGGGAGCAAAAAAGGATGACCGATGGGTCTGTCTCTGCCAACGTTCCACCCTGCTCGTCCGCTTCGCGCAGCATCCTTGCAATAGCACTCTTTCGGATCTCCTTCTGTGGAACACCATCCGCCCTCTTCTGAATGTCTTCATAAGTTACCACTGATAGGACAACTGGACGCAATCGCAGATTCTTCATGCACTTTCCATACCCTCCTTTCTCTTCTTTTGCCACTGCGAACCAGAGCATCTGACCCATTCTGAGATTTGTTAGCGGCGGATAGTACTGCTCAACGATCGCCTTCAGTTCTTTGACCAATAACGTGACGACCTTCGGTCCGCCCAACTTCGGGAATTCCGCCAATATGAAACCGGATACTGCGGTCTCAAACGTTTTGTCCAGTAACGGTGCATAGTTACTTTGCTGTGCATACATGCTCAATTTGTCGCCCCCCCTTTACTTATCTCACGATCCGCGGAGTTCAGCGCCAGTATCTCGTCTAAGCGGCCTTTATACGCCGGGTCTTCTTTGTATTTGCGGTATAACGCTTGGTAATCCTGTGTCAATCGCTCTGAGATCTGAACGAGAAAAGCGATTTCTTTCGTTCTGTATCCCTTTTCTGTAAGATACGCAACACGGGAGAAAGTCAGGATATAGCGCTTGATCGCCGTTAGAGAGTGTTTTAGTATCCTTTCAATCTCGGTGTAAGTTTTTCGCTCTATGAAAAGCCTAACGGTTTCTACCTTGTGGGATACACCAGGACCGATGTCTTTTTGCTGCCCTCGTGTTGGAACAATCACGCCGCGCTTTGCGAGTGCCTTAATGTCTCGCCTTACCGTTCTGACACTGCAATTCAAGAGCTTTGATGCGATGTCCTCCTGTGTAAGTGTGACTCCTTGGTCCCTGGCTTCGTGTGTAACTCTAGCGAGTCTCGCCTGGCGAAGAGTAGCAAGTCCATACTTACTCCTGATTTCTTCATCATCTTTTCCCGCATCTAGCGTTACCACCGCCGTTTTCATCTCACATTCGGTTAATGGCTTCCCCGCAGGTTCCGACACGGCAATTCCCAAGACCATCAACTGTCCCACATTCATCACGTTCGGATTGCTCGGATCTTGTACGAATACCGATTTCGCGGTCTCTAATATGGCGTTGGATACGAATGGTGGGCATTCATATCCTTGTTCCACCATATTGACGAACATTTGGTCGAGCGTTTTTGCATTTAACCTCTCAGATGCAGTTTTATTTCCTTTCATTCTTTTCGCCTCCTCTCAATCCAGAATGCTTTTTATGTCGTATGTCTATAGGACTTATGTAAAGGAGGTCATATGGCCTAATAGCAAATAGATAGAACGTATACTTTAGTATTTATACAACGAAAAAAGCTTCGCAGAAAGTTTATAAAGGTTTTAACGAGTATGTACCTTGGTATAGATGTAGGGGGAGCGAATACAAAGATAGTCAGCTCAGATGGAGTTGTAAAATCGGTTTATGCACCTCTGTGGAAGAATAAGTCGATTTTATACACTCTGCTGTCCGAATACGCGTCTGCGTCCGAACTAGAAGCCGTAGGTACAGTGATGACCGGGGAGCTATGTGACTGCTTTGTGACAAGAAGAGAAGGCGTATTACATATAAAAGAAGCGCTATCAGCAGTATTCAAAGAAGTCAAATTCTTCAACTCCAATTGCACATTCAAAGGTGGCACAGAGGTGGATAAGGCCCCGCTTTCCTTTGCGTCTACCAACTGGCTCGCATCTTCTATGCTCATATCGGAGCAATACGAAGATGCGATTTTCGTTGACTTTGGTAGCACAACAACGGATGTAATACCTATAGCAGGTGGAGCAATAAAAGCGAGACGAACAGACCTCAAACGACTGAAAAACGGTGAACTAATCTATTCCGGCGTCCAGAGGACCAATGTTGCAACATTGCTGAAAAGCGTGACGATAGGCGAAGAATGCCCGGTTTCCTCTGAACTGTTCGCAATAACCGCGGACGCTTATCTCGTACTCGGATACATAACGGAAGAGGATTACAGTTGTGAAAGTCCGGATAGTTATGCATTTGTGGATCGAGACGAGTCGGAAAAAAGTAGAGTGAGTGCGATGCGAAGGCTTGCAAGGGTGGTATGTAGTGACCTTGAAGAGCTAGGAGAGGATAACGCAGTTCGCATTGCAGCACAGGTAATGCGAGCACAGGTGGATGTGTTAGTCGCTTCGCTGAAGTGGATGATGGAGAAATACCGATTGGAACAGGTAGTATCAGCGGGAATAGGCGATTTTATCGTAAAGGAAGCTGCGGATTCGTTGAATATACCATTCTTATCGCTTTCTGCACGCTATGGCAAACGAATAGCGGCTACATTTCCGGCATACGCAGTGGCGAGGTTGTTAGCTTTGAAGCGTTGATGAAACGATGAATATAATAGCAGTAACAGGCGGAATAGCAAGTGGAAAGAGCCTCGTGTTAAGTACATTCATGAACCTCGGCGCTTTCGTTATTGATTGTGACATCCTGAGCAGGGAGGCTGTAATACCATGTACAAAAGCATGGTGGAAGATAGTAGCTGTATTTGGTAAAGCTATTTGTAGGCACAATTTGGAGATAGACAGGAAGAAGCTGGGCAGTATTGTATTCAACGATTCCAGTAAGCGCAAGATTTTAGAGCAGATAATACACCCGGAAGTAAGAAGGAAATGCACAGAGAGAATAGAGGCGATAAAAAAGATGATGCCCAATGCCATTGTGGTTATTGATGTTCCGTTATTAATAGAAACGGGCGTTCAAAAGGAATTCGATACGGTAATTGTTGTTTATGTCAGTGCAGATATGCAGATAAGAAGGCTGATGGACCGCGATGAAATAACAGAAGAAGAGGCGCGGAAAATGGTCAAATTGCAAATCCCACTGGCGGAGAAGCGGACATTCGCAGATTATATCATAAATAATGACGGTACGCGTGAAGAAACGGAGATGCAAGTTAGGAAGCTATTTGAAGCTATTTCTTCTTGTATATAAGGTATAACTTCTACCTATAAATTTAATTTAGGACGCAGATTTACACAGATTTACACGGATTCAATTTTTTCTGTGTTAATCAGCGTTAATCTGTGTCTTTAAAATCCTTGGAAAATGATACGGTTCGGGTAAATTAATATTTGTGAGTTCCCTAAGACTGTTTCAATCTTTGCTCGAGTTTTCTTGTGCCTCTGCATTCTCTGTGTGCTCTGCGGTGAAATTCAGGGATATAGCAATTTCGCAGGAAAATTCGACAGTGCCGTGAAAACTATACTTATCTGCTTGCTACCAATTCTTCAAGAACAAGTAAATCGATCTCTTCGGCTAAATCCGAGAACCGATCCCTAAACGCCTGCATAACCTCTCGCTCTTCTTCCTTTACTCGCTCTTTGTCAAGCTTATGTTCAACTTCCACCGCTTTATGGAAGAGGTCATCAATCACCACAAAAATGCCGGGTCTTTTGCTTTTAAACTGTTTCAAATCTTCTACTATATCTTCGCCTTTTGTATATTTGTCTTGTATCTCATCGAACTCTTTGAAAATTAGTTCTCTTTCCCTGTTAAAATCACCTAACGCTTTCAAAAAGGACCTTGGCACTTTATCCTCTTCTTCTGTCATGAGCAATAACAAATAATTTAGATACCTTATATATATATAAATGCTTTTCCATTTTTACCTTTGTAAAGTGGATGTGAGAAAAGGATGCAGGTTTGACTCGTATCCCCTCAATATCTCGTGGAAATCTGTGTAATCTTGTGGTTACATAAGTCTCGGTGGGATCACCTGATTCCTTATCAAATCATCAACGCTTTCTTTCGACCTTATCACGTCCACCTTACCATCACAAATCAATACTTCCGCACATCTCGGACGACCATTGTATTGCGAGCTCATGGAGAACCCATAAGCGCCCGCATTTAATATGGCGACTAAATCGCCGCGCTCAACTTCCGGCAGCATTCTATCCTTCGCTAATATGTCGCCCGATTCGCATACAGGACCGACCACTGTGCATAATACCGAAGCTTGTTCATTTAGCTTGTTCGCCACTACCACTTCATGATACGCATCATACATCACAGGCCTCATAAACAGGTTAAATCCAGCATCTATAGCCACGAATTTTTTATAGGCCTGCTTCACTGTGTTTACCCGGCTCAATAATATTGTGGCGGGACCAACGATAGACCTGCCGGGCTCTAAGACCAACTTCAGCTTTATGCCCAACGAGTCCAACCTTGCATCAAACGTGGGCAATATAGCATCCGCCAAATCATTTGGCGTCGGCGCCTTCTCCTCTTTACGGTGGCTTATTCCCAGTCCGCCACCGAGGTCCACAAATTCGAGTTCCATCCCACGCGCATATAATTCCTCTACGAGGTTCATCATCTTCTCTGTCGCCTCACGAAATACGCTCACGTCTAATATCTGTGACCCTATATGGCAATGTAATCCTGTAAGTGTAATGTTCGGCAGCATTTTCGCATCTTCACATGTTGCGATCACCTCGTAAAAGGGGATGCCAAATTTCGATTCCCGTAGACCTGTTGCTATCTTTGGATTCACCTTTGGTGATACATCGGGGTTCACCCGTATTGCAATTTCCACTTCTTTTTCCATTGCAACGGCGATTGCAGATAAAGTGCGCATTTCGTCCTGCGAATCCACTGATACTTTCACGCCAGCGTCTACCGCGGCCCTTAATTCTTCTTCGCTTTTCGAATTGCCGTTGAATAGAATCTTGCCCATGGGTATGCCTGCAGACTTCACGAGTTGGAGTTCGCCACCGGAAAACACATCAGCACCTGCTCCTTCGCTCGCTAATATCTTCAATATCGCAAGATTGCCGTTCGCTTTTACTGCGTAATACTTGTCTGCCGTTTCAAATGCGCTATTATAGCGCCTGAAATTGTTCCGTACCCTATCTTCATCTGTTACGTATAGTGGTGTCCCATATGTCTCTGCCAACTCTACTGCGTCCACGCCACCGAAAACCAAATGGCCACTTTCTTTTTGCATGTCTTCCCTCTGTTATATATATTTCTTAGCATTTCCTTTTTGATAAATAATTTAGTAAAGTATAACTTCTACCCATAAATAAATTTGATTTAGGACACGGATTTACACGGATTTACGCAGATTTATTTTAGTTTAACCGTGTTGATTCTCATCATCTGTGTAAAAGTAATCTGCGTTAATCTGTGTCAACGATTTATTTTTTGGAAAAAATCAGAGTTCACAGATGTAAGCGGTTTAAATCTGTGTAAT
>JAUWND010000093.1 GCA_030612835.1 Candidatus Methanophagales archaeon | reverse complement strand
CCCAAAGAAGAAATATCTGTTAATCCTTCTACGGATTATCAGTATGGTGCTGTTGAGGTGACGATTTACACTCCAGTACAAGGCTCTTTCGCGGATAGAGATGATTTTATTGTGCTTTATGAAGAATGAAAAACCGATAGGGTTTTTAAAAAGGTGGAGATAAAGAAAAAATGACAAAAATGAAATACTGCGGGAACTGTAAACAGTATGTAACAACAACACCGGGACCGAGCATAATAATCTCTATCTTTTTGCTCATTCTAGGCATAGTCCCGGGCATTATATATATCATATGGGCTAGTTCAAGAGCTGGCAAATGCCCGATGTGTGGAAGCAAGAACTGGTCTATCCCCCTAAAGGAAGAAGAAAAGAAGGAATAAATGCTAAGAGAAATAGATTTATGATTGTCAATAAAACCTTTTTAAGGGGGGTAAACCGTAATTTAAAGAGATATACAAATGCCGACTAAGGACATGACTGCCATCTCTGCGAAAGTCAGAACAAAAGAGAAAGCGATATTTGAGCAGCTATGTGAGACAGAAGGATTAACAGCATCCAAAGCTATCCGGTCATTTATCATAGATTGCAATGAACGGCGTTCTATTTCAGACCATAGGATGCAAGATATAAGGAGAGCTATAATATTCAACCGATGAGATGACAAAAACTATAAAATCCCTCTCTTTTTCCGATAAAAAATTGCGCTTTCATAGGTGGCTTTTGATGTAGGATAATACGATAGGCAATCAAATACCTATGGCGTTCATAGCTTGTATAGGGCTGTGAGTATGGGGGTTGAGGGTGTATATTACACATTGCCATATAGCTTAAAATACAACTCAGCCTCTATCAAATACTCTTATTGTCATCCCCAATAATATTCATTCTATTTTTATCACAAGTATCCCCTTATCATACCCACACATAAGGATTAAACTCAGAAGGCGGAACATACATAACCTCAGCATAGCCTTCTCTTACCAGCTTCTCATTCAGATTGGTATCGTTAACATAAACAACCGCCAATATCCTATAATGTGAATCGTATTGCTTCATATCATCCACATCGAGCTTAACCTCTTCGCATAAGCAAGTCTTGTTTACGAACTCTTTCGCTTCTTCATATCCTTCTTCGCCTATCTCAGGCGTATTAATCCCTACTAATCTAACCCTTTGGATACCGTAAATGTTGAAACGGACATCAACCGTATCACCATCAACTACGTTCTTGACGTATCCGCTCCATAGCTCCCCTTTCTCTAGTTCCGTAACGCCAAAAGTCCACTCTGAGTTATTACGCATCCAATATCTGGTATCGTTCTCGTTATCGCTTAACACCGGGGTTCTATCTACTTCTTCACCTTTCGCATTTCTCAGGATTATCGCTTCTTCGCTGTTGTCAAGCCACCGATAATGAGGGGTGTATGTACAATAGGCGCTAGGGTAAAGGGTAGTGCCTTCGGCTATCCAGTCAATTGCTGTTGTGCCGTGGGTGGACTCAAAAGTCCAGTTACCTATGTCCACGCTTTCATTTGATGGGTTGTGAAAGGTGACCCATTCGTTACCTTCATCGCTTCCCGCGGGATTTTGGTCGAAGGCGTATATAATCACATCTGAGGGGGAGGATAAGCGATTTAGGGTTGGTACCCCTGTGAATAGAAGCACCAAGGTATAGTGGGCGCCGTTACTTCGCAGGGTTTAAAGGATATAGAGCGCTTACAGGGGAACGCCAATTAGTACATTTTGGCGGTATATTAAATTAAAGCGAAGAAAAATATATATTTATTAAATTGAAAAAGTCAATTGGTTACTTCAGGTTACAATGGAAGAAAGCGAAAGGCTAAAAGAGATAATAAAGGAAAGGACTTTGATTGTAAAAGAAGATGCGATGATTACCTTAGCGTCTGGGTTGAAAAGCAATTACTTCTTTGATATGAAAACAGTTTTGTTAAGTACGGAAGGCGCAAATTTGATAATCAAAGAGATTTTTAAAAGGCTACAGGGGGTTCAATTTGATTATATCGGAGGTATGGAGTCTGGAGCTATTCCGATTGTCGCTTTAATTTCTGCAAACAGTGCGGTTTTGGGAAGAAATATAGACGGGTTTTTTGTGAGAAAAAAGAAAAAGAGTCATGGCGAAAGAAAAAGCGGCATCAGTAATAAAATTGATGGCAATCTTAAGAGCAATAGTAATGTGGTAATAGTTGATGATGTCACAACCACTGGAGGATCGATTATGGATGCTATAAAAGAAGTAGAGCAATTTGGGTGTAAAATTGTTAAAGTAATCACAATAGTAGATAGAAGTCAAGGTGCAAAAGAAAAGCTTGCAGAACAGGGGATTAAACTCGATGCGTTGTTCACTGCGGAGAACTTTGGATTATGAGCGGGCAAACGATCTTAGTGGAGTTAATCGGTAAAATAATTTCCTTTCTTAGAAAAGAGAAATATGATTACAAAGTAGCAGAAGAGATTTGTAAGTTGTGCTTACCTTATCTCTCTATTAAGGAAACAACTCTTTTTTCCTATGTCGTCTTATCTATCTTTGATGATTTGAGAATTTAAGATTATAGAAGACGTTGTGGAGGAATTAGGAAAAATCTTCGGAATAGCTGCTCAAAACGGAGAAGAGAAGAGAATTTCAAATTATCTTCAAGAAGATTTTATAAACCATTTGCAAACGTTAAAGGAACAACCTCAAGATTCAAAGGAATTGGACAGGATTCTTACTGATATGATACCTAAGTGGCTTACATTTGAGAAAGAAGATTTAAGTAGGTATAAGTGAAAGTTATGGTGGAGACTTATCTATAATACTCATCTGAAGAGAAAAGAATATGAAATAGCCTTTAAAAAGGACTTTGAGGATATGAAGTTCATAAATATCTTAGGCTAATACCCGCTATGTGAATTTAGGGCGGTAGATAGAAAAACGAGCTAACGTTCACGTTTTCGTAAGCATAACGAATGATATGCTGCGTAACAACAATGATGCGAGTTACCCAAAAACAGAAAAAGGCAAAAAGCGATGGATGTGAAAAACGGGGAGATAGAAAGAGGATGTAAGTAAGGGTTCTCTATTTTTTACTAGTAAATCCGTGATAATATCCCCGGCGGAGCATATTATTTATATCAAAACTCATCCAACCTTTTGTTCCGCTTTTTGCCTTTGTGTTCAGAACACAGACCCGGATCTATTATGTGTATCACGGTGATGCCATGCAATTTGAGCACATCTGCAATAAATCGGCGATGACAACTGGAGAATAAACGTTCTGCACACAGGATCGCTACTCGTTTTGATGTTGCAAGTGCTTCAAGGTAGTCTAACCCCATTCCAAATTCGCAGGTCTTCATATACTTCGTATATCCCCCTTTCCGGTAGCCGCCGAGCTCTGTAACGTGATGATATTCTATACCGCACTGATTCAAACTCGCTTTTAGGTTCTCCTGCTTGAAATGCTTGTGCCTTGACGTAGGGAATCGTCTCACATCTACTACCGCCTCTATCCGATATGCCGCGAGCAAGTTTAAGAAATCATCTATGCTCCGGTTACTTGTTCCAATAGTCCATATTTCCAATTTAGACATTTTCGAGCAAGTTCAAAAATTCCTGGTATTCTTCATGGCCTAGTCGAAACCCATTTCTAATCATCAAATCCACTTTATACTTTGCTTCCTCTTTTTTCAACTCCCTCTTTCTTACCATCAGGAATATTAGAAATAAGGTGCCACGAACTTCTATTCTTAAAACACTTCCTACTTCTCTGGCTATGCTTTCATCCAAAACCGCGATGCCTCCTTTATTTTTCGCTAAGGTAAGCACTTCCAGTTCGCCTTCATGCAGCTCTTTCTCCAGACTTTTTAACATCTCCTTGAATCCATTCTCTGCTACTTGTACAACCTTAATAACCCCTTTATTTACCAAATCCTCAGAAATTAATGCATCGGCATATCCCTGATTTTTTCCTTCTGTTACAACTTGCTTATAAACTTGTGTAGGTATAATTTTCTCCCCATCTAACCGCTTAAAAATCAAATTTAACCCTACTTTGTTTAGGTATATCAAAGGAGAAGAATCGAAGATCCATATCATTTATTTCATCGCCGCCTCGAAATCACCCCTTATATCTTCAATGCTTATGTGCAGAGAGATACCTTTTTCCCTTATCAAATCCATCATCTCTCTGACAGATATATCAGCTATTTCTGCAGCTTTCGCCAGAGATACTTTTTTATCGCTGAACAACTCCAGTGCACGTTTTTTTAATTCCTCATTTATTCCAGTGTCCAAAATTCTTCGTATCAAAGCAGATCGCTCAGCTTTATCTATTCCGATTAGCCTTTCGAGCTTCCTTTCTATCTCAGTCGTGGGTCTAATAGATATAACTTTTTGCATGTTTACTTATTCAGTTTATGTATACTTAAAGATGTTGCCATAAGTCAAATTATTATCATAGGTGCAAAAGAAGCGTTTGTGAAGGCGCATGAAATAGACTCATCAACAGATTATGAGTCCACGAGATATTAAGCAGTTATCAAGTATGCTTCTTCTTCCGCTTCACACGATCAAAAACGCCCCGCTGTTCCATTATCTCCCTTGTCTCTCCTGTTATAACTAGCTCTGCATCCTTTAGATCTATCGTGTTTTTACAACCCGTTAAGAACATTGCGACCTTTAATTCCTCGCTAAATTCCGTTATTTTCGCTATTACCTTCTCTACGCTACTTTTTATGCTGTCGCTTTCCATTGCGGGTTTCAGAAACGGCAAAGCAGCACTACACATATCGGAACCCAAAGCAATGCCCTTTGCAATATCAAGCCCATTTCTTATTCCGCCTGTGGCGATTATAGGGATAGTAAAAGGAAGCGCACGACACTCTACAATGCTTTCCACAGTGGAGATGCCCCAATTCCAACCGAAGAGATTGCCTAAATGTGCTCCTAGCTCATCCCCTTCTGCATTAGCACGGTATATCTCAGCAGCAGCTAAACTCGTTCCGCCTAAGCCGCCCACATCTATCGCAGATACGCCTGACCCGTGTAACATCTTCGCCATTGTATAACTAATCCCGGCACCAGTCTCCTTTACAATCACGGGCTTCTTTATCTCCTTGCATACCTCGGTTATCGCAGCTAAGCAACCGCTTGCATCTACGTTACCCTCTGGCTGAATAGCTTCCTGTAAAAAGTTGAGGTGTATTGCAATAGCATCTGCACCTATCATCTCTATAACTCGCTCAACACCCTCCACCCCATATTCCTTCAATTGTGGTGCTCCTAAGTTCGCATAGATGAACGACTCGGGTGCAACGTCACGAACCACACGAAAAGAATCCTCCAGCTCGGTACCTTCCAATGCCGCTCGCTGAGAGCCCACACCTATACCAACGCCAAGCGTTTCCGCAACTTCTGCAAGGACTCTATTTACCTTTCTCGTATCCGGATGTCCGCCGGTCATCGAAGCAATCATTATCGGATATTGAAACGAAAAACCTAAAAACTCCGTCTTTAAATCTATCGCATCTTTATCTAGCTCGGGTAGTGCAACATGAACAAGCTTAACGTCTGCAAAACAATTTCCTCCTGCTTCCACTTCCTTTTCCGCACATATCCGGAGTTGTTCTATCTTCCTTCTCGATGTTTGGTTCATTCCTACCCTTCCAATAACAATGCCAATAAGTATTATTTGTATGAACTAATAGATAATATATTATCTAATGAATCTAACCGAATTATCAGAGGAGACTGCAAAAGTTTTTATAGAGACTTTCGGCTGCACCGCAAATACCGGCGACACAATGGAAATGCGAGCGATACTAATAAATGCCGGTCATGAGATAGTAGAAGAAAGTGAAGCTGATATTGTTATAGTGAATACATGCACAGTAACGAAAAGAACAGAGTTAAATGTGATAAAGAGACTGAATGAGTTAAAAGAGTGTGGTAAAGCGGTAGTTGTGGCTGGTTGCATGGCGGCGGCACAACCAGAACTGGTAAGAAGCATTTTAGGTGATGATGTAGCAATGGTGACGCCCCGAGATATTCGAGATAGTGAAGAGCAAAGGCTTGAGTTCGATGATGTTATTGCGGTGATTACAATAGCACATGGTTGCATAGGGAAATGCACTTATTGTATCGTGAAACAAGCGCGGGGCGAGCTGAAAAGCTACAAGCCGGAAAAGATATGCGGGGCGGTTAAGAGAGCAGTGGAAAGCGGTGCGAACGAGATAAGGATTACATCGCAGGATTCTAGTGCATACGGTTGGGGCAGCACAGATATAAAACTACCGGCGTTGTTAGAACAGATAACATCCCTGGAAGGCGATTTCAGGATAAGAGTGGGTATGATGAATCCATTCACGCTTATGCCTATCCTGGACGAACTTCTTGAGGCGTTTGATACCGAAAAAATATTCAAATTCTTTCACGTGCCTGTGCAATCGGGCTCTGACCGGGTACTGACAGAGATGCGAAGGAATTACAAAGTCGCTGATTTCGTTGAGATTGTAGCAGGCATAAGGGCGCGATTCCGAGATAGCACAATATCCACAGATTTCATCATTGGCTTTCCAACCGAGACGGAAGCGGATTTCTTTGCATCACTGAATTTAATGGAGGGAATAAAGCCGGAAAAAGTGAACATAACACGGTTCTCATCAAGACCCGGGACAGAAGCATCAAAGTTAACGGACTTGTTGGAACGGGAGAAGAAGCGAAGGTCGAGAATATTCTCTACCGTTTATCACAATATTGTACTCGCGAAGAACAAGGAATTAGAAGGGGCAGAACTACCGGTTTTAGTAACGGAGCCGGGAAAAAAGGGAGGTGTAATAGCCCGTGACTCGGCGTATAGGGCGATAGTCATAAAAGATGATTTGCCGCTTGGAGCAAGTTATAAAGTACGGGTAAACGAGGCGAAGAGCACTTATTTAGTGGCTGATATTTTACAACACTCGTTCAGAACTTCACCATCTGTGCATTATGTTCCTTAATATACATCTTTTTTTGCTTGTTCACGCATAATAAAATAAAATAAAAGATAAATAAGTTATTATAAAAATATTAATCTAATAGTATAGATAATAGCCAAATAGGGAGCAGCTAAATGTACTCGCATATTTGGTATATGGTATTTGGTTATACCCAATTGAGAAAAGGGCTCGTAGCTTAGCCTGGTTGGAGCGCTCGGCTGATAACCGAGAGGTCTGGAGTTCAAATCTCCGCGGGCCCATAAATAAAACTTTCTTAAGAAGAAAGTTTTATCAAAGAAATAAATCATTAAATATAAAAACGGGGAATAGAAATGGGAATAGAGACAAGGGTGATCTTAATCTCGCCTGATTCGGAGATAACGCCGGAACAATTGAAGAGTAGGCTTTTAGCTTTGATTAGCGAAGATAAAAGCATGGCCGGCTCAGACGTCGTGGTAAAAGAGACCTGTTTTGGGGCTTTAATAGAAGGAGAAGGGCAGAAACTAAGAGAGATTGTGGAAGCGGTAAGGAAAATAGATACTAACGGTATCTTCTCTAAAGTTCGTGGGTTTCCAATCGGCGATCCAAGGATATGTAGAGCGACGAGAAAAGGTGGACCCAGACCGGGCTTTCACCAGTTAGAAGTCGAATCCCGGCTGTTGCCAGAGGTAAGAAAAGCATTGGATAAGATATAAAAGGAAGCAAATAGAATCAATAAATACAAATGGAGATAAGATAACATGATGAATGTAGGTGAAGCATTGATTGGAGATGGAGAAGAAGTTGCGCATATTGATTTGATGATCGGGGACAAAAATGGACCGGTAGGTATGGCATTCACAAACGCCTTGAGTCAGATGTCCGCAGGGCACACACCGCTATTTGCATTGATAAGGCCGAATTTACCGGTTAAGCCATCTACGGTAGTCGTGCCGAAGGTTACGGTGCGAAACATGAAAGAGGCGGAGAAGGTATTTGGCCCTGCACAGAGTGCAATAGCAAAAGCAATTGCGGACTCGGTGGAGGAGGGCGTGATACCAGAGGATAAGGCAGAGGAACTCGTGGTGATTGTAAGTGTGTTCTTGCACCCTCATGCGGATGATTATAATAAGATATATCGTTACAATTATGGCGCTACAAAGTTGGCGTTAAAACGGGCTATGGATGGGTTCCCGGATATAAAGAAAGTGCTATATGAGAAGGACCGGTCGCGGCATCCTTCTTTGGGTATGAAAGTGACAAAGTTATGGGACCCACCTTATCTCCAGGTCGCTCTGGACATCCCGAACTGGGGGCACATGGAGCGTGTGGTGAAGGATCTGCCGAGTAATGACCATCTTATCATAGAGGCGGGTACGCCATTGATAAAGCGATACGGAGTGGACATAGTGGCGAAGATAAAAGAGATAAAGTCCGATACATTCGTGATTGCTGATTTGAAAACGCTAGACACCGGCAACTTAGAGGTACGGATGGTTGCGGATGCGGGTGCAGATGCCGTGGTGATCTCGGGGTTAGCGCCACTTCGGACGATGGAGAAAGCGATAGAGGAGGCGAGGAAGACCGGTATTTATTCGTCCCTGGATATGTTAAATGTTAAAAACCCGCTAGCTGTGCTTAAAGAATTAAGTGTAGGTGGGATGATGCCGGACGTGGTCGAGTTACATCGTGCAATAGATGTAGAACAGGAAGAGCGGCATGCCTGGGGTGATATAGCGGAGATAAAGCAAATAGGAGGCAAGATGCTGGTGGCGGTTGCAGGAGGCATAAAGGAAGATACTGCACCGGAAGCGATAAATGGTGGTGCGGACATCATAATTGTAGGAAGAGGGATAACAAATTCGAAGGACGTAGAGGGCGTTAGCAGGAGGTTCCTGCGGTTGTTGAAGGAGGAGATAGACCAATACCGGGTAATGACGGACTTCTAAATTAACTGTAGTGCCCATAGACCTGTTGCAGAGCAGACATGCGTACATGCATGCAGCAGGAGTGGGTCTATTGTTTGCTTTTTATAATTTGCAATTAATAGCTCGAAATCCACAAGATTTTGAGCTAAAATCAAATTAAGAGGGCATAAAACAATATAACAAATCGCTTATCTAACGTTAGCGCCGAAAAACGCGAAATAAATATATTTATATACTCCAAAATTGAGGTCAATAAGTGCGAAGTAGTATGCCGCTAAAAATAGCGACTGACCTAAAGGAGAAGAGCCAAATATGGCCGATTACGCTCTAGTCTTAACGTTCAGCGTTGGTGCGATTATCGCTATCATTGTAATTTCCAATCCGATTTCAACCTCTGCTATATTCATTGCACTTACCGAGAGAATGTCGCGTAAACAGAAGCAAGACACAATAAAAAAGTCATTAACATACTCTGCTGGGATACTGATTCTCTTCGCACTGACGGGGTTATTAATTTTCAAGATTTTTGGATTCACGATTGGTGCGTTTAGAATCGCCGGAGGTGTGCTGCTATTCACAACGGCTGTGGGTATGCTTAACCCCAAGACAAGCCAGGAAGAAGCGACTGGTGTTCCCGATAACATCGCGCTTATACCGCTATCTATTCCATTTACCGCTGGACCCGGCACCATCGTAACTGTTGTGGTGCTCATGTCTGAAGTTGAGGACATAATGCATTCTACTGATCTCATTACAGGCTTATTGTGTGCTCTGGGCGTCTTTATAGGTATTGCCACCTGTCTTGGCGTAACTTATGTGATGCTGGCCAAGTCAGATCTCATTGACGGTGCACTTAAGGAAGGCGGCCGTAGAGTGGTCACAACGCTGATGGGACTTATCGTGATGGCAATCGCCATTCAGTTCTTTATTAACGGGATCGAGGACATGTTACCTGACTTTATGGCTATCGTCAGCGGCTCTTAAAGGCACAATCGAATTTTCTAGTGATATACGTATAACCCTCTTCCCATATCCAAAAATTTTTTGAAAGGAATTTTAGGAGAACCAAATAGCCCATACCCTAGCATAACCAATGATCCACAATTATGATTTGATCTTTTGCATATTTGCGCACGCACTCTTCTCAAATTATA
>JAUWND010000145.1 GCA_030612835.1 Candidatus Methanophagales archaeon | reverse complement strand
TGTATTACTCGAGTATTCAAAAAGCTCATCTAAATTATTGATGGAATATCCCGAATTAATTTTACTCATCAACATAATCATTTGATCTTTTTGATATTCAATCTATGTCTAACGACACTGCAAGGAATATCTTAGAAGCTCTCGCATCCAAACCACTTTCAGCATCAGAAATAGCAGAGAAACTCGGCATTCCTTTGGGCACCGTTCAATACAATCTTAATAAGCTTAACGACGCGGGACTGGCGAAGGTAGAGCGAACGAAATACAGCGAGAAGATGAAACGTGTGAAGATATACGCACCGCAGCGTAAATTTGTTGTCATCGTTCCTGAAAAGACGGATAGGAAGAACGTTATCGCAACGTTGAAGCGTTATTTGACGGTGATATTCTTTGCGGTGGCTGGCTCGGGCATAATAGAATTTTTAACGATGAAGATGAAGATAAAAGGTCCTGGGTGGGAAGAAGTCACCGGGGGAATAGCTGAAAGAGGAGGCGGAGTCCCTACACCAATACCGGCACCTGAAATAGTGCCATCGCCGATGCCAGCACCAGTATCCCCCGAAAGAGCGATTGATAGTGTAGCTTTGGGATTTGATGTTTTCGCTCATCCCGGTTTATGGTTCCTATTTGGTGCTCTGTTTGTGATATTGGTTGTATTCCTCATAGGGTATTACGGAAGGAAAAAGGACAGAGAAGATTGAACTGAAATTGAGTAATGATAACTACGAATTGATTCGTAGCTATGGAAAATCATATATAACCCCTCTTATCAACTATACATTAGCGCCGAGGATGGGCGCTAAAAAGAGAAGCGATGTAAAAAATGGAAGGGAAAAGAAAGGCTTTAAAGATTCAGGAGGTGTATTATGAGTTCCACTCGGCGTAAGATATATGTGTTGGCATCCCTATCGGGGCAGGGCAAAACAACCACAGCAATGCTGCTTGAAAAGTATTTCAGGTCGCAAGGTTTAAAAGTTGCTTGTTTGCAGCCTATAAAAGGGCAGTGGGACGTTGGTCTTTACCTTAAGAACAACTGTTACCACTATAACATCCCTGTGGAGGCTGCGAAGAGTATAGCAAGCTTTGAAAAATGGTTACCTGTGGGATACGATATTTACACGATGGAAATAAGTTTTGCATACGGCAGCCCGATCAGTGCATCCCATATCAGCTTGTTTCAGAATGTTAATGAAGTTATTTCATATGAAGTAAAAGACAATTGGAAAAACTACATTTTGGGAAAATATGGTCCATTACCATTTTGGGACGATTTTCACAGCAGAAATGTGCAGAGAATCATCACCCGGACGCCTCAAGTCCTTGAAAACCCTTGTGTTGATAATATCTTTAAGTTACATAATGCAGACCAACTGGTTTTTGATTCCATCGAGCCAAAAATGGCTCTTCCTAAGAGTGATAGGACAGCAATTGCGGTAGGAGCTTTTCCGGCAGAATTCTGGGATATTTTTCCAAATTTAAAGTGGTATGCTTATGATTACTCCTCATTTCTACAGAGGTATAAACAGGAGAACTATGATATTGCAATTATAGGTGCATGCACTAATGATAAGATGAGATTTTCGTATAAACCGAAAAAACCGCTGGTCTTCTGTTACCATCCAGTAGTCTATATTGAAAATTTAAAAAACTATTACCATAGCACACCTGTCAAAACCGACCTAATGGAGATATATTCAAGGATAAAAAGTGAACCTGTCGGTAGCCAGTTGGGCATGAATGATTGCCTTTATGCATCGCTTAATAACAAGTTCTGGACTTTTCAGGAGTATCTTGGGCTTGATTTGATTTCTGTGCAAGACAATATAATAATCTGTAACGGCTGGGTTTTACCGCAATATCTTATTCAAGAAGGGTATCTGGAGGTGATCTGAGTATGGGCTGGGGGGAGTGGGGAGATTGGAGTGATTACTGTGAAGATTCAGACGATAATCCCACTTATTGTGCTCATGCCAGGGTAGAAGCAACTTTATATGCGTCGACAAACAGGATAAAAGTACATTATTACGCATTGTGTTGTGGAGTACCAGCGTGTGGTGGTTGTGCTCTTTACAGATGCTATGTTAGAACCAAGATCTGTGGTCCCGGATATTGCAGCGAGGAGAAAGAACACGAGTTCGGATATTTTGTTTGCAACAAAAGCGGCGATGATTGGTTTGACATAGAGTCTGGTCACGAAAACGATGAACATTATGCCCATGTAACCGCTGAGTGTCATTGTGGTGCCGGTGGTGGTACGGCTCATGCTTCTTGCAGGGTGCAAAAAGGGACATAGTCAAGTTATAAGTTAAAAAATGTAGAAATGTAATATAAGGGAAGTAATATATAAGAGATGGCACAAAAAGTGTTTATACTGGCTATGGCGTTGGCTATATTGGTATGCGCTCTGGTTGGAATGACTTCAGCTCTGACAGGTGGAAACTACGTGGCAAAATTGACAAATAATTCGACAGCCGACTATTTTCCATCTTGGAGTCCAGATGGAGAAAAAATTGCTTTCTTTTCTAATCACTCTGGTAATTGGGGTATTTGGGTGATGAATAGCGATGGGAGTAACAAGGTTCAACTTGCTAAGATTACCAAGAAAGGAGCGGGTTTTAATCTGAAATGGAGCCAGGATGGGGAAAAAATTGCTTTTACTTCTAATCGTTCTGGTAATTGGGATGTTTGGGTAATGGATAGCGATGGAAGCAATAAAGTCCAGTTAACCACCAATCTGACATACGCTGTGAATCCTGTGTGGAGTCCTTCCGGGAACAAGATTGCTTTTGTCTCTGAACGTTCTGGAAATGAGGATATCTGGGTGATGGACTGTGATGGTAGTACTAAAATGCAGCTAACCATAAATGAAGGAAGTGATTTATATCAAGCTTGGAGTCCAGACGAAACCAAAATTTCTTTTGTCTCAGGTAACGGGAGTGTTTGTGTGATGGATAGTAATGGTGATAACAGAGTTCAGCTAACAGCCAATACATTTGGTATTACATACCCAAGATGGAGCCCAGATGGAAAAAAGATTGCGTTCTCTGCATCCTTCAATCAGAATGATGCCTTAAATATCTGGATTATGAATAATGATGGCAGTAACAAGGTGCGGCTAACCTCAAGTAAAGAAAGCGATTTCCTACCATCGTGGTCTCCAGACGGAAAGAAGATTGCATACACCACAGATGGCAACATTTATGTGATAACGCTTGAAGAAAAAACAACTTCTACAACAACTGCAACGCCTGTGACACCAAGTCCAACAGGAAAGATTCCTGGATTTGAAGCGATAATTGCAATTTCGGCATTACTTATCGTGGCATATATTGCAAGACTTGAAATAGTGAGGTGATAATAATGCCACAAAACTTTATTGACCTGCACATCGTGGACTTCTGCCAATTAAATTGCAAACACTGTTATTTAAATAAGGGAAATAGTGTCATGCCTTTAGATATGATAAGGTCAATCTGTACCGATTTCCTTAAAACAGCGTTACCACTACCGCAAAGCACAATTATTCTTAGCGGAGGCGACCCTTTGCTGCATCCAAATTTCGTAAAGGCATGCAACATCGTAAGAAAGCTGAATGGTCATGTAACAATGAGCACCAACGGTATTTTAATACCAAAGTATGTTCATACCTTTCAAAAAAATGATGGAATCCAGGTAAGCGTTGATGGAGACCGGGAAGCACACGATTTCATACGTGACGAGGGAAGCTATGAGAAAGCGGTAAGAGCTTTAAAACTGTTGGATGAGCATAAAATACGCCATAGCATCGCATTTACAACCAATCAGATGAACAAACATTGCGTAGACCATATTATAGACCTGTGCGTTGAAACCGGGGCTTCTACGCTTAACTGTAATATTTATCAACCTATAAAGGATAACGCCCTCCCATCAATTGCTTTTAAAGAATGGATAAAGATCAGGGAATATGTATCAAAGCGAGTGGAAAAAGAGGGGATATATTTGCCGAGCAGCTGCATAGAAAAAGGCTGCATAGCGGGAATACTCGGGCTAAGTGTCCTTCCAGATGGAACGTATTGGGATTGCTCGAGAAATCAAAAGATAATTGGCAAGTATCCTCAAAAGATAGAAAAAGTGTTATATTGGGATAATATTAATAATGAAAAGCCAAGAAATCAATTTGAGACGTGTTGTAGGAGATTAACATATAAGTAAGATGCAGTACATAGCATCAGTAGCAAGAAGTGAGAAAGATGATTGAAAAGCCGAAAAGGAGCTGGAAGAAATTTCTTCTCATTTCGGTACTATCTTGCATACTCGCCATGGCAATATATGGCTTGTTTCATGGATTACAATCCGAAGTAGGTCATATTTCTGAAACAGGACCTATTCAAACACCATCTCCCACACCACCAAGGCCACCTGGCCCTACACCAACACCATCTGGCACAATATCGCCGGAGCCCGGGAATAATCCCCCCGGATTTGAGAGGCAGGTACTTGGTATAGTAATCGCAGATTATTTCGCAAACTTCGGCTACGCGGGTATATTTGAAGGAGATAGATAATACATTTGAGACCGTGGACGCGTATGTGGAATTTCTATCGAAGAAAGGAATTGTGGTGAAGAAATATTACAAAGAGAAAAAATAAAATAGCCCGACCTATTAAAAATTAGACCGAGCCTTCTATTTCATATTTTCACATCTTCTATCCCTCTATCGGATTCACTACGATGTCGTAGTTGAAATGCATTACATCCTCTGGCTTCATCTCAAGCTTCCACGTGCCACTTGCCGGGTTCTCTATCTGATATATCACCGCTTGTTCTCCATGTTCATACACATTTGCTGTTTCTTCGTCTCCTATATCCATACCCCGCTCAAGTGCATAGTTAAAAGCATCAACGTATCCAGAAATCCTTGTCATTTTTGTGTGCTGTGATACTTCGTTCCCATAAGGGTCGAACAGATGCACATCCACCGTTCCTTCAGTAGAGATTAGATTTTTCTCATCCATGTTCCACTTCACTGTTACCATCACCTTTGTTGAATTAGGTGCAACACTGAACTCTTTTGTTATCGGCTCTTCCAGCGGCTTATACACCTGAACGCTGTAATGCTCTATTCGCTCTGGATATTTGTCTGTCCTTATCGCAATCATCCCGCTGTAATATCCACCCTTTACATCCGAAGGTATGCTCACCGAAATGACAAATTTTGTGGACTCTTGAGCACCCAAATCTATCTCACTCGGACTAACCGAGACCCACCCAGGTTTTATCACGTTTCCCCCATACTTATACCAATATTCCTCTTCCTCTCGCATAACAGGAACGAGTTCAACGGTTATCTCACTGTTGCCGTCGTTATGCACCTTTCCTTCAATGGAAATCGTCTCGCCAGCCTTTTCTAAGTTATCATAGGGGATTATTTTTGCATAAATCCCTTTTTCTCCCGGCGGTGGCAGTGGCGGTCTTATTAGTACAGGTTCTATCATCGGCGCAGGCACAGCATTCGTAACCATCGCTCCAACCAGCAACGCCACAAGCAATACCGAAACCGAAGCCAATATCTTCTTTCTCTTTTGCATTTTTTTTTACCTCCTATATGTAGCTAAGAAGAGGGGTTATATATAATTTTCGATAGCTACGAATTGGTTCGTAGTTATAAATAAATTCAAGCCATTCTATTCCTTCTCATATCGCGATATTTTACGAGGATTACAACCATTATTACAAGCAAGCAACCAATAGGAATCCATAACCCCGGGGGATGTGCAAAAATATCAAATACTGATGGTTTTTGGCTTTCGGCTATAATGATTTCCCATCCACCGATCATCTCACGGTGTAATTGCTGGTTTACCGGTGTACGCTCATAGACCCAAAGCGTGACTGTTTTTCGCGCTAAATCAGTCGAAGTTCCACCAATTTGCATCTCAGGGTTCTCTCTCCATTTCTTTATTTGATCCCTAATCCAAGCTACCTCTTCATCAGTTGCCTCTACACCACTTGGCACTTCTTCAGGTAATAAATCTATTGGAAAACCACCACAACCACTCAAACCCCTCATCATATACATTCCTGTTTCTTCTGACATTTCCTCAGTAATTCCCTGCATCCACTCACCTTTAAAATATCGGATTTTTGAGTTCCAGCCAGCAGTTCCTTTATCCGCTACTTTTATTATTCCGTATATATCATCATCAGTTA
>JAUWND010000026.1 GCA_030612835.1 Candidatus Methanophagales archaeon | reverse complement strand
CTCCAGGATGAACTCAGGCCGGCCGTACATCGGGCCGTGGCTGGGGGCGATGAGGGAGATTTCGTACCCCTGCACTTTTTCCAGGTTCTTCTGAATGATCTTGCGGAACGGCATCATGATCTCTGCGTAGTACCGCTTGGCCGCTTCGTAAACCCGACCTTCATCGGTGACATACAGGTCGGTGGTAGCCAGGTGAGAGCCGAAAAAGTCGCAGGGGAAGAGGATCTTGTCCTCCCGCAGATAGGTCAGCATCGTCTCGGGCCAGTGAACCCAAGATGCATGAATGAACTCCAGTGTTTTGTCGCCCAGAGATATAACCTCTCTATCCTCCACGGTTAGGATTTTATCCTGGTGTATCAAAAGCAAATCCATAAGCATATCTTTGCATTTTGGTGTGCAAACAACCCTAGCGTTGGGATATAACGCGAGTATTGAGGCTAACGATCCTGAATGGTCCTGCTCTGCGTGATTGGCTATGACATAATCTATATCTTTAATTCCAAGGTCTTCAAGATTTCTTATTAGCACATCCGTCATGGTCGGGTCCACGGTATCAATCAACGCCGTTTTTTCGCTGCCTTTTATTAAATATGCGTTATAGCTCGTTCCATCAGGTAGCGGTATAAGCTCATCAAATAATCTCCGGTCCCAATCAATTGCACCCACCGCGTAAATGTTCGGTTTCAGTTCTCTGCTAAGGCTCATTTACGCCTCCTCCTCAAACGCGTCTTTGCCCTCACCACAAGCAGGACATAGCCAATCATCGGGTAAATCTTCAAATGCCGTTCCTGCTTCTTCCTCGTCGTAAATATAGCCACAGACGGTACATATCCATTTTGCCATTTTTCATCTACCTCCTTTTTATTTTATGCTCTCCGCAATCTTCTTACCGAACTCGCGGCATTCTTCCAGCCCCTTTTCGGTTGGTCCGCGTTTTATTCTCAGTCCCGGCTCTATCACGTCCATCTCGGCGAGATTCTTCATCGTTTCTGTCAATATCTCAATGGATTCGCCACTCCAGCCGTAAGATCCGAATGCCGCTCCAACCTTGCCTTTCAAGTCTGCTTTATCCATCTCAAAAAGAAACGTCTTCATCGCTGCTATCAGGTTACGAACATACGTTGGAGAGCCGAGTACCACAGCATCCACATCTTTTAGGTCATCCTCATTTGCACGTGCCGCCTTTTTCCGTTCGACTTCAACTCCCGCTTCTTTCAAGCCTGTTTCGATTGCTTTTGCCATCATTTCTGTATTGCCCGAACGTGTCTCATATATTATTATTGCTTTTGCCATTTTTTGATAACTTCTCCTAACTTCTTACCTACTTCTTACCGCCGACCCAGTAGATTTTAGGTTGTATCTCTATCATTCTATTCTATTCTATTCTAATCCTCCTGCTTGAATGCGCCTTTGCCTGCACCACATACGGGACATTCCCAATCGTCAGGTAAATCGTTAAATGCCGTTCCGGCTTCTTCTTCGTCGTAGATATAGCCACAGACGGTACATATCCATTTTGCCATTTTTCATCTACCTCCTTTCTATTATACCTTCCTTCTCATATTTCAAATTTACGGCAGAGAACGCGGAGTCTCCATGAACTCTGCGGTTAACCTGACAATGTCAGGTTATCTTCGCCGCAATCTTCTTCCCGAACTCCTTACACTCTTTTTCACCCGTAAGTACTTCCGTGCCTTTCATCTTCAATCCGGGTTCTATCATCTCCATCCCGAAGATATGCTTCATTGTATCGCTTATCATCTCGATAGATTCACCACTCCAGCCATAAGACCCAAATGCTGCTCCTACCTTACCTTTCAAGTCCGCTTTCTTCATCTCGAAAAGGAACGTCTTCACCGTGGTGATCATGTCATGATGGTACGTTGGACAACCAAGAGCCACCGCGTCAACGTCTTTGAGGTCATCAGCCTTTGCACTCAAAGCCCGTTTCAATTCAACATCAACTCCAGCCTCTTTCAGTCCCTTCACAATTGCTTTTGCCATCGTTTCTGTATATCCATACGTAGTTTCATAAATTACTATTGCTTTTGCCATTTTGTCGCCACCTCCTTTTAGAACACTATCACCTCATATCCCTCTTCCATGTATCGGGATAAGCTCGGATGCCCGGACATCTCACTGCATATAGGCAACCCTTGCTCCTCTGCACTTTCTAACGCATCGATCTGAGTTGAGCATGCTTTACAGACGCAATCAATTATTCCTGCTTTTTCTCCGTTGAATGCAAAGATAGCTACCTTCTTGTTCATCCTTTTACGCACCCCCCGCTTCAAAAGCCGCAGGTGGCGTAAATACCCGCATCGCCAGTTCCTTGTCCACTATGAGCAATCCATTACCGTCTTCTCCAACGAGCTTCAACCGGGCAATGATTTCATTGTCGTTACCTTCCTCTTCTATCTGTTCAGTGACGTACCATTGCAAGAAGATATTCGTAGCGTGGTCCTTCTCTGCGATAGCAAGGTCAACGAGCTCATTAATGCTCTTAGTGATGAACTTCTCGTGTGCCAGAGTCTTCTCGAACATATCCATGGGCGACTCAAATTCTGTCGCGGGCTGTTCAATCGCCATGAGCTTCACCTGGCCGCCCTGATCGTTGATGTAGTCGTAGATTTTCATCGCGTGCAGCATCTCTTCCCGGTACTGCACCATGAACCAGTTGGCAAATCCCTTCAGTCCGGTGTACGTGCTGTATGCTGACATCGCCATATACAGATACGCAGAATACATTTCCTTGTTGAGCTGAGTGTTCAACGCATCCTGCATCTTTTCGCTTAGCATATTATCTCCCCGTTTATAGCTTCTTATGGCAGAACCACCAATCATAGCATTCGTATTGCTTGACCCGTTCCTTCGCGGTTTGCTCATCGGACGCAGGCGGAATTATAACTTCGTCACCGATCAACTCGTTGTTTGGCCAATTTGCAGGTATAGCCCCGCCGTGTTCATCGTTGGTTTTAAGCCCGCGGCCCATTCGCAGTATTTCATCCATGTTCCTACCGAGTTCCTGCGGATAATAAATCATGGCTCTCATTATTCCTTGTGGGTCAACAGCAAATACCGCCCTAACAGTATTCGTGCCCTTGTTGGGATGTATAAGCCCCAGCATCTTGGCAACTCTACCTGTGTCGTCCGCGATAATCGGAAACTTTATCTCCACATCCAGATTATCCTTTATCCATTCAACCCATTTTATGTGGCTGAATACCTGGTCTATGCTCAATCCAATAAGCTCGCAGTCGAGCTTTTTAAACTCGTCAAATCGTCTTTGAAAAGCCACGAACTCTGTCGTGCACACCGGAGTAAAGTCCGCGGGATGACTGAACAGGACAAACCATTTGCCCTTGTACTCTTCTGGCAGTTTCTTCCTGCCGTGGGTTGTTTGTACTTCCATTTCCGGAAATTTTTCCCCTATCAGGGGCATACTTCCTTTTTCTTCCATTTTACTTCTCCCCCTATTCTATTTCAATACAGTTCTGCCACACACCGTGGATGTTGCAATATGCGAGTGCACAGAACGCTTTGAATTCTTCGATAGGCACCTGAAACCTAGCATTTGGGTTGCTATAACCTGCTGCGAACGCTGCCCGGCCAAGGTCAACTACCTGTCCCTCTTTCTTCACTCCGTACAGCTCTATCCACGCGATGTGTGTTCCATCGTGTTAGGATGTGGCACATCCTTACCCACAATCACCCGCACAATATCCACATCTTCTTTCCTATGCCCCTTATCTATCTCAATTACCGGGACATGCTTCTCCTTACCTTCGGCTTCTGCGCCTTTTATCAAATCTCCAAATTTCATTTTTATTACCCCCCTTATTTCTCTCTCCTTCTCACCAAATAAGCCACAGCTAAAAGGCTTATTAACACAAAGATGCACTCAAAACCAGGCACTCCCTCGCCTGGCACTTCTATCGTGCCTTCCGCACCTGCCATCTCTATCACAGGTGCAACGACAGCACCTTCCTCAAAGAGTTCATCCAAGAACTTTTGCGATGCAGACCGGTAGTTCAACTTCGCATCCACAGTGATTGGGCCCTTTAGACCTCCAGGTATAGCAAAATTGTACTTCTCAACCCGTGTCTCCTTTGGTAATATCCTGTTATCAAGAGTATAGATTCTGCCTCCCAGACTTTCATCGTTGGGTTTCCTGACGCATCTCCAAGCACTACATGGTAGATCACGGCATCTGGGTCCACCTCACCTTCAGAATCAAGTCCACCACTGTGGTAAATTTCCTTTCCCGCGGCATCCTTTACCTGAAGCTCTATCCATGCCTGTCTTGCCTCTGTAAGTCCTGTTGGGAGCTTGTGACCTGCCCCTGCGTTCGTGACTTCGACTGTGATTTCGGCCTCATTATCCTTCATTTCTGCGTCCAGTGCGAGCGTTGCCGCAGACTTTAACCGTTCTTCTGCCATCCTTTGGTGCACTTCTGATCCCATAACTCCTGTTACCGCTGCGTTTCCGCCTACAAAGTAATGGGTATAAACATTGTCCCTGTAAGGTCCAATACCCGATGCCTTGCCGGGATTCGCCTCAAAATGCGTGACTCCAGGTGTCATGTGGCAGTCTTGACATTGTGTGGTCGAGTTGTAAGGCCCTTCTTTCCACTCGGTATATGTCGCCTCGATTGGAATCCCCGTCACAGGATGGTTAACATCATGGCACATCCCGCAGAATTCTGACTTTGTGTGAAGGTCTGAGAACATACTACCGTGATACGGTGATTTGGAGTCCTCATAAGGACCTCGCTTAATCCCATCTGGGGAGACCATGAAAGCACCGTTTCCTATACCCGTGGATTTATTGACACTGTGACAGAAATCGCACTGTATTCCCTTCTTTGATATTTCGCTCAGGTTTTCGAGTCCAATAGGTGGTACTTCGCCAGATAGGACGCCGATTGGCGTGTGACACCGTGCACAATAGGTGTCTGTTAGACCATCCGTCTCACGAGAAGCCATCTCTGCTTCCTTCAAGTAGACCGGGTCAGTGTATGCTATTGAATGCATCGAACCGTCCCACTAATTGTATATTTCGCCATGACAGCCTCGGCATACTCCGGGATCATCAAAATCCGATGATTCAATCGCTCCCGCAACTATCGTACCGGCTAATAAAGTACCGGCAATCAAAGTGGCCATTACTAATAGTACTATAACTTTCATTCTGTCAGCTCATCCACCTCCTTTTTACCCTTCTCCAGTTCCTCGACCTGCTCCGTGTCTTGTCTTAGAAGCAGAGCCTGAAATTCACCCATGTGTGTCTTCTCTTCTTTCGCTATATCCAGCAGAGCCGCTTTAACATCTTCTCGCTCTGCCATCGCTGCGAGTTGCTCATACAGATTTACAGCATCCAGTTCCGCTATCATACCGACACGCAATATCTCTGCATCTCTATCTTCCTTACTCACCTTTTCCAAATCTATTGGTATTTCACTTAGCATCTTTTCACTTCCTAAAATCCTTCACCCTCTCTCCCTATTTTAGACATAATTTCTTTACCCATATTAATTAATTTTCCGTTTTTCATGGATGTCTTTCCGGTGGATGGCAGGTCACACAGGTCATTTCTTTAACATCCATATCATGTCCGCAATATTTTCTGTTGGTTTTTTGTGTTCACTATGGCATTCCATACCGTATTCGTTCTTTGGCGATGCCGGCGGTTTATTCTCCACCTTTTCTGCCATTTCGTCATAAGTTTCGTCTAAACTCTTACCTTCGTTCATCCCTTCGGCCATGCCTTCAACATGGTGGGCAGTCGTGACAGTCCACTTCTTCTTATCACCTTCGCTTCTTCTATCAAAACTCCATCTTTTTTCCTATACATATCACCGTTTTGTTTTGATTTCATCTTTGAAATAAGTTTAAAGTTGTGGCTATAAAAAGGTTATCTGTATTTTAGTTTACATCCCAAAAGTAATGGGCCAAAGGAAGCCGACCAACGAGACTGCATGAGCAAAGTAGTAGATTTTATCGCCCTTTTTTGGTTCATAGCTCTCAAATGGTTGGAGATTAACCTCGATCATCGGCGGTAGTAACATGGTCCCGGTCTCATTATAGAAATCCCGGTTACTTTGACTTCGATAACCCCTTCTGGGGCACTATCAGGTTTTTTGGATTTGGAGTGCATAATTTTTCTGCCCACTTCATAAATTGAGCAATCGGTATGGTATCTACCTATTCCTTTTATTTGGTATCCTTTTTCTTCTTCTGGATCCAAGTAGGAGATGCGAACATTATTATCCTCTATAAGATCCTTCTCGTTCAGTTTCGTAAAATCACCAATGAGCAGAACCGTTTTGTCATTAAGAACCTTCTTCCAAAATACTTGAACGGCATTTTGATTCCCTTCTTTACCCGCGGTTTCAAATACCACTGAATCCACCTTTTCAAATATCTTTTTTAATTCATCTGGAATTATCATTTGAGGCATATCATACCAACCACCCATTTCTTGTTTTAGTTTCAGTTTTGTAATAAGTTCAAGATTATAGCCATAAACGCTTTTTGGATTCTTGCAGTATGATTTTTTTTAAGGGATAGCAAGTTAGGATAAACGCGCTTATACATCCACACGGTTAAGGGGGTTTTGTAAGTCTATTCTATTTGAACATACCCTGATAACTTTATATTTCCAAAAACTGATGTAGTTTCTTTAGGGTTAATTTGTCAGAACTGTCCTACAGTTATATCAAAATCAACCCTCTTAGGATGATAGCTCGGATTGCAAGCTCCTGCCCGCGAACAGAGAAGTACCGCGTCTCGGCATTCCATTTCTCTTCTACATACCGTAACGCTTCTTTAATTATCCAATAGGTCGCGGCTATTCTTGGACTCCCGGAGATACCAAAAAGTTTAACCATTCGTTCTTAACCTGCATCCAACCTGAACCCCTCTTTCATACCAAACCACCCTGCCGGGTCCTCAAGATATTCTCGAGAATCCCATAGACTGAGATAATGTCCTCGCTCCTCATGCGCAAGTGCAAGATAGAATCTCGCTTCAAAAGGGTCGGTGGCTTTCTCTGCCAGCTCATTGTAGAACAATATGCTCTTCTGCTCCATTTCCATGCCTATCCCCAATACGTTTACGCTCTCAGAAATATCTTCCTCTGTCAGGTCTTTCACATCCTCAGGAAAAACTGCTTTTGTCTTTACCACATCGCCTATGGCTGTCACCATTTTTGGCCACGCCCTTTCCTCTTTTAGCTTTTTGTATATTGCCTTCACTTTTTCCAGATGCATGTCTTCGTCCTTTGCCAAAGACCCAAACATCTCCTTTGCAAATGCGTTAGTAGCCTTCTCACTAGCGTCCATATAAAACTTCTTTCCTTCTTCTTCAAGTTCCATGGCTATTTCAAGTGCCTTCAATCTCTCTTCGCTCATAATATCCTCTCCCCCCAATCAATCCCCTTATGGTTGATTGTTTTTCATTTTTTTTATCACCCCTTATTTATACTATAACAATTGTTATACATAACGGTTAGATAAGATGGAATTCCCTTCTGAGATAATAGTGTGGAACAAAAGAGATATATGCTTTTGGACATACGAAGGAAAAAGTGCTGCAAAAAAGTTTAGTGTCAATCTCGTGCAATCTCGCGGTTCAAAGCAAAGGAGCAGAACCTATCTCCTCTTGCCATACAGCTCTTTAACTCAACGTTTGAATTGAGCAAACCACCGATGAAGTTCCGATCAAATTCACACATGTCCTCACCAAATTCCATCGCAATCTCATAGATGAGACAGTTGTATTCTTTTATAAATATTTGACCATCCTCGCGCTCCAGCACGGCAAAACTTCCCAGGTCGTTCAGCAATTCCACTACCGACTCCACATTTCCATTCCTTTTCAGTTTTCCTTTGTAATAAGATGCTTGCTCAGCACCCATTCGAGCCATCATCTCCCTCACCATCTCAACCCCTTCTCTCTCGATCATATCTCTAATAATCCATTTAAAGAACTCTGAATATGCTTTTGGGAAGAATGCCTCCGCTCTTTCGGCGAGTGAGTAGAAAATCTTCGGCCTACCCATTTTCTCCTTAACCAGCGTCCGCTTTAGCAGTCCATCCCGCTCCAGAATAGCCAGATGCTGCCTCGTTGCGGTGGACGAAATACCCAATTTTGAACTCAATTCGTCAACATAAGAATCCTGTCGCTTCAAAAAGTTAAGGATCTCAGCTCTTGCATCTTCTATTTGCATATTCATTAGACTGGCAGAGGAGTTTATAAAGTTTTCTATTTTTATACACTAAAAACTTTTTATAGTTATTAGAGTAAAATAATATTATACTGTAAAAAGTGATGGGTATGACGGAGGGAGCGATACACCTGCGAGATTTTCCGCCTTTCATCAGGTTCGAGCTTGAGGGAAGATTTCGACAGAAAGTCTTTGCAAAGTTCTTGAAAAATCTAAGTGAGGTTGAAGTAGACCTCCCGCCGGAAGACTTCTGGAGCTCTGCGGAAGAAGAATTTGAAAGGTCAAGATACGAATTAGTCTTTGGCAAAGTACGTGGGCGGATATTAAAAACGCTAGAAGAAAGTCCGTTAAGAGCTAAGGATATAGTGGAAAGAAATCCTAACCTCTCACCGAATTCCATTTACCATGCTATAATATGGCTAAAAGATCAAAAGCATCTAAAAAAGAGGGTGGGGTGTTGGGAACTCAAAAAGGATTATTTCGAGCATGTTAGAGTCTCCGATCTTGCAAAAGTAATCTTGAATGTTTAAAAGAGCAACTAGAAATTGCTAAGATCGAAAAAGGGCTCGGGTTTCTCACAGAAAAGGATAGGATCAAGTTAATCAAGAAGGTTAAAAGTCATTGGGGCGATAAGGGCGTGAACATAATCTCCAACCTGAAGTTGGATAAAGGAGTCAGAGACCTTGACCTTGCCCGTGCTTGCGGTATGACAGCAAGAGAAGTGAGAAAGATACTCTATGAACTCAAAGATAAAGCGATTATCACTTACATAAGGGAGGAGACTCTGGAGCTTCTGGAATATTATTACTATTTGAATCCTGATGGTATCGCGAATTTTTTAGCTGCCAGAAAGGAGGTGAAAGAAGAGAAAGTGGAAGAAGCTAAATATCCATTTCCTGAAGAATTCTCTATTTATCAGCGAAGAAGATTGTATTCAGAAGTAGGATGAGCGTTTTTTTATGTCCTGGAATAACGGGAAAAAAATAAATGAAGCATATCTAAAGAAAATGGGTGGAAAAGAAAAGTGGAAATGAAGCTAACCTGTTCCATTCTTGGATTCGAGAACGTCTACAACCTTGAAGGACCACCCTTGTTAGGAAGACTACCAAACCCGCCTCCTCTAACATCTGTGGAGTTTAAGGAAGAAATGGAGCGTGGGGCGGTGGTTGTGGACGCCAGAACACCGCCTGCCTTTGGAGGAGCTCATATTAAGGGTTCTTACAGCATCTGGCTGGAGGGTTTACCTGCATACGCCGGATGCGTTTTATCTTATGAAAAGCCGATTCTGCTGGTGCTTGAATGCCGTGACCACCAGGATAAAGCAGTCCGCTATCTCGTACGGCTCGGATACGACAATATAGCGGGATACCTGAGGGGAGGAATCGAGGCGTGGTATAATTCTGGCTTTACTCAACCAATAATGCCTTCTTCATAACCTTTCAGGGTTTCTTCCCAATATTCTTTCGCTGCCTGTTCTGGGTCATCATTAAACTTTTCAATCCAACGGTCTAATTGTCAATTTTCTGCAGGCATTTTCTTCCTTACCTCTGGCAGGTACGTGCGGATGACGTCCTTAGTCTTCTTAGTCTCCCAGAACACCGGATACTGATTTGCTTTACGGTCATATTCTACAATTTTTTGCATGAGCCCTCTACAATGTTCATAAAGGTTGATGTTAATACTTCTACCCCTACGCAGGAGCGTCTCCACCGTTTTCTCTGTCCAACCCCTGTGAAACCTGCATACCCCCATCTCCTCTGAGTACAGCTCCTTTATTGCACGTTCAGCACAACTCTTACCCAACTCTCTCGGAGGCAGTGAATTTATAGTGTAGTTAGTGAGGTATTTTCCCTGAATGGGCATAGGCACGAATGCCTCGGGCACCCAATATTGTATGGGTGACATGCACCCGATTTTTCCATAAGGGATGTATAGCGTGCTATCAACAAACGTATTGCCAAAACTCTTTACTCGCTCTGCGAATTGCTTATCCAGCTCTTTCGCTGCAACTCTAACGCCCATAGCTAAGATAGCTCCCATACCCTCACCGTAGGCAACGAGTTCAGCAAGTTTTATTACCGCTTTCGCATTCCCTTGCGAGAATTCAATCTTATAATTTCGTGGGTCAAACTCGACATCAGCCTCCAGTCCAAGTTCCTCTTTTCTGAGCAGGCCTTTATAGATACATTCCAGAATCCATGAACTCACATTACCAAACTCAATGGCATCAAACCCCATTACTTCTACCTCTTTCACCGCCTTCTCGGCATCTCGTTGGTCAAAGATACCCGAGTTCGGACCCAGAGCCTCGTATGGCTCGTAGTCCTTCTTGTGTTCGTGGTAGATCTTTTTGCAGGTAAGAGGACATGGTTCGCCACAGGTAGCGAAAGTTCTTGGTTCTACTATCTCCTCATTAAATTGTTTGAGGTAATGGCTTTTTACGAGTGCATACAATGATTTCCTCTCACTGCCGCTCAGATTTACGGTCTCCCAGTTGAACGAGAGGAGCCACTCTCCCAGAACCGACATGTTCACGCCAAAGGTGCCGGATGATTTAACATGCTCGTCATATCTGTATTTTTTCCCCGTTCTGATGACGTAATCTGTATATTTCTCATGAAACTCCTCCTGAAATATTTTATTTGCTATTTTAATGTCTTTAATGTTCTCGTTAAACGATTTACTATCGTATGTTCCGCCGAATGCTATTGCAACGGTTCTATGCGCTTGAGCCATGAGAGAACCAAAGCCCCCTCTACCTGCCCAATCGTCAACCCCCACTCTGAATTTTTCGTTGCGAATCACGGTTGAACCGATAGCGCCAAAGTTTGTATTTAAAGATGCCTGGCCCACAGTGAGTATCCTGAAATCCATATATTTATAAAAAACCGTGCCAGAGAGGTGACCTTGCTGCAAAGACCAGACGGTGGAAACCATAGAGCTTAGAACCTGCTAACTCTCCTGCTCCGAAGCATAGGACATTCCTCGCATCTTAGGGCTCAACCTCAAAGCTTTTGTACCGGTCACGGTGGCACGCACAGTAACGCAAAACTGATAGGTCCTGTTGCGTCCTTAATGGGCAGTTTCTCGATTCTCAGGTTGCGTTCCGAAGCGTTCAAATATGCCGCCCTACCTTCTTGATTGGTTTTCAATTAAACTCCCCACCTCGCCACTACCATGTAGGTCGTGCTTTGTTCTGGTAGTGTACATTTTTGCATTATTTAAACTTTGCCCATTTTAAGCCATCCCTCCATTTTTTCTCCTTTAGCAATTTCTGCCTCCTCTGCGTAACTTCTCCCACCTCATGCCCAAACAACCATAGCAATCGCTATAAAAATAAAAGAAAATATATATGATGAAAAAGAAGGGTACTATTATAACCGCTTGCAAAACAAATCCCAGAAGATAGAAAGGAGGGAGGAAGATGAAATTAACGAGTCCGGAATTTGAAAATGGTAATAATATTCCCCGGAAATTCACCTGTGAAGGGGGTGATTTCAACCCTACACTCATTATTGAGGCTATTCCCGCGGGGACTAAAAGCCTGGCGCTCATAGTTGATGATCCGGATGCACCTATGGGGACCTGGGTCCATTGGGTTTCATTTAATATTCCTGTTGTTTCGCAGATTGACGAAGACAGCATTCCAGGAAAGCAAGGGCTAAATGATTTTGGCAGGAAAGAATATGGGGGGCCCTGTCCTCCATCAGGTACTCACCGTTACTTCTTTAAAATATACGCCCTGGACACAGTGCTTAACTTAAACGAAGGGATTAACAAGGAAGCCTTAGAAGAAGCCATGGAAGGTCATATATTGGACAAAGCAGAATTGATCGGGTTGTATAAAAAGGGTTCGAGTTTTTGAAAAGGATTTAAGGGAGTTTTGTATGTTTGAAGATAGAAAAGATGCAGGCGAAAAGCTTGCCAGAGCATTAAAGCGATACAAAGACAGAGATGTTCTCGTTCTGGCTATTCCAAGAGGAGGTGTTGAAGTAGGATACCAAGTTGCAAAATATCTAGCTGCAAGTTTTTCGCTGTTAGTAACAAGGAAATTACCGTTCCCGGATAATCCCGAGGCGGGATTTGGAGCAATTGCAGAAGATGGTAGTACATTCATTTTTAAGGATGCTGAGCGGTGGCTTCCGAGAGAAACAATTGTTGAAATTATGAAAGAGCAGAAACAAGAAATTAAGAGGAGAATAGCGAAGTTGAGAAAAGGTAGGCCCTTACCAGAAATTGAGGGCAAAATGGTCGTATTAGTGGATGATGGTATTGCCATGGGTTCCACAATGCGTGCTGCTATTATGCTTTGCAAAAATAAAAAAGCAATGAAAATCATCGTGGCTGTACCAGTCTCAGGAGAAGATGTTGCAGAAGAGATAGGAGAGATGGTTGATGAAATAGTAGTCCTGGAGAAACCCGTATTCTTTCGCGCTGTAGCACAAGCATACAGGAATTGGTACGATGTATCAGATCATGAAGTAATTGAGATACTGACGCGATGGCATGAGCAATATTTAAGTCATATTTAAAGACTATTCCATAATAAGGAGAAGTAAGATGATAGACATAAACGTTGTTGTCTCGGGCGCTGCCGGTCAGGGGATTCAGACCATAGGTTATATCATCGCTAAAACCGCTTCAGAAGCCGGATATAACGCCTTTTCATGGCAGGATTATGAATCAAGGATTCGTGGTGGATCAAATAGCTACCGGATACGAGTCAGCGAGGACCCTGCAAATTCCCCTCTTGTCAAGGCTGATATTTTCATAGCGCTGGACGAAAAATCCAAAGCCAAATACCGCCCGTTGTTGAAGGAGGACGGAATCCTGGTTGACGAGCAGGAGACTGGCGAAAGGATAATAACCGTGCCATTTGTAGACATAGCCCAAAGTGAGTTAGGAGATAAGCTGTTCGTAAACACAGTGGCAGCAGGAGCATTGACTGCAGTCATGGGAATCGCGTGGGAATCGCTCAAAGAGGTAATACTAGAGGAGTTTTCTGGGAAGGGGGATGTGATAGTGAGCAAGAATCTCACAGCGGCGGCAGAGGGGTATAAGTTTGCCAGGAATAGCTGTGAGGGGATATGTCCCTGGGTACTGCCGAGAAGGGAGCAAAAACATTATCTCATATCAGGAAATGAAGCTCTGGCACTTGGCGCTGCGGCTGGGAGATGCCGTTTCATCGCTGCTTACCCGATGACCCCATCAACCGGGATCATAACGTTCCTATCGAAGTATAAAGAGAGGCTGAAGATATTCACCGAACAGGCTGAAGATGAGATAGCAGCAGTAAATATGGCTATCGGTGCGAGTTATGCCGGGGTGAGAGCGATGACAGCGTCCTCTGGCGGTGGGTTTGCCCTGATGGTCGAAGGAATCAGTCTTGCTGGGATGACGGAAACACCGGTTGTAATCGTTCTCGCCCAGAGACCTGCTCCTGCAACAGGTCTTCCCACGAGGACGGAACAGGGCGATCTGCTCTTTGCAATCAACGCTGGTCACGGAGAGTTTCCCAAACTCGTGTTTGCTCCGTCTGATCCAAAAGACGCCTTCCACAAGATCGTCCGTGCATTCAATTTAGCTGAAAAATACCAGATTCCGGCAATAATCCTGACCGACCAGCACTTAGCCGATTCGTATTTCACTTTAGATGATTTCGAGCTCGATAAGGTTATAAATAGGTCATATCTGGCGAATCCTGATGAGATAGCGAATTATAAGAGGTATCAACTGAACGAGAGCGGGATCTCGCCCATGCTCTATCCCGGTCAGAGCCATCATCTGGTCTGCTGTGACAGCGACGAGCATGATGAATACGGTCATATAACCGAAGATCTGGAGCTCAGGAAGAGGATGGTAAAGAAGAGACTGAGGAAGACCGAACTTCTGAGAAAGGAAATTGTGCCACCTGAGGAGAAGGACATCTCCGATGCTACGGACGTCTTTTTGAGTTGGGGATCATCGAGAAACGCGGTCTTCGAGGCGGTGGATAGACTCAGAGAGAATGGTGCTCGGGTTGGAGCGATACATTTCACTGAACTCTTGCCCCTTCCAGAGTATGAGTTTCCAAGAGATGTGAATTACTACACGGTTGAAAGTAATGCTACCGGGCAACTTGGAAGATTGCTAAGGAGTGAGTATGGTATCAGTGTTAAGAGGGCAATAGCCAGGTATGATGGTCTGCCGCTTGATCATATGTACATAATGGAGGGGTTTGTAAATGGTTGAGATAGAGGATTATCAGAGCGATGCTGAGAACCAGTGGTGTCCAGGATGCCCGAATTTCGGAATATTGAGAGCGATAAAGAGCGCTCTGGTTGCGCTTGCGAGGAAGCCCGAAGAGATCTGTATGGTCTCAGGCATTGGTCAGGCAGCGAAACTGCCGCACTATCTGAGATGCAACTTCTTCAACGGACTTCATGGCAGAGCCCTTCCAATCGCCGTAGCAATAAATGTCGTGAACCCAAAATTGACAACCATCGTGGTGACAGGAGATGGCGATTGCTACGGGGAAGGTGGCAACCATTTCTTACACACGATTCGCAGGAACCCAAATATCACTTTAATCGTGCATAACAACCAGATATACGGGCTCACCAAGGGACAGGCTTCCCCCACCACCGACCTGCGGGCTAAAACAAGACTGCAGTTCGAAGGGGTAGAACTCGAACCGCTGCGGCCGCTGGCAACAGCACTTCTGCACGGATGTCCGTTTGTTGCAAGAGGGTACGCAGGAGATATCAAAGGGCTGAGCGATCTGTTCGTGGAGGCGATGCGTTTCAAGGGATTCTCCTATGTGGACGTGATCCAGCCCTGCATCACATGGGGAACACATACAGTAAGCTGGTATAAGGAGAGGATTTACAAACTGCCGCCTGATTATGATCTGCATGACAAGGAGGAGGCGCTGAAGAAGGCATGTGAATGGGGTGATAGGATACCGATTGGTGTGTTCTACCGGGACGACAGACCAAAGATGGGCTTTGGCGACCAATTCAGGGATAAGATTTTTGACGGTAGATTGACAGATCTTGGATTCCGCAAGCAGCAAACGATAATTGAGATGTTAGATATATTCAGATGATGAAGACCCGATATCAACAATTACTAAAAAGGAGGTTTATCTTACGATAGAAAAAATAGTATTTTTATATATGATGAAAAAAAAGAGGAGATGTAAAGGAGCGTGATGAGAAAAAAATGCCAGCAGTAGTAGATTTGGAGAAGTGCGATGTCCTTTCCATAGAGGGCGAGCGGAAAGCGGAAGAGGAGGTCACGGATGAGGGATACTGCTACTGCGAACGAGCCTATGTAAGATTCTACCGTGAGATCTTACTGCCAGCAGGTGTTCAGAAATGGAATAAGGAGGTATAGAGAAATGGCTATTTTAAGTGAAGAAGTGAGACAAAAGGTTGAAGATGGCCTTAAAGGCTTAAAAGAAGGGTTAAAATTGGTTGTCTTCACCCAGGAGTTTGAATGTCCAAGCTGTGGCGACAACAGGATGCTGATGGAAGAGCTATCTGCAATCTCAGATAAAGTGGATATAGAGGTCCTTGATTTTGTTGGAGATAAGGAGAAGGGGGAGTATTACAAGGTTGACAAGATTACCTGCCCTTATTGTCCAACGGCTGTTCAAATGGCGCATGAGATGGCAATGGAAAGCCCATTAATCACTTCAGATATGGTAGAAGCGACAGAATTCCCATATTTAAACCATAAGTATAATGTCGCTGCCGTACCAAAGGTTGTGATAAATGAAACGATAGATTTTGAAGGTGCAGTGCCCGAATCGGATTATTTAAAGCACGTTATGAGGACAGGAAGGTGAGGGAGAAATAAAATGGAGTTCATAATACCTGAAGAGATTAAAGAGATGCCAGAGGAAGAGGATAAACTCTATGACTTAATTATTATTGGAGCAGGTCCGGCGGGGATGACGGCTGCGGTTTATGCTGCGCGGAAGAAACTTGGCACTTTAGTTATAAGTAAGAATGTGGGAGGGCAGACACTCCTCGCTTCGAGTGTAGAGACCTATATGGGATACCAATTTATAACAGGGCAGGAGTTGATGCGTAAATTTGAGGAGCAGGTCAGACAGTTTCCCATTCCTTTATTGATAGGCGAAGAGGTAAAAAAACTCAGTGTGCAAGATAAACTTTTCGCGGTACTGACTTCTAATGGTAAAAACTTTAAGGGTAAAGCGGTAATTATTGCATCCGGTAGACGTGCAAGGTCCCTGAATGTGCCACGTGAGAAAGAATTGATAGGCAGAGGCGTAAGTTATTGTGCTACATGTGATGCACCTCTTTTCGCTGGAATGGATGTAGCGGTAATCGGTAGTGGTAATCCTGCTATTACTGCTGTAAACGACCTCACCAAATATGCAAGAAAAATTTACAGTATAGTTCGTGCTTCTGTAAAGGCAGACCCGATATTAGTAGAGAAGGCGGAGAGATCTGGTAAAGTTGAATTCTTATCGGGCTATGCGGTCAAGGAGATAACGGGGGAGGATAAAGTAGAAAGGATTGTTATTAAGAGTATAAAGGGCGATGAGGAAGTCGTTCTCGATGTTGGTGGTGTTTTTATAGATATTGGAGCTATCCCCAATGTTGAATTCGCAAAGGATGTGGTGAAACTTAACGAGTTAAAAGAAATAGAAGTGGATTGTAACAGTAAAACAAGTGCTGCGGGAATATTTGCGGCCGGAGACGTAACTAATGCACCGGAGAAACAAATTATCGTGGCTGCGGGAGAAGGAGCAAAAGCAACTCTAAGTGCGTATCACTATTTAATAGAATCATAAAAAGAAAGAAATCGAAACTTTTTTATACCCTAAAACTTATGTAGTAAATTGAGGTGTTCTTTATGGCATTTACACCACCACAAAATAACGCGGAGAAAATCCCGTTTACGGATGGCTGCCCCTATTTTGGGATGGACCCATCGGGCCAACCTAAATGCGAAGCAAACGATATTATGGAGGCATACTTACCTGGAATGTATCCTGCGAGCGTATGTCTAAGCTCTGCTGAAAATTGGATTGACTGCGTATATTTTAAAAGGACAAAGCTACTGTAATCCTGTAAAGGAGGTAATAAAAAAGATGAAGATATGTGTAACTGCAGCGGCGGGAGATCTGGATGCACGAGTGCACTGGGAATTTGGAAGGAGCAAATACTTCGTGATTGTAGACCCTGATACAATGGCGTTTGAAGCAGTACGAAACAAAAGCATCATTGATGAGACAGGGCGAGCTTTCTGTATCGGACATCCGGAAATGCTTCTGGATAAAGAGGTGGATTTGGTTATCTCCGGAAACATAGGGCCAAATATATTTTATATGCTTCATGCAGCAGGCGTGGATATTGCGACTGTCACGGCTGGCACGGTGAAAGAAGCAATTGAGATGTATAAAAGCGGTGGATTGAGTATAATTGGAGCTACGATGCCGAGGCGTGTAAAAGAAGAGATTTCAATGCTTGATAGGCGAGCAAAAGATCTGAGGCAAGAATTAGAGCAGATAGAGAAGAGATTGGGGGAGCTCAGGAAGTAACTCCGTTCATTCTTTCTTTTATTCTTTTTCTCTATCAGAGGGTAATTGCTTAATGAAATGCGAACGTTTAACGAGAATGAACTTGCCCAATACAACGGTAAAAATGGAACTCCCGCACACATTATAATTTCCGGTATTGACCATTGGATAGCCTTTGGGCTTTTGAGTTTGATTGGTTGCAAAACGATTTTTGAAAATAAAATTGAAATAATCGGAGGGCTTACCTTGATTGGCATTGGCATAAAAATATGGATTGAACATGTAGTATTGAACATAGCATAGTATAGGGGACGCAGCTTCGACAAGGGTTTTTATTATCGTTCATCTAAAAGAAAGCATTTTGAGGTTGCAATCGCAGTTGCCACTACCTTATTTGGCGTGACGTCCGGCGCGGCACTTGCGACAGTCGTGGGCGTTCTGACGGAGGTCCCGATAATGCTCTCCCTCGTCTGGCTCTGCAAACGCACAAGAGGATTCTTTGGTTAGGATGCTTTTGGCATGTAAACGAAGCTATAAGTGCAGAGACAAGAAATTTAAAATGGCTTCTGTGAAGGACTGCTTTAAAAAAATCTGTGCGGGGCTCATAATAGCTTCGAGAGGAAGATTGTACTGTGATACTGCCGGCTTACGAGAGGTTTATCTCAAGATCAGGATTAAATAGATACACAAATGCGTCTTTGGGATTGTCTATCGCAAACCACCTAAAATCTGTTTTGCCCTGGTTTTGAGTTCTAAAACAGAACGCTTTCCTCCCTTTGACCAAAAATTCGGATAGCCTTCCGGTGTTGTTTATGTAGGCGGGATGATTGGTTCCTTTGATCTCCACCATCACAACGAACCGGTTAAGACGCTCGATTATGCTGCATTCTAGCGGATTGTCAATCCTGAAGACTTTTATCTTTGTCAGTTCTTTCATCATGAAGATTTTACCATTTTTTGCTTGGAATGGATAATTTTTAACATGATTTACGAGCATCAAAAAACCATTAAGTTTATAAATACGAATCAGGAATAGTTAGATATGGCAGAGGAAAAGGATAAAAAAAACTTACTAAAGATATCAGGATATTCAAGTACGGCGATAGAATACATACTTAGGAAGGTGAATGTAGGAAAGATAGAGGACCCTGATGCTCACGCTGTTTATACCGGTCCGTGTGGAGACTCAATGGAGATTTTCCTGAAGATTGAGCCTGAGTCAAAAGAGATAAAGGAGGCAAAGTTTCTTGCAGTAGGGTGCGCAGGCGCTCTTGCCTGCGGATCTGCTCTGACAGTGATGGTAAAAGGAAAGACGATAGAGCAAGCGGAGAAAATAGATGAGGATGATGTAATGAATTGGCTTGGTGGTATTCCAATACAAAAGATTTATTGCGCTTGTTTAGCCAAAAGGACGTTGAAGTACGCGATTAAGGAATATAGAAATAAACAAAACTAAAAGAATGAAGTGGGTACTACGCCTAACATCCCTTAGAACTCTTTCTCCAAGGAACTATAGCAGAGAATCTAGCTCACCAATTCTAATTACCATCGAAGTCTCTTTTATTCTTCTAACAATCACCTTTGCTTTAAGCATTACTTCAGAAATCTTTGGAGTAAAGAAAGCATTTATTAGAATATTGGAAAAAGGGTCTTAGCAAGTTGTGGTATATTCCAAAATGGAAAACTAAACCAAAAAGAAAAACGATGGAATTCTTTTACTTACAAGACGCTATACGCCATTGCAAAAAAGATACGCAAGTTATTTATATACCCTCTTCTATTTAAAAGTCAGGAGGGAAAAAATGAGGGGGGAAGTTTCAGCTAAAGCGATATATATACGAACTTGACTTCGGATATAATGCCAAAATGGGAATATATGCAAACTCGAGTTTGGATATAGGATGTTATGTGACATTACGTCATTAAATAAAAGGGGGGATTAAAATGAGTGAAGTCCGGCACAAAGTCTTTATATCCTATCATCACGATGACCAAGATGAAGTAGAAGAATTTATTGAGACCTTTGACCACGAGCGCAAAGTCTTTATTACCCGGGCGCTAGGCGTTGGCATGGAGCAAGATATCATCGATAGCGACGATACGGACTATGTCATGCGCCGAATCAGGGAATTGTACTTGAAAGATTCCACCGTGACCATCGTGTTGATCGGTAAATGTACTTGGGCACGTCGCTATGTGGACTGGGAGGTTCAGGCTTCGCTCCGGCATGGGGAGAGAGTCACACCTAACGGATTGTTAGGGATTAAATTACCGAATTATAAGAACAATGGAAATCCAGATAGGCTTAACATGAACCTTAAGCAAGATGAGAAACAAGAAGATTGTTATGCAAGGGTAATCAATTATCCAAAAAGGAAGGATACTTTAGCATATTTGATTGAGGATGCCATTCATGCGCGCACCAGTAGGGCGCCTCTTATTATGAATCCACGGGACAGATTCAAGTACAACAAGACATGCCCGTGAAGGTGAGAGACTATGACAAAGCTTACCAGTGTGAAAGTCCGCCTTAAGTTACCGCTCATAGGCGGAATCGAAGGAACCTGGGAACCGGATGAGAGTGAGCGAGACGCTGCTTGGGAGATGTACGTTGAACTGATCACTCGCATTTCCGTAGCGGAACTAAAGCCTGGTGAGGGCTTGCTTCGAGAGGCACTTTCTTCGCTTTACACACTCTTTGACACAACCAGAAAGATCCTACGCAAATATGGTCCCTCCATTGCACAACCGAAGGGCAAAGACAATCTGTCATTTGGCTATCTCGCTGTGGCTATCCTAAATGTTGTGCTACGTCCAGTTTTAGCGAAATGGCATCCTCTGCTCCTTGATTACGAAAGCACCAAAAAGAGTTCTGTTTCTCCCTTGGAGCACGAGAGACACTGGGATGACTATGAGGAACTACGACAGGTTCTAAACGCTATCCGCGGCATGCTTATCGAATACGCGAACTTACTTGCTCAGGTAGCAGAGGTACCTTCACTGATTGTTGAAAGAACAGATTAACTGCTGTGTGACCACATGTGGTAAGAAGACGCAAAGGTCACACAACACGGGCTATACGGCTTCACTACGCTGTGCCAAAATCGGCATACACCGACTTCGTATAGTCGGGAAACGTTATTGGAATAGAAAGTACAGAAGAGAGGGTAATAGGTGAAACAGTACTCGTTCGCAAAATATATTATATTGCAAGAAAACGTATATTGATGAGATTCTTCGATATTCAAGGGTTGGACGTATTAACTCAACAATATTTAGTGTATTCTCTAATTAATTCGTCTAAAACCTTTTTAACTTTTTTATCATTATGAACGTTTATCCATTTTTCATTATCTTCAATTACTTTTCTTTGTTGTAAACAACTCCCTACTTCTAATATATACCTAATAAATCGTTTCCGGACTTCAGTACCTGGTTCATAATTTCTATTTTCATTTAGCCAATGAGTATAATTTTCAAATATAGTATCTTTGATAGAATCTTCTCTACATTTTTCCTCGGCAAGATTTAAAAGATTACTTCTAACATAGGTTTCATTTTTATTATTATTTAACCATTCAAGTGTGATATCTATTTCTTCTAACACTTGAGTATCTGTACCTCTTATGTTAATTAAATTCAGTAAACCCGCTCGAACATTTTGTTGGCTTTTAACATTCACTATACCTTTAAGCCATTTTCTATTTTCTTTAATAACTTCTTCTACCTGTTCTTGACTTCCCAATATTCTTATAAATTTAATATAATGTTCTCGTACATTAATAGAAGTAGATTGTTTTTTAAACGGAAATGAAAGCCATTCTTGTATAAAATTAAAAGCACGATCAATATATTGTAGGTCCCTAAGCCTGAAAATTAGGGATAAATATGCGGGCAATACAAAATTGTCTTCAGGATTCTTTCGTGACAATTCTTCACAAATTTCAATGGCATTTCTTCTTTGATTATCATTGCCAGTGTCCTTTATATAAGTTATATAATCCACTATCAAATTTTTACTGTCTTTATTATCCATATTAGATGTAATCCAATTGACAGTTTCTTTAAGCATGTCTTCTATTTCTATTGGAGAACCTCTTCTCATAACTAATCGAAATAAAGCACAACGTATTTGAATATTATCCTCTTCTATTAACCACTTTTTACCCTCTTTTATAGCTCTTTTTACTTGTTCATGATTTCCTTTTTTTAACACTATATCTAAATAATCCTTTTTTATATTTACGTTGTGATGGTTTTCTAACCATTCACTTGTATCAACAATAATTATTTGTTGATATATATTCCCTGTTTTTACCTTTGTTAAGTAACTTATAAAATTTTCTCTCACGCTTATATTGTTTGGATTACTTTTTAAGTATTCAGAAATTTTAATAATAGCTATCTCAATTATATATTTATTATTAGTGGCTCTAGCACTATTAAAATAAAGGTTTAAGATATTTGGATCATTTTGATAAAGAGATAAATAGTCTAATGCAATTTGCGAAGCTTCAATTTTTCTCCCTGCGCCTCTATATGTTTTAATAATAGAGGCTGCATGTAGCTGATTTTGTGGGGTTGGTATATTTTTTAAACTAATATCGCTATACTCAGGGAGCAGCTCGGGGCGGATTGCTCTAATTATTTTTTCCATTACATTTTCTATCCCCTCTTTCCAATCAATGTGCAATAAATCCTTCAAGAATGAATACTTTTCATCGTCAAAATATGGGTCTATAAATCCACAACGGATTGGTATAATTTTCTTTTGCTTTTTTACAAATGTATCTAATTCTAATAATGGATATTCTTTTGAAAAATAATTTTCTGATAATAAAGCTATACAATATTCTGATTCTTCAATACCTTTATCAATATCTTTACGTAAATTATTACCCGCCAATAATTCTTTTATATCAATCCAAAGAGTTATGTTTAAGTCTGACAAAGCTACTGCTAAAGGAATAACATAATCCTTTTCTTCTTCTCTTGCATAGCTAATGAAAACATCCCTCATCATATATATGTTTAGCTTTCCGTCCTCCGTTTTAACATTCAGGTCGCGGGTTCTGCCATCGCTGATTTTCAGGGTCGCTTTTTGCTTCTTCTCATCCATCATTATTTCAGTTGAGTTTTCATCCTTAGAAATAGCGAGCGCCTGCTTATAATATTCTGTTGCTCGCCCCTCCTGCCCCAGATCAGAGTAAGCAATTCCAAGGTTTCCGAGCCAGTTGCCTTCATTGCGTCTGTCGCCAATCTCCTGAGAGATAGCGAGAGCCTGCTCATAATATTCTAGTGCTCGCTCCACCTGCCCCAGTGCAGCGTAAGCAAGTCCAAGGTTCCCGAGATCGCTGCCCTCACCGCGTTTGTCGCCAATCTCCTTAGCAATAGCAAGAGCCTGCTTATAATATTCTAGTGCTCGCTCCACCTGCCCCAGATCAGAGTAAACCAGTCCAAGGTTTCCGAGATCGCTGCCTTCACAGCGTCTGTCGCCAATCTCCTGAGAAATAGCGAGAGCCTGCTAATAATATTCTATAGCTCGCTCCACCAGCCGCAGAGCAGAGTAAGGAGTTCCAAGGTTACCAAGCGGGTGGCCTTCGCTTGTTCTTTGGCCAATATCCCTAGCAATTGCGAGCGCGTGATGATAATAATCTTTCGCTCTTATTTATCCAAATCCTCGAAATCAACGCCTATGTTTTCTAGCGAGGTGCCTTCACCGCGTCTGTCGCCAATCTCCTTAGCAATAGCGAGTGCCAGCTCATAATAATAAATCGCTCGCACCACCTGCCCTAAGTCTAAGAAAGAAAGTCAAAGGAATCCGAGCTCAAAGCGAGCTCCCCGACTCGCGCC
>JAUWND010000134.1 GCA_030612835.1 Candidatus Methanophagales archaeon | reverse complement strand
CCACCATGGCTTTTAACCACAGCAGCTTAAGGCGGTTTGAAGCCTGCTCCTGCAAGCAGGCTTCGAGGGGCCAAACCCTCATCTCTCGTGCAGCTTCGTGGCACACAATCATCTGCATACCTCACAAAATTCACCTTGTGGAGTTCCTGCTTTGGTAGGGTTCAGATGACGATTATACGCGAATCCTGCCTTGAGAAACTGCTTTAAGATCGACTTATCCCTCGGGATGTTGTCCAGAAGTCATTCATGGTTGATATTATCGAAACATCCTTTGATGTCTCCTTCCAACACCCATTGAGCAGAATTCTTGTGGCTCAGGCAAATAAAAGCATATTGGCACGCATCCTGCGCACTTCTATACTTCCTGAAGCCAAACGAGCAAGGATCTGCTGTTGCCTCAGCAACCGGGCTTAATGAAAGAGCGTACAGCGCTTGCATCGCCCTATCATACATGGTTGGGATACTGAGAGGTCGCTTCTTATCAGATAATTTAAGAGCAGCGTTCATCCTGGAGTTTGGCGTTGTCCACTTCGCGCCATCGATTCCGGGAGCTTATGGGGCTTACCAAGTTCTACATCGCAGATAATTATAAACACTTTAGAAGCCATCTGTAAGCCGAGAATCGTTCGTCCATCCACTATAACGTCACTATAGCCATTATAGTCTGATTCCGTACCTTTTGGTCTAAGCGTAACAGTCCGTTTTCGCTTATTATAAGTGACGACTCTTACAATGGTTCGCTTTACGCTCTTCATGGTGTTTTTTTTTATCCTTGCAGTTGATCTAAACCGGACTTTTAGATTTTCCACGTTGTTCCGCGGGCTTACTACGTGGGCGTTGCCATCCGCGCATTCCGCGGTAGGATTACCCCGAATGGCGCGGGTAGCCGGTTAGGCAATCCGCGATGCAACTTCTTGTCAACAAACGGGTAAATTCGACAGTGCCCCCTTTGTTGAATTGGTTTTGAGTGTTAGAAAATTAGCGATACAACCGATTCACACCATCAATTAGTGCGTATACAGACGCAATCACAATGTCTGCACTCACACCACTTGCTGTTATCGTCTCATCACCCCTGCTCATCTTCACTACGACATTCACCAGCGCATCCGTTCCACCGGTGATGGCATCTACGTGATACTCGTCAAGGCGCAAATCGTTCATCTCCATCCCGGCCATCGCCTTCCGTAATGCGTTTATTGCCGCATCCACCGGACCAATACCGACACCCGCTTCCACCACCTCTTCTCCATCTATCTCCAATCGCAATGACGCCGTTGGGTACACGTTCTTACCTGATACCACAGAGATATCCACAAGTTTTATCTTCTCCTCTCGCACTATATGTAATACATCATCTACTATTGCCTGGAAATCCGAGTCTGTAATCAGTTTAGCTTTATCGCCGAGCTCTTTCACTTCGGTCAATATCTTCTGCACTTGCTCATCATCTGCCGATATACCCATCTCATCCAGCTTCATCTTCACTGATGCCTTACCGGTATGCTTCCCTATTGCGAATCGCCTCTTCCGCCCTATCAGTCCCGGGTCAATTGGCTCATACAAGCTTTTATCTGCCAGGGTACCATGAACGTGCATTCCAGACTCGTGCGTGAAGGCATTATCACCCATAAGCGGCTTGTTCGGTGCAACAGGCATCTTTGTCAGATTCATAACTAGTCGCGATGTTTCATACATCTTCTCCTTTGCTATATTCGTCTTTACGCCGTAGAGCAGTTCTAAAGCAGTTACCACCTCATCTAAGGATGCGTTACCCGCTCTTTCGCCCAACCCATTTACCGTTACGTGCACCACCTTCGCACCCGCCATAACAGCAGCTACTGAATTCGCAGTCGCCAATCCGAAGTCATTGTGGCAGTGCACGGATACGGGCGTGTCGCAACTACAAAGGGCCTGAAACATCTCCTTCGTACGTTCCGGATAGAGCACACCAACGGTATCACAGAAGCTTAAACGGTCAACAATCTGACCCAAATCGTAAAAGAAAGATTTTAAAAAACCCATATTCGCTCGTGATGCGTCTTCCGCACTGATTTCCACCTTTAAGCCATGCCCCTTTACATATTCTGACATCTCAATGGTCATGTTTCTTAGTGTTTCACGATCTTTCCTCAATTTCTTCTTTATGTGATCGTCCGAAACAGGGGCAACTAAATTAACCGTGTCAACACCACATTTAATCGCAGCGTCAATATCGCCCTTCAAAAGTCGTGCAAATGAGCTGATTTCTGCGTTTAAACCTTCATCTACTATTGCCTTTATCGCCTTTTGCTCGCCTTCCGAAATAATCGCAGTTCCCGCTTCTATGAAGTCAACGCCTAACATGTCCAGTTGTTTAGCAATCTGCAGCTTCTGTTCCGGCGTTAGTGATACCCCCGGTGTTTGCTCACCATCTCTCAATGTGGTATCCAGGATTTTTACCGTTTTTACTTCTTGCATATGCTATCGTTTCTAATATGAACGGTATTATATTTTAAACTATGACAGTAAAGTTCCAGGAGGCAGTATTGAGTAGAGTGAAGCAGATCCCCAAAGGTAAAGTAACCACTTATGGCGAGCTAGCGCGGGTAATAACAGGCACAGTTAGTGCAGCTCGTGCTGTTGGGCAAGCAGTGGCGAGAAATCCGTATCCTATTATCATACCCTGTCATCGTGTCGTGAGAAGTAGCGGTGATCTTGGCGGCTATAGTTTGGGCGTGGCTAAGAAGATAGGACTTCTGAGTGCGGAAGGGATAGAGATAATAGGCGGGAAAATATCGAATTTCGAGCGAGTACTTTTTCTGTTTCAGGAAAAAAAATAAGAGGAGAAAGTCCTCTTGCGTGCTTATTCGGTCGTTATAGCGGTTTGATTTAGTGTGGTTTGATTAAATGCAGATTGATTCAGCATCTGCATCACGGGCATCCCGGCAGCCGCTTCTGCCGCTTCTGGCAACTCTATCGAGACGGGCTGGTTATAATCGTAGAATAGCAGTTCAACCTTTTCGTCCGCGGTCATTGTAAATCCCTCTACCGTATCCGGAATGGACAGGTCCTCTGAACGCACCACCAGGAGTATCTCCATTTGTGTCTTCATTGGGTACATTGTATCTTTTGCAATCCATTCCTTCGTGGACATGCTCTTCAGTATTTTCTGGAGGTCTATGCCGGGTGCTAAGCCTTGTGTAGATCTAGCCATTACGGCAGCCATCGTAGAATTCCAGAACTTCTCCATGTCCGGTACGATTTTTAGCACATAGCAATCCACGCCATTCAACTCTTCATCCGCTAAAAGCTCCACTTCCGAGATGTCCAATAGCTCCATCTGTTGTTCTAGTTGGTTCTGGGAGGCCCAAGATTCTTCATAGCCCTCCGGCATTTCCATCTTTGTCCATTGAGGTGGTAGCCCCGGTATACCCAGGTTCATCTTCATATACATGGTGGTATTGATTAAATACATCTCCATTTCCATTGGCTCCGGCACTTCGGTTGTTTCATTCGTTTCCATGCTCGTATTCATATACAACTTCATTTTTTTGTCCGCAACATCCAATACGCCACGTCCGTTACTTATTGTTGTCATTTCTGTGTCATTAGTCTCATTGCTCACTAACATCTTCATCGTCACATCCATGTCAAACTTGTAGGTATCTGTCTCTTCAGCATTGGCGAGCACCTCTGCTTTTATATCAGCAACACTCATCTTCTTCTCTTCCTCTATCTCTATCTCTTTCTCTACGCAACCAGAAAACATCATAACTGATGCGATTACAAGTACCGCTATTAGTCCTGCTATCAATTCCCTTTTCATTTTTTTTCGCCTCTTTCTAAATAAAGAAAAAACCCTCAACATATATATAGATCATTACCTCATGATATAAACAATCTTTGTTTGCTGTAGTGGAAACACCTCTGCGCAACTTACGATTCAATTGAACGAATGTGCAGAGAGATTAAAATGGTGAATATAGAGAAAGAAGCGGAGGAAACCATCCGATTCGTAACTGATAGAATGTTGGGGAAGCTGAGCACATGGCTCCGTATCCTCGGATACGATACCATTTACGCTGCGGAAGTAAAGGGCGATTGCGTTGAAGAAGATGAATCTCTCGCCGCTCTGGCAGAGCACGAAGCACGAATATTGCTCACTCGAGACAAGAACCTCGCAGCTTCAGCAACGAGAAAGGGTGTTCAATGCGTCCATATAAAAACCGGTGAGGTGATGGGACAATTGAAGGAACTGCTTCGACATTACCCAAATATAAATCTCGAACCCGTTTCGATCCGATGTAGTCGGTGTAATGGGCAATTGAGAAAAGTGAGGGAAGAAGAGGAAGAGGATATGTTGCGGGAGAAAAGTTATGTGCCTACGAGCATGATCGGTGAGTGTGATTTCTGGATTTGTAATCGCTGTGGCCAGATATACTGGAAAGGGAGCCATTGGCGGAATATGCGTGAGAGGTTGAAACAGCTACAATGAGCGGGCTGTGGTGTTGTGAGTCAGATACCAAATTGCGGGCACTGTACCGCATACAGGACGAAATAGCATCAAAAGCCGTAATCGCAGATGAGATAAATCTAAAAGCGCTAAAAACAATCGCAGGTACTGACCAGACGTTTTTCTACGGGTTACAAGCCGGAGAGAGGATTGTATCCGCAATCGTCGTGCTTGAATATCCATCTCTGAAGTTCATTAACTATTCCTATTCCGAGATGCCGGTGGATTTTCCGTACATCTCTGGTCTTCTCTCATTTAGAGTAGCGCCGGCCATATTAAAGACTTTTTACACACTGAAAAACAAGCCCGACCTGTTAATAATAAATAGATGTGGAATAAATCATCCGAGGTTTGCTGGATTAGCTACGTATGTAGGCGTTATCTTAAACGTGGCAACGATAGGCGTGACAAAGAGTAGCCTCTGCGGTAGTGGCAAAGTACCACGAGAAGAAGGCGAAGCGAGTGTGATAAAATACCAGGATAGGGCTGTTGGCTATTATCTCAAGAGTAAGAAAGGCAGTAAGCCGATAATCGTAGCGCCCGGGCATAAGGTATCGCTGGAAACGTCGCTGACGATAATAAAAAGTTGTATTCGCAAGCACAAACTGCCGGAACCCACACGAATTGCGCACCTTTGTGCGAATAAGATAAAGAAGGAAAAATCGCGAAGTAGTCTAAATATTGTTTAGCAAACCACAAGATTACACAGATTTTCACAAGAAAATTCGGAAAAGAATATAGAGCGTATAAGAATAGGACTTTTGTAGTTGTATAGCTAACTAAAAAAACCACGAGATTTCACAAGATTAACACAAGAACTTGGGATTAACATTTATGGTGTAAAGTAATTAATAGTGTACCGAAACTTTCTATGTCAATATTCTTCTTTTTCTCGTGAAAATCTGTGTAATCGGGTGGTTATAAAAAGGAGCTAAACAAATACGAACTTTTTCTAAGCGGCAAGAGGAAACTATTTTTGCTTATTCTTTTTACCATATATGTGTTCTTTGTAGTCCTTAGCGGTTTTAATTATGTTTCACACCTTTATTCCTTTTATGTAGTTGTGACAGGTATTCGTTCTTCTTATACTCTTTTATACTGCCTCAGACATATAATAAACATGGCATGATGCCGCCGATAAAGGCACAGGAACCATGCCCAAAAAGGGATTAGGCGAGAGAAGAGAATGGCTGCGGGAAAAGTTAAAATAGGGTTAGTAGAACGGATGCGCAACAGCCTTCGGAAGTATGCAGTATCTACAAGGTAGGGGAAGGGATATTATCCAGATAGCCCCCCCCCACTGCATAAACACAATAAAGTGTCGAATAACATGACTCGTAACGATTAATTAATCAAATAAGATGAAAACCCTGTCTTCTGAACTGGTTATTGACCAAAGTAAAATGTCCCTCATTCAAGGCGACATAACTAAACAGGAAACAGATGCTATTGTAAATGCCGCAAATCCTTCTTTAATGGGCGGTGGTGGAGTAGATGGTGCAATTCACAGAGTAGGTGGAAGAGCTATTTTAGAAGCGTGCAAAGAGATAGTGAAAAGGCAGGGTATACTGCCAACGGGAAAGGCAGTAATAACCACGGGTGGAAATCTAAAGGCAAAATATGTAATCCATACAGTTGGACCAATTTGGTACGGAGGCAGGAATAACGAAGCTAAGTTGCTCACCAGTGCTTATCAAGAGAGCTTAAAATTGGCAACCAAGTACAATTTGGCTAGCATCTCTTTCCCTTCGATAAGCACGGGTGCCTATGGTTATCCTGTGGAGGACGCTTCAGAAGTGGCTATAAAAGCTGTTAGCTCCTTCCTCAAGGCGGAATCAACGTCTCTCAAGGCGGTAGTATTTGTCCTTTTTGATTCTGCAACGTATGTGCTATATCGGTCTGCGTTAGAAAAAATGTCAGAAGCTAAATGAAGAATGTCAAAATTTATTTTATATAGGATAAGAGAGAATAAGTTAATTAAGCGAATAAAATTAGGAGAAGTAATTATGTCCTCTAAATATTCAGTCTACGAAGAAGATATTATTCAGGAAGTCAAAGGTGTGCCGGAAGAATATTTGCCCAATCTGCTTCAGATTGTGCGCCTGTTCCGTGAGAGCGTGGTATTAACGCCCGCAGAAGCAAGTTTCCGAAATGGTTGGACGGAGGTATTAGCAGGTGAGACAAAGCCGGTGTCCGAACTGTGGGATGGCATTGATGCCATCAGCAAAGAATATTCGGCGCATTCTGAAAGGGTTTGACGAATATTGTTATCGTCGTATGTGGCATGATAAAAGCTTTTGAACTGATGTATGTGATGTTGAGTCATGCGTGTTCGGATAAGAGGTTGACATCCCAACTATTGACACATTTTATATAGTATGAAAGCGATTATTTTACCTAGTGAGCAAATATATGGTTCCAGATAATAAAAATAATGTGGATCCTACAGTACAGGCCATTGTT